>DASUGI010000263.1:0-72849 GCA_036274115.1 Verrucomicrobiia bacterium
CCGACCACTTAGTCGCAACGATGCGGTAGGAGCGCGGGGCTTCAGCCCTTGTCATTACCCACATCTTTTTAGGAGTTGCGTTATGAATTCTGATCGGCAAGGAATTAGGGGCGTCAGGGTTAAGCAGGGGGCAAGTGATTGGTTCCTCACCGACACCGATCATGACCACTCTGTCAGCGCCCGCCCAGTGGGCCCAAGCAGAATTCGCGTTTGCCCAACTGGGGGACAAACGCCTCACCCAACGCCTGGTGCGCATCGGCGCCGGCTTGGCTCAAAATCCGGGCGGCACCTTGCCGCAAGCCTTTCCCGAGATGAAAGACCTCAAAGCCGCCTATCGGTTTTTCGGCCAGCCGAAGGTCGGCCCTGCCCAAATCCAGACGCCCCACTGGGAACAGACTCGGGCCCGCTGCCGCGAACCGGGAGAATATCTGCTCATCGAGGACACCAGCGAACTGGATTACAGCAGCCATGCAGGTTGCGAGGATTTGGGGCCCATTGGCAACGGGCAGGGGCGGGGACTGTTGCTGCACACGACGTTGGGGGTACGGGTAGAGGCCTGGGATTTGGCGCCCCGGCCCGAAGGGATCGTGCTGGGGTTAGTGGACCAGCAATGCTGGCGGCGCACCGGTCCGCCCAAACGCGGTCGGGAGACATGGAAGCAACGCATTCAACGGCCGCGGGAATCGCAGCGGTGGGCGGCGGTGTTGGAACAGGTTGAGCCGCCGCCCGCGCACAGCCAATGGATTTTCCTGGCGGATCGGGAAGCCGACTTTTACGAACCCATCGAACGCTGTCAGCGCCGGGGCGTGGATTTCATCATCCGTGCCTATCGGGACCGAAAGCTGGCCGAGTCGCCGGATCATTTGCACGACGCGCTGGAAAAGTTAACCGTGCGTGGAACCATGGAAGTGGAGCTGCGCTCGCGCGCCGGGCAACCGGCACGCACCGCGCGGGTGCAAGTGCGCAGCGGCACGATGTGTTTCCGAGGGCCGGAGCGGCCCGATGGAGACAAGCCAGACTTCAGGGCCAAGGTAGTGGAAGTGCGGGAAGTGGGCGCGCCCGAAGGAGTCGAGCCGCTGCACTGGGTGTTGTTGACCTCGCTGCCCTGCGGGCGGTGGACGGAGGTGCAACGCATCGTTGGCCGCTATGCCGCTCGCTGGTGGATCGAAGAGTATCACAAAGCGCTCAAGAGCGGGGTGGGTGCCGAAGCGAGCCAACTCCAAGAGGCCTATCGGATCGAAACGTTGGTGGCGGTACTGGCGATCGTGGCGGTGCGCTTGCTCAATGCCAAATGGTTGGCGCGCAGTCGCGGCGACGAGCCTGTGGACGCGGAAGTTTTCGGGTCCGAAGCGTTGAAGCTGTTGGCAGCTCGCTTTGGCAAACCGGCCGGAGGCTGGAGGCATCGCAGCGCGCTGGTAGCGGTGGCGCGCCTGGGCGGATTTTTAGCTCGCAAGGGCGACGGGATGCCAGGCTGGCAAACCCTTTGGCGGGGCTGGCAGCGATTGATGTGGATGTGTGAAGGATTAGAGAGCCTGCAACGAACATGAAAAAGATGTGGGTAATGACAAGGGGCTTCAGCCCGCTTCACCGTGCTTTCCTCAAATGCACTTTCCTGATTCGACACACCATTGGATTCGCACACTGAAGCGACATAAATGTCGCGCTCCGTTTCGGGTTGGGCATCCCTTGGAATCAATCGAATCGGGGCGGGTTAGTATTTTCCCAAAAGCCAGCTTCGGCGTGACAAGTGGCCAATTCGTGGTTCAATTCTGCTCGCGATGATTCAGTATCTCGATCTGCTCCGCCACGTCATGGAGCATGGCAAGTTCAAGGCCGACCGCACGGGCACGGGGACGTATTCGTTGTTTGGCGCGCAGGCCCGGTTTCCTTTGCAGAACAGTTTTCCAGTTCTCACCACCAAGAAACTGCATCTTCGCTCGATCATATACGAACTGCTCTGGTTTTTGCGCGGTGAAACCAATGTCGCTTACCTGCAGAAGAACAAGGTGACCATTTGGGATGAGTGGGCGGACAAGAGCACCGGTGAACTGGGGCCGGTTTACGGAAAGCAATGGCGGCATTGGGTGAAGCAAAGCCGGCCGCGCAAATCAACTCGGGCTACTGGCGGTCAGCCGTCGTTGTTTGATCTGGGGGAACTCGGCAACCTGCGTGGCGTCACGCCGCTTTCGCGCCGGCTGCGGAAAAGCAAGTGGGGCATTGACCAGATCGCCAAAGTCATTGAGGAGATCAAACGGAATCCGGACAGCCGCCGCTTGATCGTGAGCGCCTGGAATGTGGCGGACATCGACCAGATGGCGTTGCCGCCGTGCCACACCATGTTTCAATTTTACGTCAGTGAAGGGGAATTGAGCTGTCAGCTTTACCAGCGCAGCGCGGATATTTTCCTGGGCGTCCCGTTCAACATTGCCAGCTATGCGCTATTAACCTTGATGGTGGCGCAGGTGTGCGAACTCAAGCCCGGTGAGTTCGTTCACACCTTTGGCGATCTGCATTTGTATTCAAACCATCTCGAACAGGCGAAGCTCCAGCTCACGCGAGAGCCTAGACCTTTGCCGCAGATGAAACTGAACCCGAAGGTTAAGAACATTGACGACTTCGAGTTCGAGGATTTTGAATTGGTCGGCTACGACCCGCATCCGCCGATCAAAGCGCCGGTGGCAGTGTAAGGAAAAACCAATGAAAACCAGCCCACGCCAATCCCGCCTGAGACTAATCTGGCAGAAAGTGAGAGCCAACCGCGCCCGCATCCTCGTTGGTGCGGGAGTATTTGCAGTGCTCGCGCTGGCATCCGTCGTGGTGGCGGATCGCGTTTGTCGGATGGCGGCAGCCGGTCGGATTTTTCGTTCTGTGGAACAGATCCCCGCAAACGAGGTTGCGTTGGTATTGGGAACGGGAAAGTTCACGGCCAGCGGACGCCCCAACCTGCATTTCACACAACGCATCAATGCCGCGTTTGAACTATACCGTTCCGGCAAAGTGCAACATCTCCTCGTGAGCGGCGATAACCACGTTGCCACGTATGATGAGCCAACGGACATGATGAACGCGCTGGTGGCGGCGGGCATTCCCACCAATGTGATTACTCGCGACTATGCAGGATTTCGCACGCTGGACTCGGTCGTGCGGGCCAACTCAGTGTTTGGACTGAAAAAGTTCACGATCGTAACCGAAGAATTCCATTGCCCGCGCGCCCTGTGGATTGCGAAACAACACGGCTTGAACACGGTGGCGTTTGCCGCGCCGGATTTGAGCGCCCGTTGGTCCTTGCGCGTGAAGGCCCGGGAATCCCTCGCGCGCGTGTTGTGCGGCTTTGACCTTTATTTGCTGAATCGCAGCCCAAAGTTCCCGGGCCCGCCGGAACCGATCGTCCTCACAGCAGCCGCACCAGGCGGGCAATAAACGCCCCGTCAACCGCGTCTTTGACAGGACTCAGCTCGAGCTGATGCTCAAGCCTGAATCCGGCTTCCATCGCCAGAAACTGCTTCACCACCTCATCGTTTTCCTCAGCTTCGAGGCTGCACGTGCTGTAAACCAGCACGCCGCCGGGTTTCAGCCATTTTGCTGCGTTTCGCAATAGATCCAACTGGGTCGCGCGCAATCGGTCGATTTCCGTGGGCTGAATGCGCCAGCGCAAATCCACGCGGCGGCGCAGCACGCCGGTGTTGGAGCAGGGGGCGTCCACCAGGACGCGGTCGAAGGTCGAGGGTCGAAGGTCGAGGGTCGAAGTGATTTCAGCGGCAGTGACGCCGAGTCGGGTACAGTTCTCTTGAATCAACTTCAAGCGATCCGGCGCGATGTCGTGGGCAACGATGCGGCCTTCGTTGTTCATCAGTTGAGCGATGAAGGTGGTCTTGCCGCCGGGTGCGGCGCAGAGATCAAGGAGGTTTTCTCCCGGTTGCGGGTTCAATTCGCGCACGGCAAACAGCGTGCTGGGGTCCTGAACGTAAAACCAACCCCGCTGAAAGCTTTCCAGCGTGGAAAGCGGCGGATGGGATTTCAATTCAAACACCAGATTCTCGCCGGTCCAGTCGCGGGTGACGAAGTCGTAGTCCACATTCTCTTCGCGCCACCTTTCGACGAGTTTACCGGCGTCGGTGCGGAGGGTGTTGACGCGGGCAAACGTCCTGGGGGGAGTGTTGTTCCATTCCAACAAGCGCTGAGTGTCTTCTTCGCCAAAACGGCCCAGCCAGCGCTGGGCCAGCCATTCGGGGTGAGACCAGCCGAGCGCTGGTTGCGTGCGCTTGAGTTCGGTTAAAGCACTCCGGGTTTTGTTGGTTTCGCGCAGATAGCCCCGCAGGATGGCGTTGACGAAGCCGGATTGAGGCCCGAAGCCGGCGCGTTTAGCCATTTCAACGGTTTCGTGGACCGCCGCGTGGTTGGGAATACGATCCAGCCAGAATATCTGGTAAAGTCCCAGCCGCAGCAGATCCTGCAATGCGGGCTTTTGCGTCCGGCCCTGCGTCTTGCGGGAGATGAGCCAATCCAGTGTGGCCTGCCAGCGGACGACGCCAAAGACGAGCTCATGGCACAAACCTCGATCCGCCGAAGATAAACGGGCGTTGGCAAGCGCCTGTTCAAGTAAAGTTTCAGTGAATTCCTCGCCGATGCGCCTGCGGCCCAGCACCCTTGCCGCAATTTCTCTTGGTTTTTGGCCGTTCACTTCGTTTAATGTTGGCAAGCAGAACTTCAGGGCGCGAGTAAGAACCGATTTTATGAGAGAAGAATTCGAGAAGCTGGCGGTGGCAGGCAAGATTGAGGGACGTCAGATCGAACCGCTTGTGTTGTTGACTACGAGTGGATTCTGCATGCACCGGAGTTGGGGCTTTGGCCGCATTAAAACCGTGGACACCGTCTTCGCGCGGTTCACGATCGATTTTCCCGGCAAACCGGGCCACACGATGGACCTGTCTTTTGCGGCAGACTCGCTCAAGCCGATTGCCAAGGACCATATTCTCGCGAGAAAGGCGGCAGACATCGAGGGGTTGCGTCAAATGGCAGCGCTCAATCACCTCGATCTGATCAAAGTCGTTCTCAACAGCTACGGCGGAAAAGCGACGTTGGACCAAATCCAACAAGTGCTCGTGCCGGATGTCATTCGCGATGATTGGAAGAAGTGGTGGGAAACGGCCCGGCACGAAATGAAAAAGGACGGTCATTTCGTGGTGCCCACCAAGAAAACCGAGCCGATTGTCTATCAGGCGCAAGAGACGTCATTGCAGGACCGGTTGCTGGCCGATTTCCGAGCGGCGAAAGGATTGAAGGCGCGCCTCGCAGTTGCCTCCGAGGTGGCGAAAAACGCCAGCGATATTGGCGACAAGCAAGCCACGGCCCGGGAAGTTATTGCTGGTCTCAATGCTGATATTCCTTCGCACGCCCGCACGCAAACGGCCGTGGCGCTGGAGGCGATTTTTGTTCGCGACGACCTCGTAACCGCGACCGGTGTTGCCGCAACTCCGGGCGAACTGACCGCCGAGCAAGTGTGGAATCAGGAAGGCGTGAAGTTTGGCGCGGTGATGGAAGCCATGCCCGCCGCCAAGCACCGCAGGACCCTGGAGTCCTTCAAAGCAGCGCAACCGGACAAGTGGAGTGATATCCTGCGGGGCGCACTGAACAACGTTTCCGCCAAGCTGTGCAAGGAGTTCGCGGGATTGCTGGCGCACAGCGGCAAGCTGAATGAACTAAAAGAAACCCTTGCCCGGCTCATCAGCCAACATGCGGCTAATAGCGAGTTGCTTCTCTGGCTGGGCAAGGAACACAAGGATGAGGTTTTTGCCGATATTCTCGGGCCTGAAGTCTTTCGCGCCATGTTGACGGCGATGGAGCGCGATCAGTTCAACGAGAAACGCTCGAATCGTTTGCGCGAGTTCATTCTCGATGATCAGGAATTGATCGCCGATCTCACCGCCACCGCCGATTTGGAAGTCATCAAGGATTTGACGCGGGCGCTGCAACTTTCACCGGTATTCGACGACATGGACAAGCGATCGCTGCTGGCGCGCATTGTCAAACGGCATCCGTCCGTCCAATCGCTGGTCAGCGGCGAGCAAACCAAGCAGGAATCGTCATTACATGTCTCGTGGGAGAGTCTCGAGCGCCGCAAGGCTGAATATACGGAACTGGTGCAAAAGAAGATTCCGGCCAACTCGAAGGAAATTGCCATCGCCCGGAGTTACGGCGACTTGCGGGAAAACCACGAATACAAGTCGGCCAAGGAAATGCAGAAGGTGCTTATGCGGCGCAAAGAGGAACTGGAGGCGCAACTCACTCGCGCGCGCGGCACCGACTTCAACAACGCCCGAACGGACGTCGTGAGCATTGGGACTGTCGTGCAATGCACCGACTTAAACGAGAACAAGACCGAGACGTTCACCCTGCTGGGCGCCTGGGATTTTGATGCGGACAAAGGGATCATCAGTTATCTCACGCCGGTGGGTCAGGCGCTCCTCAACCGGAAGGTGGGTGACGAGGTTGAGTTTGAAGTTCACGGCGCTCGCCACCGCCATCGGATTGAGAGGATTGAAGCCTACCAGCCGCAAGTTCCGCCTTCAAACGATCCGCCTCCGGCTGCCGGGTGAAAGACCGAAGCCCTTTCGAGCTTCGGTCCCGAAAACTTCGGTTAGACCTTGCCGCCGTAGCTGGCGTAATCGTCAACGTCCAACACGTCGAACCAGGTGACGATGTCTTCACGCCTGGGGGCGACTTTGGCGTGGATGTTGTGGAAATACTCACGCCCCTCCACATCGCTGGGCGCGCGCTTTTCGGACCAATCGGACCACGCAACAATTTCCGCCTCGGTGCGTTTGTTCTTCGCATTCGCCTGAATCCACTCAAGGATTTCGCCATCGCCCTTGCCGGTGGCGAGTTCTTTTTTCAATGCTTCGGCGTCAATCCCGGTGAACTCGAGCCAACGCTGATCCATGGGGCAGGCATAATGGTAGTCGCCATTCTTGCCAGCCAGAGTGGCGCGGCCCTTGTCCAACATTCGGGGAAGAGTCACGTAGCCGCCGAGTCGCACCCGGGGGCTGCGGGGAGGTTGCTTTGTCAGGTCAGGAGCGTTGATAGCCATAATGATTTTACTTGGTTGTTGTGCGGCAGGCACCGTGCCTGAACGCCGCGGGTCGCAATATGTACAAGCCCGCGCTTTGCGCAAATGCCGCATCGGCAGAATGAGCGCGAAAGCGGCCTTTAAGGGTCCCGAGCGCTTGAGCGGATTGAAGCGTCCTGATTACTTCTTCTCCGACTGCTGCTGTTGTTGCTTCTGAAGCTTTTCGACGTCCTCGGCCTTGATGGTTTCGATCTTCGCGCCTTTCTTCATTTCCTCCAACGAAGGCACTTTGATGATGTCGCTGGTTAATGGTGCTGCGGGCGGGGCGGGAGGCGGCGGTGCTTCCACGGAAACCAGTTCCACTTCAAAGATGAGCGTGGCGTTGGGTGCGATGTTCTGGTTGCCGTTTTCGCCGTAGGCCAGGTTCGATGGAATGAACAATTGCCATTTGCTGCCCGGCTTCATTTTTTGAAGAGCTTCGGTCCAGCCGGCAATAACACCCGTGACACGGAACTTCGCGGGCTGGCCGCGCTTATAGGAACTGTCAAACTCCGTTCCGTCGATCAAGGTGCCGCGGTAATTCACATTGACGATGTCTTCGGCCCTGGGCGAGTCCCCAAAACCATCGGTGATGACCTTGTATTGGAGTCCGCTGGGCAACACAACCACGCCCGGCTTGGTTTTGTTTTCCTCAAGAAACTTCGGCCCTTCGACTTTGTTCTTCTCCCCAGCGATCCGCCGTTTCTCCTGTTGCCGGGCGTTCAGTTCCAATTGAAACTTGTTGAGCGTGTCCCGCATCTCCGCTTCGCTCAGCGTGAGGGTTTCGCTGGCAAGCGAGGCTTTCAGCGCCCGGATCAATTCATCATAGTTGATGTCGCTGACCTCGATGCCCTGGCGTTTCAGGCCGGCGCCATAGTACATCCCTATGGCGTAACTGGTTTTTTCGCGGCTAATCGCATTCGTCGCGGTAGCGGTCGCGACCTCCGCTTTGAGCACTGAAGCTGGCAAAAGCAGACTGGTGGAAATCGTCAAAACAAAGGCTTTTGTGTTCATGAACGCACAATATTGAAAAATCCAAAGCTGTAATTCAACAGGATTCTGGTAGTTCAAGTTCGACCGGCCCGGGCACAGAACGTTCAACCGGGGTAAAAGTTTATTCGCCAAGTTGAATGATTCAGCCTATGGTGGGGTCAAAACAGCGCTTGAAAACGATAATGAGACGACTTTCCTGGTTTACCCTGCTGTTGGCGGCAGGTGGAATCCCCGCAGTGTTGGTGTTGCACGCTGACAGCAGCGGCGGCAAGACCGAGGCAAATGCACCCCAAGTTGAAGTGACGCTGAGTGATCGGCTTGCGCCCGGCCCGAGCGACGCCGAAATCGCCTATGTCACGGCCCGTCTGCTTGAACAGCACCATTTCCTCCAGCAGCCGCTCGATGATAATTTGTCCGAAAAGTTTTTTGAGCGGTACATAGAAACCCTCGACCCTCAAAAGCTGCATTTTACACAGGCAGACTTGAACGAGTTCGCCACCTACCGCACGAACCTCGACAATTTGACCGTGGGCCGCCGCCGGGCTGCGGATACCGCGCCAGCCTACAAAATTTTCAATCGGTTTCGCGAGCGCCTTGAGCAACGGGTCAATTACGCCTATGAATTGTTGAAGACCGAAAAGTTCGTCTTTGATACCGAGGAACGGGCTCTGATCAACCGGCGCGATGCCGAACCACCGGCTGACCTGGACGAGGCGAAGCAGCTCTGGCGTCAGCGCCTGCGGGGTGAGTACTTGCAGGAGAAACTGGCGAAGTATGCCGCGAAGAAAAAGGCCGAACGATCCGCCGCAAAAACCAACACGGTCACTTCCGTGGGGACTTCCAATTCGAACGAAGCAAAGGCCAACACTGGGACCCTCACCACAGCTACAAATAACGCAGTCGCCGAAAAACCCAGGAAAACGGACGAGGAGGAAATCGTTGATACCCTCACACGTCGCTACACCCGCCAATCGCATTTTTTTCGCGAGTTGGATAGCGACGACGTGCTGGAGTATTACCTGACTTCCCTGGCCCACGTTTACGATCCCCACACCGACTACATGGGGCGTTCTCAGGCGGAGAATTTTGCCATCACCATGAACCTGGCGCTCTTTGGCATCGGCGCCGTACTTACCACTGACATGGATGGTTACTGCAAGATCATGGATATCAAGCCTGGTCCTGCGATGAACAGCAAGAAACTCAAGGTTGGTGATCGCATTGTGGCCGTGGCCCAAAGCAACGCGCCGCCGGTGGACGTCGTGGAGATGAACCTCAACAAAGTCGTCGCGATGATTCGCGGCCCCAAAGGCAGCCAGGTGACGTTGACGGTTGTGTCCGCGGACAGCACATCGGACCGCCGGGACGTAACCCTGATTCGGGATGAGATCAAACTCGACGACCAGGCAGCGAAAGCGAAGATCATTGATCTACCGACGGAGAACGGACAGACCGTTCGCGTTGGCGTGATTGACTTGCCGTCCTTCTATGTTCCGATGGATTTGGGCAGTTCGCGCAAACTTTTGGCGGCGGATGGTGATGGAGGACCGCATTACACGTCCGGCGATGTGGCCCGGTTGCTCACCAAGTTAAAGGCGGAAAACTGTCAGGGCATTGTGCTGGACTTGAGGCGCAACGGCGGTGGGTCACTGGAGGAATGTGTGAAATTGACCGGTTTGTTCATCAAAGGCGGGCCGATCGTCCAGGTCAGCGACGGGAAGGAGCAGCCCCATATCGATAATGATCCTGATAATAGTTGCCTCTACGACGGACCGCTGGTGGTACTTACCAGCCGCTTAAGTGCCTCCGCTTCTGAAATTCTTGCGGGCGCGCTTCAAGATTACGGCCGGGCCGTGGTCGTGGGTGATCTCTCCACGCACGGCAAAGGCACTGTGCAGCAGTTGAATCCGCTCCGCTATTTTATCGAGCCGCGCGGAGTTCACACCAACGATCCTGGCACACTGAAAATCACCAAAGCCAAGTTTTACCGCGCCAGTGGCGCTTCAACTCAATTGAAAGGTGTGATGTCAGACATCGTCCTGCCTTCCAAGTTCAACGTCATGAAGGATATTGGCGAGAGTGCCTTGGAAAATGCACTCCGCTGGGACGAAATCCGACCCAGCAAGTATGAAAAGCTTGACCGTGTCGCGCCCTTCCTGCCGGAATTATTGAGCCGCTCGAGCGATCGCGTATCAACGAACCAGGATTTCGCCTATATCCGCGAGGACATTGAGCAATTCCGCAAGCTTCAGGCGGAGAATTCAATCTCTCTGAACGAGAAAGAGCGCATCAAAGAATGGGAAGAAGAAGATGCGCGCCAACGCGCCCGTGACAAGGAGCGTCTCGCGCGGAAGACCGTCGAGCCTACGGTTTACGAGTTAACGCTCAAGCAAGCGGAATTGCCCGGATTGCCGCCGCCAGTTGCCAAAACCAACGCTCCGGCAGCCGATATCGCGGGCGGTCAGCTGGAGGATGTCGAGGAAGACGCGCCTCCGGCAGTGGACGCCACGTTGGAGGAAACCCAGCGAATCCTGGTTGATTACATTGGGTTGCTGGCTCGAAAAGGCATTGCTTCCACCGAGCGAGCCACAACCGTCACGACAACACCCTGACCAATGTTGGGCCCGCGAACCATGAAGACTTGCGCTGCGTTTGCGTTTATCGGCGGTTTTCTGGCGGTTCACGCGTTGGGGCAGGGGTCGGCGGTGATGATCAAGAATCGAGCGAAGGAAACGGTAAATCAGAACAACGTTCGCCAGGGAGTTCCACCGCCATCCACACCGCCACCCGGCAGCCCGCCCGCCCAGGGCAAACCGGCTGCGCCCGCAGCGACCGGGGTTTCACCGACACAGAGCATTGCCAAACTCAAGGCTGACCTGGTCAACTTTAAGACGGGTTCTCCGGCGACGGCGGAACAAAAGCAACAATTCATCAAGGATCTCGCCGTGGCGGCGCGCTCGGGCAAACCGTCCCTGCCCACCGTAACGAAATTCGTGGATTCATTGACCATCGGTTTATCGGAGGTTTCACTCACTGAAGACCAGCAAGGTCGCCTGGCGCGGAACATCGACGCAGTTTTGAACAGCAAGCCGCTGCCCGCAGCGCAATTTGACGCCATCATAGCCGATGTCCAGGCCATCATGCAGGTGGGCAGTCTCAAGCGGACCTCTGCAGTCAACATTGCCAAGGACCTTAAAGCGGTCGGCGCCGAAGTCAGGCGTTGAGGTGAATTTCCTCTGCAATGAGCACGCCCCTCGAGGTTAAGTGTCCGACGTGCCGCAAATCAGGTACTTGGTTCGCCGGGAAGTACGGTCCCTTCTGCTCGCATCGCTGCAAACTGATCGACCTGGGCAAGTGGTTTTCCGAAGCGCACACCGTCTCCAGCCCGCTTCGTCCGGAAGATTTGGCAAACTGCGCTGATGGGTCGGCCGACCGGAACGCGGATCGTTCGGAATCTGCTGGAGAGTAAATGGTGGGCTCAAGCGGGAATGCTCGACATAGTTTGATATGAAACGCGCGATAACGCTGTTCTTGTGCCTGACTGGGCTTTCTGTGCACGCAGTTGATTCCACCAACTCAATGACGATGAACACGACAAACACCACCGAACTGGCCACTGTGGGCGGCGGCTGCTTTTGGTGCACCGAAGCCATTTTCCAGATGCTGCCCGGTGTAAAATCGGTGACCAGTGGCTACGCGGGTGGCAAGACGGAGAATCCGACTTACAAAGAGGTGTGCGAGGGAACTACGGGGCATGCCGAGGTGATCCAGATTGAATTCGACCCCAAAAAAATCTCTTACGAGAAAATTCTGGAAACCTTTTGGGAGGCGCACGATCCCACGACCCTGAATCGCCAGGGCCCGGATACCGGCACCCAATACCGTTCCATCATTCTTTATCACAGCCCGGCTCAAAAGCTGGCGGCTGAAAAGTCAAAGGCCGAGGCGCAGCAGAACTTTCTTCAACCTGTCGTGACCGAGATCGTGCCGCTGACGAAGTTCTACAAGGGCGAGGATTACCATCAGGACTTTTATCGCAATAACCCCAACCAGGGCTACTGTCGTGCGATAATTCGCCCGAAAGTCGAGAAGTTCGAGAAGAAGCTCAAGTCCCAGGAGAAATAAAAAGGCCGCTGATTTTGGTGAACCAGCGGCCCTCGGGGAAACTTTGGCTATGTTTCGCCTATGGCTCGGCGATTATCGCTGCCCGTTGCGTGTGATATTCCTGTGAGGTAATGGCGTCCGCGCGATAACGTGCGAGCAATTCAGCCAGCTTGGCTTGCTTGGCCGGAGAGAACGGAGAAGCCGGCACTTCAATCGGCTTGTAAGTCGATGTCGCCACTGGTGTTGCTGCCGGTTTGGCCGCGGGCGCGGGAGCGGCACCGGGTTTCGGCGCGGGGGCCGGGGCCACAGCGGCAACCGGCGCGGGCTGGGGCGTCGCTTGCATTTCCTGAAGCTTCTGCCGCAGCGCCTCACGCGCCCGAGCGAGGCTCTCGGCATTATCCGGATTTGGCACTGGCTCGAAGGTTTCTGCTGGTGTTTGCGCCGCGGGAGTTGGTGTCGCCGGTGGCGGCGCAACGGGCGCGGGCTGCGCGGGCTCGGGCGGTGGCGTCACCGGGGTCGGCTCGGCCGGTTTCGGTGCGGCCTCAGGTTTGGCCGCAGTTACCGGTTGAGCTTGGGCGGCGTTGGGTTGCTCCAGGGCGCGACGGAGCGCCTCGCGCAATTTCGCCTGTTCTTCAGTGTCCGGTCCGCCTTGCACTTGCAACGGCAGAATCACTGCGGCCAATACGCCCGCAGCGAGTAAATACTTCGAGGTCTGCATAGGATTCTTCTACGTCAAATCCGCGCGACGCGCAACAGCTTTCCCGGTGAAATCAAGCAGCCATTGGCCCCAGTCTGCGCCAGACCGAACCGAACGGATAACGCACAAGCGTTTGCACGATAATACGGCGCACCTCGGCACGGCTGACCTTTATGCGTTGGGAGGCATCGAGAATATTTCCCGATCGCAACCGACGAATGGTTTCCATTCCAATAAGAATCGGCCAGGCGCAGGCCAGGCGCACGCGCACCTGCCCGTACGGCACGGTATTGGTGTAATTCCAACCGGCGACCAGATGCGCCTCCGCCCGGTTGAGGTACCGTCGATAAAGCGGCGCAAACCGGGCCTGGTTGGCCTCTTGTAATAAATCTGCCGGGCTCAGGCCGTTCCGGGCCAATTCATCCATTGGCACATAGCAACGGCCTTTTCGCAAATCCGCCGGCAAATCGCGAAGGATATTTACCAGTTGCAATCCTTTCCCGAACCGAACGCCATCCTTTAGCAACCGTGCCTCATCCAGCGTGGCATCGGGAAATAAGTGAGTGCGACACATCTTCGTCCAGAATTCGCCGACACACCCCGCCACGCGGTAGGTGTAGTCATCCAACTCACCTTCGGTCGGCAAAGCGATGATGTTGTCACGTGAAGCGCCCGCGAACCGCTGCAGATCCAATTCCTGCCCACTGATGATCGTCCGCAATACGTCCCGCAAGCGTTGCAAATCGTCCGGCGCCAGCCCGCGCAACCCGGCCAGGCTGCGATCACACTGTTTTAATAGCTCGCGCTCGGCGGGATCACCCTGACGATCGGCCAGAGTGGTAAAATCGAGAGGCGCTTCATCTGCCCCCCGAATTCTCTCGCGCAACTGTTGCAAGGCGCGCAACCGTTGCTCCATGGGAACGATCTCCGTATCCGCAATCGTGTCGGTCGTGCGCGCGAGCAAGTAGGCGAGGCCGATTTGGGATCGCACCGCACCCGGCAAAGCCCGCAGCGTCAGATAAAACGAACGCGAAGTTTGCTTCAGGAGATTCCTGCTCTCTGGATTCAGCCCTGCCACCGGAGCACTATTGCGAATGGCTCGGCTGAAATCCAGTCTCCTCCGCGCGCGAAAATGGAATTGATTCCCGCGGCAACCTTAACAAACTCCACCCGTGACGCGGGACGAGTTTGACGCTCTGATTCGCCGGCTGGAGGAGGTTTCCCGGCAAAACCCGAAACTTTTCGTGGCTCGCGTGGCGGGACTGGTCGTTCTGGCTTACGGCTATCTCACCTTGATTCTCTTTGGCTCGCTGGCTTTTTGTCTGGGCATCATCGCGTTGATTATCTATGCGCCGAACGCTTTAACCATCAAGCTCGGGTTTGCGGGACTGATTCTCTTTGGCGGTATCTTCTGGGCCGTGTTGCGCGGGCTTTGGGTGCGACTGGAGCGGCCGAAGGGCCTGGCGATCGCACGCGCCCAGTCCCCGAAACTCTTTGCGATGCTCGACGAATTGCGCGCGGCGCTTCAATGCAAACCTTTCCACGAGGTCCTTTTAATCAATGATCACAATGCCGCGGTGGTCCAGACGCCGCGCCTGGGTGTTTTTGGCTGGCACCGCAACTACCTCCTGCTGGGGCTGCCCCTCATGCAGAGTCTTGGCCCGGACGAGTTCAAAGCGGTGCTGGCTCACGAGTTCGCACACTCGTCGCGAGGCCATGGCCGTTTTGGGAACTGGCTCTATCGAGTGCGCCGGAGCTGGGAACGCATCTTCGAACAGATGGCCCGGCAGGGTTCGAGCGGCGGATTTTTTCTCACGGGTTTCATCAAGCGCTTCTGGCCGTATTTCAATGGCCATGCCTTCGTGCTGGCCCGCGCCAACGAATACGAAGCCGACGCCTGTTCCGTCCGTTTGGCCGGCGCCGATGCCGCCGCGAACGCTTGATGCGATTGCCCATCGACGGCTCGTTGCTGAACGAAAAATTCTGGCCGCACATTCGCACCCAGACCAGAAGCAGCAAGGAACCACCGGCCGCCGTGATGTTGATGCAGGCAAACGCGCTGAAATCCGGCCCGACCCGTGACGACTCAGCCCGTTGGTTGAAGCAGGCTTTTCTCATCGAGACCAACAATGGCGACACGCATCCCTGCTTGAAAGATCGCTTGCGCGCCATGAATCGCGTGCCCGCCGGCGTTGAACGGGGAGAATTCCCGGAGGCACCGCCACGACCGTCGCAAACGGCGGCGGAGTTCTTTCTGGGGTCGCAGGCTGACGTCGGCATGCAACAGCTGAGCGAGGAATGGAGCCGGGCCGTGGCGGAACAATGGGCCGCGCTTCACGAACGCGACCGCAAACTGGCCGAGGAACTCACCGCCCTGGAGAAGCCGGCCAACGCGGAGGAACTCTGGACCCGGGCTGTCAAGTTGATGGAACTGCGCGATGAGGATGCCGCGTTCCCCTTGATTGACCAGTTACTCCGACTCGATCCTCAGCACGTTGGCGCGAATTTTGTTCGCGGTCAGCACCTGTTGGAGCAGGATGATCCCCGCGGCGTCGAATTCATTGAGACGGCGATGGCGGCCGATCCGACTTGCACCCGGGACGGGTGCGGCCTGCTTTACGGATATTACCAGCGCACCGGTCAGCGGGAAAAACTGCGTCCGCTCGAGAACCGTGTGGACGCCTTTCAGGAGGAAGCCAACAAGGCACAACACGAGCGTGCTAATATCACGGCGGCGGATCAATTCCTGCCGCACGAACTCAAGCCGGAACAGCTCGCTGAGTTGCGGAAAATCGTGAGCGGGGAACCCGAAATTGTCTCGGTGGCCGTGGCGAAAAAGCAGGTCCGCTATTTCCCAAAAACTCCCTGCTATGTCATCGCTCTTCGAATAAAAGTCGCCACGCTTTCATTTCGTCGTTCCAGCGCGAACCAGGAACTTACCGGGCGTGTGGCGGATCGGGTCAAGCTCCCGGGCAATTTCCTCGTTTTCGTTGACGAACAGAATTTGAAAGCTCTGGCGAAGAAGATTTTTCCGGTTCCCGGCGCAACGGTTTACGACCGTTCTGTTCCCGGGCCACCGCCCTTGGCCTGAAGTCTCTTCACAAAGCTGGCGATGCTTACAACGGCCCGCCGGTGAACACCGCGCACGATCAGTTCGTGTTCGTCCCGCGCCTCAATCTGAAAATCCACCAGACGACCGGTATGACCGATCACCCGCGCGGTGGCAGTGACCGTCGCGCCTAATGGCGAAGGCGCGAGATGTTTCAAGTCAAGCTCCACACCTACGCTGCGTTCGTCCGCTTCAAGGAACGGAACGATGGCCAGACGCGCGGTGCGTTCCAGAATGCCGATGAGATGGGGCGTGCTCAGCACGGCAGGCATTCCGTCTGAAGCGAACTCGATACAATGCTTTTGCTCGACTACAAACGTCGTCTCTCCGGTCGTGCCAATGCCAGGAACGGATTTCATAACTCTGGTTGCAGGCTACCGGTTTGGGGGCGACGCGTCAGCAACGGTTTGACCGACCGCATTCGTCTAAGGCTTGATTCCAGTCCGTCCGGACGCGTATTCGTTCCGGCGAATGCTTGAACGAAAAAAGGCTGTGCCGAGTCTGCTGCCACCCGCGCCGCGCGACCTCACGCGATGGCAAAAGGCCCAGGCACAACTTCTGAGCGGACAATTTGCCCCGGCGTTAAGCCATTATCGCGAACTGGCATCGCGCTACCCGGCGATCGCTCAGTTGTGGTTCGAGTTGGGGAATGCCGCTCTGGGAGAACTCGATTTTGAGGAGGCGAATCGGGCGTATCAGCGCGCACGGGAACTCGCTTCTGATAACGCGGCCTTGCTTGGGATGATTGGCCATCAGTACCTCGCCCTCCGGCATCCGGACGCCGCCCGGGCTTGTTTTGAACGCGCTGTCGCGGCCGACCCTAATCTCGTGGATGCACGTATCAATCTCGCGGTCTGGTTCGAGAAAGAGCGTCGGCTCGACGACGCCTGGGAATGTGTTGAGGCCTGTCGCGCGAAGCATCCTCAGGATGATCAGGTCCGCTATTTCCGCGCCTTTTTGTTGCATCGAAAGAAAAAGGATGTCGAAGCAGAAACCGAGTTGCGTGATCTGATCAAGCGGGGACCGCAGTATCCCTATGTGAAGTATGCCAGCCGGCATTTGCTGGGAGCCGTGCTGGACCAACTCGGCCAGTATGAAGAGGCCCTGCGCTGGCTGTGTGAAGCCAAGGCGCAGGTGCGGACCATCACTGACACCTCTTTGCTCGAGCGTGGATACGATGAAGGGAATCGGCGCCGTTGCGAGTTGCTGGCGGAGCTGACGCCGGAAACGATTCGTCGATGGCGCGCGGAAGGGCCAGCCACCCAGGAGCGTTTTCAGTTTGCCTTTTTGGGGGGCCACCCTCGCAGCGGCACCACCTTGTTGGAACAGATTATCGATGCGCACCCGGAGGCATTGGGGTTCGACGAACCGGGAGCTTTCATTCAGGAGATTTGCAACCGCATTGCTCCGCCGCAAGGCCAGGCCATGCCGTTGCGCAAACTCGACGCACTTGCGGCCGCGCAACGGGCCGACCTGCGCCGGCGGTATGTGAAAAGTCTTTGGCGCGAAGTTTCCGGTGAACCCGCAGCCCGCGTGCTGTTGGACAAGAATCCTTCGCCCACGGTGTCGCTCCCCGTCTGGTTGCGCGTGTTTCCCGAGCTGAAAGTCATCATCGCATTGCGTGACCCGCGCGACGTGATCATCAGCTGTTTCTTTCAAAATCTCATGCTCAACTTAACCAACGTGAACTTTCTTAGTTTGGAACGCACCGCCAGGCATTATGCCGATTTGATGGACGTGTGGCTGCGGATGCGAGAACTCGGAGGATTTGACTGGCTGGAAACGCGTTATGAGGACGTGGTCGCGAACCTTGACGTGGAGGGCAGGCGTGTCACCGAATTCCTGGGATTAAAATGGCATCCCGATCAGGCGCGTTATCACGAAACGGCACGGCACAAGGTGCTTAATGCTCCGACGTACCACGATGTAACGCAGCCCGTTTACCAGCGGGCCGTGGGCCGGTGGGAACGCTACGCGTCCGCGCTGGAGCCGCTTCAGGAAAAACTGGCTCCTTATTGTCGCGCCTTCGGTTACGCGACCTGACGCGCCTAAGAATTCTCCTCGCTTCGTTCGCCCGGGTTTCCCCCCTTTTGTGGGATAGCGCTCCCTAGAGTGAACGCTAGAGTGGCACATCGCCAATCCCGCGAAAACACTTGCGCGTGGTTTGGCAGTAACAACGAGTGCAACGCGGTTCACACAAAAAAAGCCAACTCGGCGGTTATTTCGTGGCAACGGTGAAGGCGGCGGAAGCCTTTGGCCGTAGTGTCAAACCTGCCAGCTGCTTTCCGAAAGGCGATTCAAGCCCGAGAGGAGTTGATCAGAATTTCCATCGGCTTTGCACTCAAAACCAAAACCCAAAATGAAAAGAAACCTCCTATTCCCCGGGGCACGAAAAGCTCTGCTGGCAGTTCCCGCTGCCGCCATGATGCTTGGTGCCGCGAGTCACGGCGCCGAGATCGGCATCAACTTCCAGGATAACTGGGGCGGGACGCCTTATGCCCCGCTCAACGATGCCGCCGGTGCTTTCGGCATCCCGCTGGCCAACTGGTACAACGCACCCACGGTCTTCAACTCCGGACCGGGCGCGGGCGTTGGCACGAATGGAACCTTCGCCGTGCCCGGCGGCGGAGATCTCAACGTGGCCTGGGCGTGCCAAAACACGTGGAGTCTCACGGCAGACATCCCGACGTTTGGGGATGACCAGGTTATTTACGGCTACCTGGATGACCCCGCAGGGGGATACACGGTAACGCTTCGCGGCCTGCGTGCGTTTGCGTCCAGTTTCACCATTACGACGATTGCTTCGACGGATGGTGGATCGGAATTCATGCCTGTCACCGTGTTCTCTAAAACAGAGACCAACACGGTTGAATACCTTAACAACTACGCGCCGAGCTTTGCGAGCGGCCTGGCGGGCACGAGCACGGTCAGCACGGTCTTCGCCACCTTGAATGGCAATGACTCCGTTACCATTCGCGGCTTGAGCAAGACGAACTCTCAAATCCGCTCGACTCTCGCGGGCATTCTCATCAGTTACACGGCGGGCGGAAACAATCCCCCCTTGATCGAGAGCAATCCACAGACACCGCCCGGAATACTATTCCCCGGCAGCTCTTTCATTTTGAACTCCACTGCATCTGGCTCGCCCACGTTAGCCTATCAATGGCGGAAGGGTGGTAACAACATTCCCGGTGCAACCTTCGCCTCTTACACCAACACCAGCGCAGTAGTGGGTGACACGGGCGACTACGATGTTGTTGTCACGAACAGTTTTGGTTCGGTGACCAGCGCCGTTGCCGTGGTAACAATCCAAAACGTTACCGCGCCCGTAATCACGCAAGCCCCGCTCTCACAAAGCCTCTATCAGGGTTATCCCGCGGCGTTCACCGTTGTAGCGACCGGCGGACAGCTCACGTATCAATGGAAATCCAACAACGTCGCGATCCCGGGTGCAACGAGTGCGACTTTCACCATCCCGAGCGTTACGAGCAGTTCTGCCGCGACGTACACCGTTGAGGTGAACAATCCCGTCGGACCATTGGCCTCTGCGTCCGCCACACTCACCGTCAAGGTGCCGACGAGTGCTTACGAGGCGGTGGTGGCGGGCACCAAACCCGACTTCTGGCTGCGCTACAGCGAAACAGGCCCGGTGTTGCAGGAAACGGCGGCTAACTCCGGCAGCCTGGGCGCGTCGGGCACCGGACTTTACATCGGCGCTGCTACTCGCTTGCAACCCGGCGCGTTGGCGGGCGACAGCTCGACGGCCGTCAGCTTTTCGGGTGGACGGGTGAGTGTTCCCTATTCTGCGGAGCTGAATCCGGCAGCGTTCACAATTGAAGCCTGGCTTAAACCCAACGCGGTCAATGCTCCTGGAACATTAACCTGTCCGTTGTCGTCCGTGCACATTGCCGACCCGCGCTCGGGCTGGCTGATTTACCAAAGCGACACGGGTTGGAACTTCCGCACCTACGATCAAAACGGCACGGCTACCGCGATCAGCATTACCGGAGGTCCGGCCCCCGTCGTGGGTGAATGGTATCATGTGGTCGCAACGTGGGATGGCAGTTTTGGGAAGGTATATGTAAATGGCGTTCCCATGGCGACGAATGAGGTCGCTGCCGCCTACGTGCCGAACCCCGACAATGCCTTCTCGGTCGGTGCGCGGAATGATGGTGCGTTCGTCTGGAACGGCACGGCGGATGAAGTGGCGCTCTACGACACCGCCCTCTCGGACGCCCAGATTCTGGCTCACTATGAAAATGGAACGAACGCATCGCGAGTCATGCCATACGCGGGCTTGATTGCTGCGGACGAAGCCGTTGAGTACCTCCGCCTCAACGACGCTGTGAATCTCTCGCCGGCGACCAACTCGGGAACTCTTGGTACCGCCTGGACGGGCAGTTACCGCGACGCTGGAAACACTGTCGGCAGCCCCGCCATCTCGAAGGGTCAACCTGGTCCACAGCCCCCGACTTATCCCGGCCTGGAAAGCACCAACACCTCCGTCACGATGCAGAACGGTCTCGCGACTACGGCACCGTTTGGTATCACGTTGAACAACGTGACGATGACTTGCTGGATCAAGCGGGAGGCGGACTTCAGCACCGACGATTTGAGCTGGCTCACATGGTTGGGCTCATCACAATCGGGCGGTTTCCACCTGAACGAGGCGTCCTCTCAACCCACGCCGGGCGAACTTCGCTATCACTGGGATGGCTCGCAATGGAGTTGGGCTTCTGGATTGATCGTGCCGGAAAATGTCTGGACCTTCTGCGCGATGGTGCTGACGCCGACCAACGTGACGATGTACATGTCCGAGAACGGCATTTTGAAGCAAGCGAGCCGCGATGCAGCGCATTCGCCGCACACGCTCAATCTGGCGCCCGGTTTCGGCGGCGGACAACAGGAACGTTTAAGCCGTAACTACATTGGGCAGATGGACGAATCCACCGTGCACTTCCGTGCGCTTAGCCAGAGTGAAATCACCACAATGTTCCTGGTCGGCACGGGTGCGCCCTTCGAGGTGGACATCGTTCCCGGCGGATTCATTGAGGATTCCAAGCCGGTCGGCACGCCGCACAATGGTGCGAATTATCAGGCCACCTGGCTGGAATCGAGCACGGACGGCATTACCACGCGCAATGGCGTGGAGGTATTCTCCACGGCAAACCGCAGCCAGATCACGGTGCCGGCGGATGCTGACTTCAATTCCACGAGCGGCACGTTCACATTCTGGATGAAGGCCGACGCTCCGATTCCCGGACCGGGCAACGAAGGCGCAATGTTGGTTGACCGCCGCACCACGGCGGGCACCGTCATCGTCCTCAATGATGCGGGCAACATCTTTGTGCAGTGCTCCGGCGGTGCGAATAGCTTCGCCGCGGGCTACTTGCCGGATAGTCTCTGGCATCACGTCGCCGTCACCTACGATCAGTCTGCCTCCGGCAGCATCGAGATCTTCGTGGACGGTGTTTCTCAGGGCGCTCAGCCGAACACCGCTGCCTGGAGTTGGCCGGCGACGCAGCCGATCGAATTGGGACGTTCCCATGATGGTTATTGGAAGCGTTACGATGGTCAGATGGACGACTTCCGCATCTACAATCGCATCCTGACCCAGACGGAGATCGCGTCCATCGTCGCCAGCGACGCACTGGTGGACAACGCGGCGCTCAAGCTGCGGTTCAACTTCGGCACCGCCGGAATCGGCAACTCAGTTACGTGGCCCTTTGGCACGCTCCTGAGTTCGCCTTCCGTCGGCCCGGACGCGATTTGGACTCCGGTACCCGGCGCAGTGCCTCCGGCCTATCCGTTCCTGCCGACGGAGCCTGCCAGATTCTTCCGAGCGACGCCATGAGGTGGGGACGCGCGCGTTAGCGCAAATCACGCGAACGGCCAGGGCGAAAGTCCTGGCCGTTTTTGCTTTCCACCTTGCCGCATTTTCTTTCCAGTCCACTTGTTGAACCAAAAGCCCCCCAAAACATGGGATTGGACCGGCTGATGAATTTGGCAAGACTTACCAGACCTACGAAATCGAAACCTCTTCTCACCACAACCCAAGCAATGATGCAACGCCCTCCCTACCTTGCAGCGCTGGCGACTGTCGCCCTGTTAACCGGCGCAGCGACAGCAATTGCGCAGACTTTGCCGGCCAACCTGGTGCTCACAAACATCACCATCCAGGGCCAGCCGCGCTCCCTCGCGCTTTACAAACGGTCCGTGCGCGCGACGAATTTGTTTTATCTCACCTGGAGCGCCGGCACGGGTTATCAAACCAACACACCGCCGCAGGTCCGCACGTATCGCGGCACGGTCGTTGGCGCTTCGAACACGATTGTTTGCGCCACAATTAAACCGGGCGGGCTGTTGCAGGCGGACGGGTTCGACTATGAACAGGGCAAGAGTTACACCTGGCAAATCAACAACGTAAACGTCTCGAGCCAGTTGCCGCCGGGCACTTTCGGGTCTCCTCCAAACTTAGGCGCGGTGGCCGCCGAACCCTCAGAGGAGTCCGGCCACGCACTCAGGGACATCATGGATTCAATTGAACCACCAGGCGCTGACCCGGGTGCATTGTCCGAAAGCAATGTCGCAGCGCTTGCGCAGTTGCCGCGTTCCACCTACATGCCGCCGTCCGGTGGAATGAAGGTGATGGACCTCGGCATTGACCTCACGCACTACCGCTTCGTGAATTCGTTTGGCTCGAATCCCGACGCCGCGTTTGTTGACGTCGAACACGAGGTCAACATCTACGACCTGCTCATGGCGCGCGATGCGCTGGTCTCCATTCGCGAAAGCGTCTTCGTCATCCGGCAGGACATCTTTTATGTGCCGACCAGCGGCGGGCATCAGTTGAACCTGATTACGGCCGAGTGGAAAAGCGTGCCGCTCACGAATCTGCCGTGGGCACAGGTTCACTCGTTCGCCACCGAACAGGGTTTGTTCGGCACGGGCGGCTACGCCTGGGGCAACGTGATTGGCAAGGACGAGTCGTCCGCAAATGTTGAAGCCCTTTATCACGAAGCCGGCCACAACTGGGATGTCGGCCATCTCGTTTATGGCCGTGATACCATGGGCGGTAATCGCCCGAACCACGGTCCGTTCTGCATTGACCGCCTGCTGCGCAAACGCGACGAATCCATCACCGAAGGAGACATCACGTCCTTTCCCGGCACGTATCCCGATCGGTTGCCGCCCTACACTCACGTGGACTGCGCAAGCGTCCTGACGAATTCCTTCGTGAACATCAACGTGCTGACCAACGATTGGGACGGCAACGGTGATGCATTAACCGTAATTGTTTTCAGCACCAACACGCTGAAAGGCGGTGTGGTTTCCTGGGTGAACAATGGCACGCTGCGTTACACGCCGGCGCCGAATTACGTCGGCAAGGATATCTTTGCCTACACCGTTCAGGACAGCACGGGACTGAAAACGCGCGACATTGTCCACGTGGAGGTAATCAATCGCAACCTCGCGGTGTCGTACTCGTTTGAGGAAACGGACGGTAAACTGGCCACGGATTCCACCGGCAACGGTCACCCGGGCAAACTTCAGGGCGCGACGGATTTTGCCACCAGCACTGAGCCCGGCGTTAGCGGGCAGGCGCTGCGCGTGGACAGCGGCGGTGTGATTTGCGACAACAGCCCGCTGATGCCGGCTGACGCGCCCGTCAACAGCGATTACAACTACTGGCCGTTCGATGCCGAAACGATGTCGCGCGGGAACTTCTTCGATCCGATGGACGAAAGCTACACGGTCGCATTCTGGTTCAAAGCAGACGACGTCTCCACGAGCCGCAGTTTGTTGAAGAAGGAATGGCACACGGAAAACCACGTTGGCTTCAGCCTCACCATGAGCGGCAGCGGATTGACGGCGACGGTCCGGGAGTTCAACGGCCTGAGCAACACCAAGACGCTCACGTGGTCCACCGCGCTGGCCGCGTCACGCTGGTATCACGTGGCGCTGCAATTTGATCGCACCGTCAATCAGGCGCGGCTCTTTGTGGACGGTGTGCAACGTGCCTCCGCCGCTCTCGACGCCGGGCGCTTCATTTTTCAGGGTCGCCAGCCGCTCTTACTCGGTGAAGGCGCGGGTGGCCAGGTGGCATTTGATGAGTTCCGTCTCTACACCAAGGCGCTGAGTCTCGCAGAAATTCAAGCGCTCTACGCGATTGGTCACATCGCTGCGAGCGGTCCGAGTCCGTCCGACGGCGAACGCGACGTCGCCTTGTCCCGGCAGCTCACCTGGGTCGCGGGCCGAGCAACGTATCAACACGACGTCTTTTTCGGCACCAACTTCGCCGCCGTGGCTGCGGCAACTACCAATTCGCCCGAATACGTGGCGCGTCGTACCGTGGCGAATTTCTCACCCGGCATTTTGCTGCCCGATACCACATACTATTGGCGCGTTGACGAAATCCTCGGCGGCACAAATGTGGCAGCCGGGAGCGTGTGGAGTTTCATCACCGCGCCCGACTCCATCCATGGCGGCTTGAAACTGCAACTCACGCTCGATGCGCGTGACACGCTGGGAAACATCACCTACGACCGCGCCGGCCCGCCGTTCAACGATGGCACACTCAACAATGCTCCGACGCCAACTGCTGGCCAGGTTGCCGAGGGACTGGCGTTCAACGGGGCGAACCAATACGTCGAAGTTCCGGCGCTCAGTTTGACGACGGACACCATTACGCTGCTCGCCTGGGTGCGTCGTGACGGAGTTGCCAACCTGAACGATTGGGCCGGCATCATTTTCCATCGTGGGGGTAGTGTCTCCGGCTTGAACGTCAGCACGCTCAACCGACTGGGCTACCACTGGAACGATGCGGCCAACACCTATAACTTTAATTCGGGTCTCACGCTGCCCTCGGATCAATGGGTGTTGGCCGCGCTAACCGTCGAAACGAACCGCGCCATTCTCTATCTGGGCACGACCAATGGTGTCTTGCTTTCCGCAACGAACAATGTCTCGCATAATTTATCCACGTTCGACAGTCCGATCCGCCTCGCCAACGACAGCACCAGTTCCAGTCGCTCGTTCCGCGGTGGGATGGATGAGGTCGGCATTTGGAATCGCGCGCTGACGCGAGCAGAGATCGGCGCGATTCTCACCAACGGTATGTCCGGCGGCGGCATCGATGGCCCACCGCCAGCACCGCAACCCGGCACTTATACCTGGACCGGAAATACCGACAATTCCTGGGCCAACGCAGGCAACTGGTCCGTTGGCCTTGTTCCAACCGCTCTCAACGTCGCGACCTTTGATGAATCATCCGCACAGAACCTGGATACCGACCTGGGCCAACCGTTCAGCGTGTCGGGTGCGTTGATCACGGGAAAACTGCGCGCGTTGGGTATCTCATCTGCCGCGGGCAATGCGCTGACCGTCGGCGCCAATGGCATTCAAGTCAGCAACAGTTTCACGGCGCTGACACTCGCCGCGCCGGTCACGCTCAACGCGCTGCAAACCTGGACCGTATCCGAGTTCGCCGCACTGACGGTCCGCAGCAACATTACCAGTGGAGGCAACGCGTTGACTCTTGTCAACGACGGCAGCGCGACGCTGGCTGGCACTTTCGCGGGGAGCGGTGGCTTGATCAAAAGGGGCGCAGGAACGCTCACGATGACTGCGGGTCTGCAATCGTTCACAGGTGGACTGGCCGTGAGCAATGGCACATTCAACGCCCTCGGCGGGCAGTGGGCGCGAAGTTTCTTCGCCAACGTCAGTCCCCGCGCCATCACCGTGTATTCCAACGCCACGCTGGAAACCACCACGCACTCCCTCGGCGGTCTCGGTGCGTCGTTCTATCAACCGATGATCACGCTGAACGAAGGTGCCAGATGGTATCTCAACGCCGAGCAATATTTGAACGGCGGTAATTTGTCACTCCGCGGCGCGGAAGTGTTCATCGCGGCAAATGATCTTCGTATCCAGGGCGGTACCGTGACGATCAATTCGTCCAGTCTCCCGACTACGATTACCGGCGGCGGTTCAATCACCCTGTATGGTGGCACCACGTTCAACGTGGCGAATGGCCCGCTGGCCACGGACGCCATCATCGCCATACCCATCGGGAACTCTGGCAATCAGTCCCTGACAAAGTCAGGGGCGGGCACCCTTGCACTCACCGAGGCATCGACGTTCTTCGGGCCCACCACCGTGAGTGCCGGCACGCTGGCGTTGCGTGGCGGCGACAATCGTTTGCCCCAGGCCATGTCCGTTTCAATCAGCGCGGGTGCCGTTCTCGATTTAAGCAACAACAATCAAGCGCTCGCCAGTCTCACCGGCAGCGGCAACGTCTCTCTCGGTTACGGCACGCTGACTCTGGCCATGACTTCCGCGCAAACTTTCAGTGGCATCATCAGTGGTTCGCCCAACGGCGCGCCGCCGGCTTCGGGCAACACCGAGGAATCGCCCAACCCGGGCGGACTGACCAAGTCCGGCTCCGGCAAGTTGACCCTCACCGCGAACCAGGCTTACACCGGCGACACGCTTATCACTTCGGGCACGCTGGCACTCAGCGGCAATGGCGGTTTGCCCGGGAGTTCGAACCTTGTCGTTTCGCTCGGCGGCATCCTGGACGTGACGGCGAAAACTGGCGCCAGCATTGGTCTTTCTGCGGGCCAGACACTCAAAGGGCGCGGCACGGTGCTCGGCGGCGTAAGCGTCAACAATCTTTCCACCATCTCGCCCGGCGAAAGTGTGGGCACGCTGGTGACCGGAGCTGAAACCTGGGCCGGTGGCGGCACTTATCTTTGGGAAGCCAATCACGCCACCACGCCGGGCAACTGGGACACGTTGAACATCAATGGCACGCTCAACATCGCCGCCAATGCCGGGAACAAATTTGTCCTGCAACTCGTCTCGCCCCCCGGGCCGTTGCCCGGATTCAACAGTGCGACGAGCTACAGTTGGATCATCGCCACCACCACCGGCGGCGTGCAGAATTTTGATCCGGCAAAGTTTGCGGTGGACGCCAGTGGCCTGGGCGTGAATCTCTCTGGTGGCGCGTTCACGGTGCAGGTTTCGGGCAACAATCTCTTGTTGGTGTTCACGCCGTTTGTCGCGCCCAGGATCAACAGCAGTCTCATGCTGCCCAACGGCTGGTTTACTCTCAGCGGCACGGGCGGCGTGGCGCAAACGTACGTTCTGCTCACTGCGTCGAATTTGAACTCACCCATACTCTGGTCGCCCCTGCAAACCAATACTGCGGATGAAAACGGCCTGTTCATTTTCACCGATGAGACAACCACCAACGTGCTGATGCGCTTTTATCGCTTGAGCACCCCCTGACGGTTGCCCATCTTGCGCTTCCTGAATGAAAGCTTTAGCGAAAACGAAATCTGAACCCGGACTCGAACTGGTGGACGTGCCCGAACCCACCATTGGCATCAACGACGTGCTCATCCACGTCAACCGCACGGGCATTTGCGGCACGGACCTGCACATCTACAAGTGGGATGCCTGGGCGCAAAAAACCATTCCCGTGCCGATGGTGGTGGGACACGAGTTCGTCGGCGAGATCGTCAAGATTGGCGCTAACGTAAACGACTTTCGCGTGGGCGACATCGTCAGTGGCGAGGGCCACGTTGTGTGTGGCCGCTGCCGTAATTGCATGGCGGGCCGTCGTCACCTGTGCGCGGACACCAAGGGCGTGGGCGTCAATCGTCCCGGCGCCTTCGCTGAATATCTTTCCTTGCCGATGACCAATGTCTGGCATCACTCGAAGAACGTGGACCTCGACGTAGCCTCGATTTTCGATCCATTCGGCAATGCTGTACACACGGCGCTTTCGTTTCCGGTGCTCGGCGAGGACGTGTTGATCACCGGGGCCGGGCCGATTGGCATCATGGCCGTGGCGATTGTGAAACATGCCGGCGCGCGGCACGTCGTCGTTACCGACGTAAACGAGTATCGCCTGGCGCTGGCGAAGAAGCTCGGGGCTACCGTGGCGTTGAACGTGAAGACCGGCAATCTCCGCGACGTGCAAAAGCAGCTTGGCATGAAGGAGGGCTTCGACGTCGGGCTCGAAATGTCGGGCAACCCGGCGGCGTTTCGCGACATGATCGACAACATGTGTCACGGCGGAAAAATCGCGATACTGGGCATTCCTTCGGAGCAGATGGCGATTGATTGGAACAAGGTCGTTTTCAACATGCTCACGATCAAAGGCATTTACGGTCGCGAGATGTATGAGACCTGGTACCAGATGACCGTGATGCTGGAGAGCGGCTTGAACATCGCGCCGGTCATCACGCATCGGCTGCATTACACTGACTTCGAACAAGGCTTTGCCGCGATGAAGAGCGGTGAGTGCGGCAAAGTGATTTTGAATTGGCGTTAGAGTATTTCGATGGATCTTTTAGCTGCCAACGAAGCGGAGTGCGAAGGGCGAAAGGATTGCGCACAGATGGCTGGAACGTCCGCCCTCACCCCGGCCCTCTCCCCGGGGAGAGGGAGAATCCTATGCCGTCTCTCTCGCGAACCTGCGACTGGATTCGCGCGAAGTGCTCTCGGATTTCTGAAAACTTCCCATCGCTGTCCCCTCTCCCCGGGGGAGAGGGTCAGGGTGAGGGCGAGCGTGGACTCCCTCAAACCAAGCCGCGGAAATCTCTTATGACTCCAGCCGCTGCAACTGTTGCCAAGCGCGATCCGAACGCGCCGGTGTTGTCGCTCATCGGCAATACGCCACTTGTGCCGCTGCGATTCGAACCGGAGGGCCTCACGCTGCTCGCCAAATGCGAGTTCCTGAATCCGAGCGGAAGCATCAAGGACCGTCTGGCCAAGACAGTCCTGGTCGAAGCGTTGGAAAACGGGCGGCTGCGACCGGATTCGATCATCCTGGAGTGCACGAGCGGAAACACCGGCATCGCTCTGTCCATGGTGGGTGCGGCATTGGGCTATCGCGTGACCATCCTGATGTCTTCGACAGCGAGCGAGGAGCGGCGGAATTTAATCCGACAACTTGGAGCGGAACTCATCCTGTTCGACAGCGGCGGGATGTATCAAACTGGAATTGAACTCTCCCATGAAATGGCGGCCAGGGATTCACGTTACTTCCTGCCGCGCCAGTTTGAGAATCCGCTGAATGTCGAAGATCACGAACACGGCACGGGCCAGGAAATTCTTCAACAGGTGAACGGGCCGATTCACGCGTTCGTAACGGGCTTCGGCACGGGCGGCACCTTGGCCGGTTGCGGCAAAGCGATTAAACGTCGCTGGCCCAGTGCGCGCATCATTGCCATGGAGCCGGCGGAACAGGCTCTGCTCGCCGGCGAATGTCCGTGCTGCCATTTCATCGAAGGCGTGGCCGACGGTTTCATCCCGCCCTTGCTTCGTGACGCGCCGCTGGATGGCGAAGTCAAAGTGCGCAGCGCCGAAGCGATGGCAATGACCCGGCGATTGCATCGCGAATTCGGATTGCTGGTCGGCACCAGTTCCGGTGCAAATGTCGTCGCTGCCCTCTCCGTCGCTCGTGAACTCGGTCCGCAAGCCTCTGTCGTGACGATGCTTTGCGACCGCGCGGAACGTTACTTCAGCACACAGTTATTTGATCCCGCGACAACATCGAATCCGACTACTTCCACCCAATGAGAAAAAACTGGCTGTTTGCCTTGATTGCATCCGCGTGCCTCAGCGCCCGAGCTGAACTGCAAATCCCTGCCTACACGGCGTACCTGAGTCCCGATGCCGATGGCGCGCGCGTGTCGCAGCGTTCCGGCATTACGCGCTGGCAGAATTCGGGCGTGAAGGTCGAATGGTTTGGCCAGTTCAAAGCCACCGGCAAACTGGACGCGAAAGTTACATTGCGATTACCCGTCGGCGAGTCGTCAAAGCTGCGCCTCACCGTCGCTGGTCACTCTCACGAAGCAACCGCAGCCGGCGCGGGCACGAACCTTGTGACAGTAAGCTTCGGCGAGTTCGACGTGAAGTCATCGGGCTATCAGCGCTTCACTTTGGAATCACTCAACCCCGCGGGAAAATCTGCCGGCGATCTCGCCGCGCTGATTCTCGACGGACCTGCAACCAAAGATGCCCATTTCAATCTGAAGGAACGGCGCAACGCCGCCTCCGTTCACCTGTCGTATTCCGCGCCGCGCGACACCAAGGTTCAGGCGCTGTATTGCGAAGTCACCGCGGTTGAAGATCCCATCTGGACCTTCTACATGGCTTGTGGCTGGCATCGCGGCTATTTTGGGATGCAGGTGAACAGTCCCACGGAACGCCGCATCATTTTCAGTGTGTGGGACAGTGGCAACGAAGCTGTGGATCGGAATAAAGTCGCAGCGCCGGATCGAGTCACTCTGGTGGCCAAGGGTGAAGGGGTTTACTCGGGCGACTTCGGCAATGAAGGCACGGGCGGCCACAGTCATCTCAAGTTTCAATGGAAGACGGGCGAGAAGCAGCGGTTCATCGTCACGGCAAAACCGGTGGACGACACGCACACGGTTTATTCCGGATACTATTTCCGACCGGACAAATCCGAGTGGATGCTGATCTCCAGTTGGAAAGCGCCCAAGGACGGCGGTTGGTTGCGCGGCTTGCACAGTTTCAGTGAAAACTTTGGCGGCGCGAACGGCCACGTACAACGCAAGGCGCTCTTCGGCAATCAATGGTATCAAACGGACGCCGGCGAATGGATGGAGATTACCACCGCCAGTTTCAGTCACGACTCCACCGGAAAGGCAGATCGCCTGGATCGCTTCATGGGCGTGGAGAACGGACAATTCTTCCTGAGTCACGGCGGATTTGTGGAAGGGTTCACCACGTTCGGCGAGAAGTTCAATCGTCCGGCCACGAGCCAACCGCCGACGGATTTGAAGCTGCCGCCGTTGCCCCCGATCAAAACTGCGGCAAATCAATGAGCGAACTCAGCCCGAAACAAATTGCCTACCTGCGCGGACTCGGCCAGCGCCTCGAACCCACGGTTCACGTTGGCCAGGCGGGCCTTTCTGACGCACTGCTCGCCAGCTTGAATGAGGCGTTGGACAACCAGGAACTGGTCAAACTGAAGTTTCATGCGCACAAGGAAGAGAAGAAGCAGCTCGCGCCGGAACTGGCCGCCCGCTCCAGCAGTGTCCTGGTGCAGCGAGTGGGTCATGTGGTGCTGCTCTATCGCCAGCAACCCGATCCTGCCAAACGCAAAATTCAAGTGCCCGCGCACGAGAAGCCTCCAGTTACTTGAGAGACCCTTCGAAATGAAATTCCTTCCTCGCTTGATGCTTGGCCTCGCCATGTGCGTGGCCATAACCGCCCGGCCGGCTGAAACCAAACCCGGTTCGCTGCCACCGTTGCCCTGGCACTTGGCCGATGTCTGGTGGACGTTCGAGGAAACCACGCCGAACTTCGAATCGCTCGAAATGGATGTCACGATCGATCGCGACGTGCCGGATACGGTGAATCTCTACATCGCTCCCTGCGGCATCGCCAAAATCAACGGACTCGATTTCTACGGCGGCCTGCAATCCAATATCAATGGGTGGGCCAACGCCACGAACCGGACGCGGGTTCATCCCGGCAAAGGCGCCATCTTCTCGCGCTGGTCGAGCGACAAGAAAACTCCCGTCGGTCTGGACAACGTGCGCGTGGCGGGAACGAACTGTCTCGTGGAAAGCGCGGGCTACGAAGGCGAGTTCGCCAGCGTGCGCCGGCCCTTCGCGTGGACTCAGGGGACTTACACTTATCAGATTATAAAGGCCCAGACCGAGGTGACGGACGGGAAGACGAATACCTGGTTCACTTGCCGCGTGAAGGATGCGAGCGGTCAAATCCATGAAATCGGCAGCCTGCGGTTTGAGGGCGCGGACTTCACCTTTTGGGCGCGCCATGCCGCGTTCGTTGAAGTTTATTCAACGGCCAAAATTCCCCGCAGCGAAATTCCGGAAGTCAAAGTCACGTTTGGTTATCCCCGCCTGAACGGTAAGCATCCGAAACTCAAATCGGCTTCGGTGATTCATCCCGGCCCGGGTGAGCGCTCCGGGTCACCCGATTGCGCCGGCGCCACCACCGATGGCTCGTCTGTGGTCGTAACCGTCGGCCCCGTCTTCACCCGCGACGCCAAAGATCGACGACATCCGCTTGATTTGAAAATGCCCGGCGTGTAACCCTCCCGCACCGTGAGAGCACTCTCCGCGATCATCTGGTACGCCATCACGGCACTCGCCGCCGTCGGCGCTATTGCCGAGAATTCATCGGTGGCGCCGCCCAAGCCATTCGGACCCGTGCCGACCGAAAGACAATTGCGCTGGCACGAGATGGAGTTCTACGGCTTTCTCCACTTCACCGTAAACACCTTCACCGACAAAGAGTGGGGCTACGGCGATGAGAGCGAAGCCGTTTTTAATCCGACTGATTTTGATGCGGATCAGATTGTCACCGTGGCCAAAGCCGCGGGCATGAAAGGACTCATCCTGACCGCGAAACATCACGATGGCTTTTGCCTTTGGCCCAGCCAGTATACCGAGCACTCGGTCAAGAACAGCCCGTGGCGAAATGGCAAAGGCGACGTGGTGAAAGAGATTTCCGAGGCCAGCCGCAAACACGGACTCAAGTTCGGCGTCTATCTTTCTCCCTGGGATCGTAACCACTCGCAGTATGGGCGGCCCGAATATGTCGCGTATTATCGCAGCCAACTTCGCGAACTGCTGACCCACTATGGCGAGATCTTCACGGTGTGGTTCGATGGAGCTAATGGTGGGGATGGTTTCTACGGCGGCGCGAGGGAAAAGCGCACCATCGACAATCGCACCTATTACGATTGGCCGAACACGTGGCAGATTGTTCGCGAACTGATGCCCCTGGCGGTGATGTTCAGCGATGCCGGGCCGGATATGCGTTGGGTGGGAAACGAACGCGGCATCGCGGGAGATCCTTGTTGGGCTACGCTGAATGCTGCGGGCCGCTATCCGGGCGGCAGCAGTGCGGGACTAAATTCCGGTGAACGTCCCGGCACGGACTGGATTCCGGCGGAATGCGACGTCTCCATTCGGCCCGGCTGGTTTTACCACGCCAGCGAGGACGCCAAAGTCAAAACGCCGACGCAACTGCTCGACATCTATTACAAGTCCGTGGGCCGCGGCGCGTGCCTCAATCTCAATCTTCCACCCGATCGACGCGGGCGTATCGCGGACCACGATGTGCGATCACTGCGCGAGTTTCGACAAATTCTCGATGCGACATTTGCTCGAAATGTTGCTGAAGCCGAGAGAATCGAAGCGAGCAACACGCGTGGTAACTCACCCGATTTTGCAGCGGCCTATGTGCTCGACACCAACCGGAACACCTGCTGGGCCACCGACGACAACGTCACCAATGCTGAGCTGATCGTTACGCTTGCTGCCCCCGCCACTTTCAACGTCATCAATTTGCGCGAGTATTTGCCATGGGGCCAACGCGTGGACGCTTTCGCGTTGGATCGCTGGCAGGACGGAAAGTGGATCGAGTTCGCCCGGGGCACGAGCATTGGTAACCGGCGATTGGTGCGAGTTGATCCGGTTACCACGGACAAGGTGCGCCTGCGCATCACTCGGGCCGCTGCTTGTCCTGCCATTTCCGAATTCGGCTTGTATGCCGAACCGACCGGACTGCGGGCAACGCCCAGGAACTAAAACTATGACTCCACAATTCCAGGACCATCTGAAATCCCAGCTCGCGGCAGTGCGGGCGGCGGGCACTTACAAAAACGAGCGCGTCATTGTCACGCCACAGGGCACGACCATCCGCGTCGCTGACGGCAAGCCCGTGCTCAATCTGTGCGCCAACAATTACCTCGGCCTTGCGCAACACCCCGCAGTGGCAGAAGCCGCGCACGCAGCCCTTAAGCAATGGGGCTACGGTTGCGCCAGTGTGCGCTTCATCTGCGGCACTCAGGGCGTTCACAAACAGCTTGAGCAAAAGCTTAGCGAGTTCCTCGGGACGGAAGACACGATTCTCTATTCTTCGTGCTTTGATGCGAATGGCGGGTTGTTTGAGACTTTGCTCGGCGAGCCGGACGCCATCATCTCCGACGAACTGAATCACGCCAGTATCATTGACGGCATTCGACTCTGCAAAGCCCAGCGGTATCGCTACAAGAACAATGACATGGCGGACCTTGAAGCCAAACTGAAGGAGGCCGACGCGAACAAAGCCCGTTTCAAGATGATTGCCACCGATGGTGTGTTCTCCATGGACGGTTACATCGCCAACCTGAAAGCGGTTTGCGATCTGGCCGACAAATACCACGCGCTCGTGATGGTGGATGATTCGCACGCGGTCGGATTTGTGGGCAAGACCGGACGCGGCACGCATGAACACTGTGGGGTGATGGGCCGCGTGGACATCATGACCGGCACACTGGGCAAGGCGCTCGGCGGCGCCAGCGGCGGCTACACCAGCGGACGGAAGGAAATCGTTGAGTACCTCCGTCAGCGTTCGCGCCCTTACCTGTTTTCCAACACGCTCGCGCCGAGCATTGCGGGCGCATCATTAAAAGTGCTGGAGCTCCTGAGCGAATCACCAGCACTGCGCGACAAACTTGAGGCTAACACAAAATTCTTCCGCGAAGGCATGGACCAGCTCGGCTTCACGATTCTGCCTGGCTCTCATCCGATTTGCCCGATGATGCTTGGCGATGCCGCACTGGCCGCCAGATTCGCCGATGCCATGCTGCAAACGGGCGTTTACGTCATCGGCTTCTCCTATCCCGTCGTCCCGCAAGGCAAAGCGCGCATCCGCACGCAGATTTCGGCGGCTCACTCGCAAGAAGATTTGGAACTGGCACTCTCAGCATTCGCTGCGGTGAAGCGGGAACTCAAAGTTTGAGCGCCCGCTCGTTCGTCCAAACCGGTGCGTGAACGGCCGGGCTGCGCCGTGCGCGAGCACGACAATTCCGAGACGATGGAGGTTGCCGAAATGTCCGAAGCGCCGCGCTCAAAAATCACGGCGGTGGTGCAGGCGTGGATTTCTTTTCCTCTTCGGTCTTTGTCACCGTGCCATCGGAGGACTGCGTTACGGTTTTCTCCTTGGATTCAACGGTGCCATCGCTCCTGACCTTTTCACTCTCCGTCCTGGAGACCGTGCGTTCACAGCCGCTACTTACGAATGTCAACGCCAGGACGGACATCAACGCCAACAGTGCATTCTTACGAGTTTTCATGGTTCTCTTTTCATTGTTACAATTCACCCTTTTTCCGAGTTGCTGGAATTGGGCTTATTTGCCGCATCAGATACGACTCGGAGGCTCGCCCTGCCATGGGGAAAAACCCGTAACGCCGCTGCTCTGTTTGGGAAGGATCAGAAAACGCAATCTATTTTGCTCGCAACCGGGTGATGACTTCCCCGTATAACCGGTTCAATCCGGCGGAAAGATTTGAGAATTCCTGTGCCCGGTCCGGTTGATTCGTTGGCGGTATCACCGGCCGCCAAATGGGAACCGTAAATTCAAGGCCAAATGGGCGTGGGCCCAAGCAGCCACCAGCGCGTGTCGCTGGCGACAGCCGCTGATTATCGAAAGTGACACCCGGGAACATCGGCGAGCGCTGATGGGGGGCGTGCAACCCTGTTGCGCTAAATCACCGTCCACGCTGCTGGCGCTGGCAAATTCGTTCGCATACCCTTGGAGCGTGAGTCAAAACGAATCCTCTGTGCCGCGAACGCGATTGATGGTCATCGGCTATGGCAACACGCTGCGTGGTGACGATGGCGTTGGTGTGCGGGTGGCCGAGGCGGTGGAAGCGCTGAAGTTGCCCGGCGTGCGCACCTTTACTTGCCAACAACTCTCTCCCGAGCACGCCGAGATGATTTCGCGGGCGGAACGGGTGGTCTTTGTCGATGCTGCTGTGGATGCGCCGAAAGAAGTTCAGCTGCGTGAACTCACGCCCAGTGGCACGACTCAACTCATGGCCCACGCCGCCGACCCGCGAACCATGCTGGCGTTGGCGCGCGATGTCTTCGGTCACGCGCCAAACGCGTGGTGGCTGACGATTCCTGCTACGGATCTGAACTTTAGCGAAACTCTTTCTTCGCAAACCCAGGTTGCGTTGATGAACGCGATCGACAAAGTCAAAGCACTTGCCAGGTAAGTTGCTTTGCCCGCTAAGCGCTGGACGGCATGGAAGTGGTGCAGTATGTAGGTTGCACGACACCTATGTTTGAGGATGATTTCAATGAATTGGACCAAATGCTTGCGGAGAAGTCCTGCGATTACGAGAGGATGCGCGCCGCGCTCAACAAAATCCGCAGCAGGCGAGAGTTTGCGAGTTTTATGATGCCGGCCCAGGACCGGCTCTACGCTGCCATCGCCCGAGGTCATCGGAAGGTTTTCAACCATCTGAAGGCAAGGAATATTGGGGCCGCAACCCGGGAATCAGCGAAGGTCATCGCGTGGTTCTACATTAGGTTTCAAGGCGATGATCCGGATGAGCCAAGTATGATGGCCGTTGTCCCCAGATTGCCGAGGAAGTCCGCGCCGTTCGCGAGATAGCAGCAAGGAGCGAACTTTTACGAGAGGCGATCAGCAAGACGACGGGAAATGAGTTACATGAGCCGTGATTGGTACAGGGTCACTCGAGACTTCTGCTCTTCCTCGCTAAATAATCGCACCATGCTTTCGTCCCGTCCCCCGTCTTTGAAGACAGCTCAAAGATTTCCGCGTGATGACTGATGCGTTTCAGATTTGCCAGCGCCTGCTCGCGATTGAACCCCGCCGCTGCCGCTAGATCGCTTTTGGTCACGACGACAACATTGGCGGAGTGAAACATCGGCGGATACTTCAGCGGCTTGTCTTCACCCTCCGTGGTGGAAAGCAGCACTACGCGCAGGTCTTCTCCCAGATCGGAGTCGGCAGGACAGACGAGGTTGCCGACGTTTTCGATGATCAGCAGGTCAAGCTGGTCCAGATCCAGTTGCGCCGCGGCCTTTGAAACCATTTCGGCGTCGAGATGGCAAATCGTGCCGGTGGTGATCTGGATAACCGGCACACCAGCCTCCCGCAGGCGCGCGGCGTCGTTGTCCGTGGCCAGGTCGCCAACGATGACACCGACACGCAATTTGCCTTTTAGTTGCGCGGCGGTTCCGCGAATCAGAGTGGTCTTCCCTGAGCCGGGTGACGAAACCACATTCAGTACGAGGAGCTTTTTGGCTTTGAAGAACCCGCGGTTTCGCTCAGCCAGGCGATCATTTTTCTCCATCAATGAGCGGTTCAGGTCGAGCTTGATTGGAGCGTGCAAATGTTCGTGGTCGTGATGATGGCTGTGGCCATGGGCGTGTTGGTGCTCGTGTTCGTGGTCATGAGAATGCCCGCCGATTCGCACCTCGCCGATACCTAATCCGCATCCGCAATCTTTGCACATAAGTTCTTTCTCCAGGTAGCGACCGTCAGTCCGTGTTCGGAGTTCCGCCTTCAGGCGGTCGGGAGCCGCGTAAACGCGGAACTCCAAACAATTCGCGGCTCCTACATATGACTACTCACATTCAACAGCGGCGATCTCCAACTCCCGCCCGCTCCGGAGACCGCCGTTCAAATCCTGGCAACGCGGGCATTCGGTCATCAGGTCTTTGCACTCAAATTCCGCCTGGCATTTCGCGCACCAGCAAACGGCCGGGACGGATTCGATTTCCAACACGGCATCCTCCAGCAACGTGCCGCGCCGCACCACGTCCCAGGCGAATTGCAACGCTTCGGGCACAACACCGCTCAACCGCCCGACGCGCAGCTTCAACGCAGTGACCCGCTTGGCTCCGGCCGCTTCTGCGGATTCACCGGCCATTCGCACCGCTTCGTTCATGATGGCGACCTCATGCATGTTCCCGTTCCAATGCAGTCTCACCCAGGCCGCCCGATTAAGCTTTTCTTCCTTTGACAATTATTGGGCAGCTATTGCCAATCTGCGGAAAGCTCTCGCGCCGGTTCGGAAGCAAGCTATAGCCGTTGGCCGAAGCGCGGCCATCGGTATGTGCCAAATGACTTTCAACTCGGCTGAGCCTTGCGCGCGTTTGCGACTCATCGTTCGTGGCGCAGTGCAAGGCGTGGGGTTTCGACCGTTTGTTTACCGGTTGGCCAATGAACTCGGCTTGACCGGCTGGGTGAACAACGGTTCTGAAGGCGTCACCATCGAAGTCGAGGGCGCCCGGACTCGAATCGAAAACTTCCGCATTCGTCTTGCCGCCGAGAAACCGCCACGCAGTTTCATTCAAGGCAGCGAGGCGACCTGGCTTGATCCCGCGGGTTACGACGGCTTCACCATTCGCGACAGCGCAAGCGCTGGCAGCAAGACGGCGCTCGTGTTACCGGACATTGCGACGTGCCCGGATTGCCTGCGCGAGATCTTCGACCCGATAAATCGCCGGCATCGCTATCCGTTCACCAATTGCACGAACTGCGGGCCGCGTTTCAGCATCATCGAGAAGTTGCCCTATGATCGGGCTAACACGTCGATGCGCGGATTCCCAATGTGTCCGGCGTGTCAGGCGGAATACGATGATCCGAATGATCGGCGTTTCCACGCGCAGCCGAATGCGTGTCCGGTGTGCGGGCCGCAACTTGAGCTTTGGCCGGGGGCGACAAACCTCGCGCCAGTTTCCATCTTTGGGAGAGAAGTTAGAGACAGCCGCGACGCCTGTCCTACGGTGGAGCGGCCTCGACCGCTCGCGCATGGCAATGATGCATTGTTGGCGACGGCTCATGTGATTCGGTGCGGGCAGATTGTCGCAGTGAAGGGTGTGGGCGGGTTTCACTTGTTTGTTGATGCGCGTAACGAAGAAGCCGTGCGGCGACTCCGCGAACGGAAACATCGCGAAGAAAAGCCGCTTGCGTTGATGTTTCCGACGTTGGCGAGCGTGAAGGAAGTTTCTGAGGTGTCGCTGCGGGAAGAACAACTGCTTGGTTCGCCGGAAGCGCCGATTGTGCTGCTGCGCAGAATCGTAAATGGCAAATGGCAAATTGCAGATGAAGTCGCTCCCAATAACCCCAACCTAGGCGTAATGTTGCCCTCCAATCCGCTGCATCACTTGTTGATGGCGGAGCTTGGTTTTCCGGTGGTGGCCACGAGCGGCAACTTGAGCGACGAGCCAATCTGCACCGATGAATTCGAGGCACTCGAACGCTTGCGGGGCATTGCCGACGTGTTGCTCGTTCACAACCGGCCAATCGTTCGTCATGTCGATGATTCAATCGTGCGCGTGACGGCGGGGCGAGAGATGGTGCTGCGTCGCGCGCGGGGGTATGCACCGCTCCCCGTTCAAACGCGGAATGCGGAGTGCGGAGCGCGGAACATTCTCAGTGTGGGCGCGCATTTGAAAAACTCGGTTGCGTTTGCGGTGGGTGAGCAGGTGTTTCTCAGTCAGCACATCGGTGATTTGGAAACCGAGCAGGCGCACGATGCCTTTCGTCGCGTGGCAAGTGAACTGTCGGCGCTTTACGAGGCAGAGCCCGAGATTGTCGCGGCGGATTTGCATCCGGATTATCTCTCGACGCAATTTGCAAGTGGGCTTGCCGGCACGCGCCGTCCTTTAGTCCGCGTTCAACATCACGTGGCTCACGTGCTGTCGTGCCTTGCGGAGAACGAAATTGAGTTGCCGGCATTGGGCGTGGCCTGGGACGGGACGGGCTTAGGCGAAGATGGTTCGATCTGGGGTGGTGAGTTCTTCTTTGTGACCGATGAAGTGACTGAGCGCGTGGTGCGGCTGCGTCCGTTTCCATTGCCCGGCGGCGATGCGGCGGTGAAAGAGCCGCGCCGGGCGGCGTTGGGGCTGCTGTATCAACTGCTCGGCGACGAGGCATTTCAACGCAACGATGTGCGGACCATTGCCGCGCTTTCTTATGCGGAACAAGCGGCTTTGAAAACCATGTTGCGGCGCGGGCTGAACTCGCCCCTGTGTTCGAGCGTGGGACGCTTGTTTGATGCGGTGGCTTCGCTGGTGGGGCTCAGGCAACTGATGCGCTTCGAGGGACAGGCAGCAATGGAACTGGAGTTCGCACTGACCGGGACCCGCACCGACGAGGCCTACAGCCTGCCACTTATCACACTGCATTCACCGATGATCCTGGATTGGTCTTCGTTGGTTGAAGGCATTTTGTTCGACGTGAACCGTGGTGTTTCCGTCGGAGAGATTGCGGCGAAGTTTCACAATGGACTGGCGGAGACGATTGTGAGTGTGGCGCGGGAGTTTGGATGTGAGCGCGTGGCGCTGAGCGGCGGCTGTTTTCAGAATCGGTATCTGACGGAGCGGGCGGTGGCGCGCTTGCGAGCGGAAGGGTTTCAACCGTACTGGCATCAACGCGTGCCCACGAACGATGGTGGAATTGCGTTGGGACAAGTTGTGGCGGCACGGCGGTGGGCTCACGGGAAGGCCGCCAGGGACGCAAAGGAGAACCTGAGCGTGCTGGATTCTTTACGGCCTTTGCGCCCTTTGTGTGAGGTGTAAAATATGTGTCTCGCAATTCCAGGCAAGGTCGAGAGCATTTCCGGCGATGATCCGATCACGCGGATGGGCCGGGTGAACTTCGGCGGCGTGATCAAGGAGGCGAGTCTGGCCTACGTGCCTGAGGTGAAGGTGGGTGATTACGTGATTGTCCACGTCGGGTTCGCGCTGAGCAAGGTGGACGAAGGCGAGGCGCACAAGGTGTTCGAGTATTTGCAGCGAATGGAGGAGTTGGAGGAACTCAAGGACGAGGTGGAAGGGAAAGTTCGGGAGGTCGAAGCATGAATGTTGTTTTTACGCTCGCCCTCACCCCGGCCCTCTCCCCCGAGGAGAGGGGGAATCGTTTCCACCTTTGTAAGCAGTTATCGAACGCCGGATTCGCGAGAGGTTCAATGGAGGTCTCCAGATGAAATTCCTCGATGAGTATCGGGATGGCGAACTGGCGCAAAGATTCGCGCGGGAGATCCGGCGGATTACCACGCGACCGTGGACGATCATGGAAGTTTGCGGCGGGCAAACGCATGCCATCGTGAAGTTCGGCATCGATGAATTATTGCCGAAAGAAATCACACTGATTCACGGGCCGGGCTGCCCGGTATGTGTTACGCCGTTGGAGGTCATCGACAAGGCGCTGGAGATTGCCGCGAAGCCTGGAGTCATTTTCACTTCGTTCGGCGACATGCTGCGCGTGCCGGGGAGCGCCACGGATTTGCTATCGATAAAAGCCAGTGGCGGCGATGTGCGGATGGTTTATTCGCCGCTGGACGCTGTGAAGCTCGCGGAGCAGATCCCGGCCAAGGAGGTTGTTTTCTTTGGAGTCGGTTTCGAGACCACCGCGCCAGCCACAGCGATGGCGGTGTTTCAAGCGGCGCAGAAGGGATTGAAGAATTTCTCGATGCTCATCTCGCATGTGCTCGTGCCGCCGGCGATTGAGGCTTTGATGTCGTCGCCGGACTGTCGCGTGCAGGCGTTTCTGGCCGCGGGTCATGTTTGCACGGTGATGGGTTACGAGGAATACCCTCCACTCGCCGCGAAGTATCGCGTGCCCATCGTCGTCACGGGCTTCGAGCCGCTGGACATCCTGCAGGGTATTCTGATGACGGTGCGGCAATTGGAGTCGGGCCGCGCTGAAGTGGAAAATCAATATGCCCGTTCAGTGCGGCGGGAAGGGAATCAGCCAGCGCAGGAGTTGATTCGCAAAGTGTTCAAGGTCGTGCCGCGCAAGTGGCGGGGGGTCGGCGAAATCCCGCAAAGTGGACTCGGCCTGGCCGATGCCTACGAGGCGTTTGATGCGGAACGGAAGTTCGGTGTGGCTGACCGGCGTGTGGACGAGCCGGCGGATTGCATTGCGGGTTTGATTTTGCAGGGGTTAAAGAAACCGCACGAGTGCCCGGCGTTCGGCGGCCAATGCACGCCGGAACATCCGTTTGGCGCAACGATGGTTTCGAGCGAAGGCGCGTGCGCGGCGTATTACCGGTATCGAAGGCAACCGAGTCCGGGGAGAAACATCGAACATCCAACATCCAACGCCCAACATCGAACGGGGGTTTGCACGACGCGTTTCGCGACACTGTCCAGATGAACACCACTTGCCCCATTCCCATCCAGCAGTATCCGCACGTGCTGATGGCGCATGGCGGGGGCGGGAAGTTGATGCACCAACTGCTGGAGAATATTTTCGGCAAGGCGTTCAGTAATCCGATTCTGGACACGCGCCACGACTCGGCGCAGTTCAGCGTGCCGCCGGGCCGACTGGCGATGACGACCGATTCCTACGTGGTGCGCCCATTGTTTTTTCCGGGCGGCGACATTGGCTCGATGGCGATTCACGGCACGGTGAACGATCTCGCCATGAGCGGGGCGCGACCGCTGTATCTGAGTTGCGGATTCATCATCGAAGAAGGGTTGCCGATGGAAACATTGTGGCGCGTGGTGGCGTCAATGCGCGACGCGGCGCAGCGGTGCGGCGTGCAGATCGTGACGGGCGACACGAAGGTCGTGGATAAAGGCAAAGGGGATAGCGTTTACATCAATACGACGGGTATTGGGGTGATCGAGCATTCGCTCAACATCGCGCCGACCAGTGTTCAGCCCGGTGATGCAGTGATTGTGAGTGGCGACCTGGGCCGGCACGGCATGGCAATCATGGCAGTGCGCGAAGGACTTCAGTTCGAAAGCACGATCGAGAGCGACTCAGCGCCGGTGCGCGAACCCGTGCGGGCTTTGATCAAGGCGGGAATTGAAGTGCGTTGCCTGCGTGACCTGACGCGGAGCGGACTGGCGAGTGCGTTGAACGAAATCGCCGAAGCTGCGAGCGTGAAAATAGCGATTGAGCAAAACGCAGTGCCGGTACGCGAGGATGTGCACGCTGCGTGCGAAATGCTGGGGCTGGACCCGTTGCACGTGGCGAACGAAGGGCGGTTTGTTGCATTCGTCGCGGAAGACGATGCGGAACGCACGGTGCAGTTGCTCCGGCAATACGATGTCAGTGCGGGCGCGGCGTTGATCGGCAAAGTAGTGGAACGAACCACGCCGCTGGTGACCATCAAGAGCGCGATGGGCGCGAGCCGCATTCTGGATATGCCGAGTGGGGAGCAGTTACCGCGGATTTGCTGAGCACGGGGAAGTGCTTGTCGCCAAAGTGGGTGATTGCGGAGTACGTTGCGGCTGGTAATTTGGGCGGCACGACGAATTTTGCCGACAAACAGGAATGCCGGCGTGTACCCAGTGATGAAACCATCGCACTTTCTCTCTCCTCAGCTAGTCGGGTTGGCGTGTATTGGGTGGCTCGTTTTGCAGTTGGGCGACGTTCGTGCCAAAGCAGATTCGCTGGAATCCGTCTTCGACAACCCGCCGCAGGATGCGCGGCTGCGGGCTTACTGGTGGTGGATCAACGGCAACGTCACCAGGGAATCCATCACGCGCGACCTGGAGCAAATGAAGGCCAAAGGCTTCGGCGGCGCGCTCATCTGCGATGCGGATGGCTCCAGCCAGGATGGCAACGACCGGGCGCCGCACGGGCCGACGTTCTTCACGCCGGAATGGCGACAGCTTTACAAGCACACCTTGCGGGAAGCGGACCGGCTTGGGTTGGAGATGAGTTTGAACATCCAGAGCGGCTGGAATCTTGGAGGGCCGATGGTCTCCGCGGATGACGCACCGAAGAAGCTGGTTTGGACGGAGACAAGAGTTGCTGGCGAAACGAATCTCAACATCAAGCTTTCCCAGGCCAGAGGGCGGGACGGCTATTATCGCGACCTGTTTGTACTGGCGTATCGCGTGAATCCAGCTCTGCCCGGCAATCGAAGGCCGCTTCAGAATCAGCAGCAGAAAGCGCTGCTGGATGTGCTGCGGCCTTTCTCGGCGCCGGACAGTACACCCTTGTTCCAGGAATTTTCATCCACCGCCGATGAGCAGGACACCAAAACGGCGGACGTGATCGACCTGACCAGGAAAATGGAGTCCGATGGCACGTTGAAATGGAACGCGCCGGCAGGCCAGTGGCAAATCATTCGCTTTGGTTGCACGCTCAATGATCATTGTCGCGTCTCCACGTGCAGCCAGGGCTGGGACGGTTATGCGCTCGACCCGTTCGATGCCGGCGCGTTCAAACGCTACTGGGATGCCGTGGTTGACCCGCTGATTGACGATGCCGGCCCACTGGCAGGCAAGACGCTCAGGTATCTGCACACGGACAGTTGGGAAGTGGAAGTCGCGAACTGGACGCCGACGTTGCGCGAAGAGTTCAAGAAACGTCGTGGCTACGACATGTTGCCCTGGCTGCCGGTGATTGCCGGCAAGATTGTGAACAGCCGCGACGAGAGTAATCGTTTTCTGCACGACTTCCGCCGCACGATGGGTGATCTGGCCATTGATAATCATTTCAAGCTGTTCAAAGACTGGTCGCACAAGCGCGGTCTGTTGATTCATCCCGAAAGCGGCGGCCCCCACGCCGTCCCGATTGATGCGCAACAATGCCTCGGTTTCAACGACGCACCGATGAGCGAATTCTGGGCGTGGTCCTGGCGACATCGGGTTGGCGATGAGAATCGCTTCTTCGTCAAACAACCGGCCAGCGCCGCACACACGTATGGTCGCAAGCTGGTGCTCGCGGAAGGCTTCACGACGATTGGGCCGCACTGGCAGGAAACGTTGTGGGACAATCTCAAACCGTCGTTTGATCACGCCTGCACGGAAGGACTCAATCTGCTTGTGTGGCATGCGTTCGTGAGTTCACCTGCCAGTGAAGGTATTCCCGGTCAGCAATATTTTGCCGGCACGCATTTGAACCCGCTGGTCACGTGGTGGGACAAGTCCGCGCCGTTCTTCGATTACATCAATCGTTGCCAGGCGCTGTTGCAGCAGGGATTGCCCGTTGCCGACGTCGCTTTCTATTACGGGGATCACGTGCCGAATTTCGCGCGTTTGCGCAAATCCGATCCGGCAAGGCTCGGCGAAGGTTACGACTACGACGTCATCACCGAGGAAGTCATTCTCAAGCGAATGAAGGTGAAATCTGGCAGGCTGGTCCTGCCCGATGGCGTGAGTTATCGGCTACTGGTGTTGCCGGACCGCACCGTGATCTCGTTGCCAGTGTTAAAGAAGCTGAAAGAGTTTGTCTCTGACGGCGCCATCGTGGTCGGTCCGAAGCCAACCGCGGCAACGGGCTTGAGGAGCTATCCGGACAGCGACGAGGAAGTGAAATCCATCGCGGACAAACTCTGGAGCAACAAGAACGTCATCAATGGTAAGACTGCCCGCGAAGTGCTGCTCGCCAGCGGTGTGAAGCCGGACTTCGAGGCGCTGGCCACGAGCGCGAATCAATCTCCACCGAGCTTCAGTTTCATTCATCGTCGTGACGGTGACGCCGAAATTTATTTTGTGGCCAGCCGGGCGACGAACGCTGTCACTGCCGATTGCGCTTTTCGAGTCGCTGGCAAAGCGCCCGAACTTTGGAATGCTGTCACGGGTGAGCGCAAGTTTGCCGCGGCCTACGAAGAAAAGGAGGGTCGCACTGCTGTGCCGCTCGATTTCGATCCCTGCGGCTCGTGGTTTGTCATTTTCCGCGAATCCTCAGCAAAGCATCCGCCCAGTGCGAAACGCAACGTGGCCAGCTTCACCCCGCTTTCGGAGATCACGGGAGCGTGGGCCGTTGCCTTCGATCCGAAGTGGGGTGGTCCGGAATCAGCCCAGTTTGATTCGCTGGTTGACTGGACCAAACGTCCCGAGCCGGGCATCAAGTTCTATTCCGGCACGGCGGTTTACCGCAAATCATTTGAAGCGCCTTCCAGTTTTGGCGGCAAATCGGTCTGGCTCGACCTTGGAGATGTTCGGGAACTGGCTGAAGTGCGAGTGAATGGCCAGTCGTGTGGGATTACCTGGTCGCCGCCGTTCCGCGTGGACATCACCCGCGCGCTCAAGCCGGGCACAAACCAGGTGGAGATCGAGGTGGTGAATTTCTGGCCGAACCGAATCATTGGTGATGCGCCATTGCCGAATGAAAAGCGGCTCACCAAAACAAACATCCGCAAGCTCACCTCCGAAAATCAAATGATGCGGTCTGGTCTGTTTGGTCCCGTGAGATTGCTGGAGCGGCGCCCGCCCGGCAGGACCGCGGTTGGTTCGTAACAAGCAGGTTAACGCAAAGTCCCAGGCGGTGTGTGGCAGGCCAGACGCAGAAGTTTCGATGCGTTGCGGCTGATGCATCGCACACCGCCGCGCCTCAAACATTTCAATCAGGACACTTCAAGGCGTTCATCCGCTTGACCACGACCGCGGACTCTGTCAGACATGGCGCATGAACACGCGTTTTCTAGCTCTGGCCATGCTGCTCGGTTGCGCCATGGTATCGCCCGCCAAGGACAAGGTTCTTCACACGTTCAAGAAAACTCAGCTCAGCGACAAGTTCTGGTGCGAAGGCGCGACGTTCGGCGATTTGAATCGTGACGGCAAACTCGACATCATCTCCGGCCCGTTCTGGTACGAAGGACCGAGTTTTGAGAAACGCCACGAGTATTACCCGGCCAAAACGACCTTCAAACTGAAGAAGGACGGCAGCGAGCAAACCATTGAAGGTTTCGAAGGTGCGCTGGGTGTGGAAAACAAATACTCGGACAACTTTTTCGCGTTCACGTACGACTTCAACAAGGACAAATGGAATGACATCCTCATCATTGGATTTCCCGGCGAATGGACGGCGTGGTTTGAAAATCCCAAAGGCAAAGAAGGCCACTGGACCAAACACGTCGTGTTCGACCAGACGGACAATGAATCGCCGACCTTCACGGATATCACGGGTGATGGCAAGCCGGAGTTGATTTGCTCCACCAAGGGTCAATACGGCTATGCTGAACCCGATTGGGCCGACGCCAGCAAGCCGTGGAAGTTTCATCCCATCTCGCCCAACAAGAAGTATCAAAGGTTCACTCACGGACTGGGCGTTGGTGACGTGAACGGCGATGGACGTCAGGACTTGTTGGAGCAGGACGGCTGGTGGGAACAACCGAAATCGCTTAAAGGCGACCCGCTATGGACGTTCCATGAATTTGCCTTCACTCCCGGCTCGCATGGTGGTGCGCAGATGTATGCCTACGATGTGAATGGCGACAAGCTGAACGATGTCATCACGAGTTTTGCCGCACACGGCTTTGGGCTCGTCTGGTACGAGCAGGTGCGTAACAAGGATGAGATCACCTTCAAGCCGCACGTCATCATGTCCACCGAGCAGAAACGTGTGCCGAACGAATACGGCGTTTGCTTCTGCGAACTGCACGCGATTGATCTCGTGGACATGGACAACGACGGCCTGAAAGACATTGTCACCGGCAAACGCTTCTGGTCACACGGCCGGATGGGTGACCCGGATCGCGATAGCCCCGCGGTGCTTTACTGGTTCAAACTGGAACGAAGCAAGGGTAAGACGGCGAAGTTCGTGCCCTTCCAGATCGATGACGCTTCTGGCGTGGGCACGCAGGTCGTTGCCATGCCGTGCAGCGACAAGAAACTTCCGGACATCGTCGTGGGCAACAAGCGCGGCACGTTTTATTTCCAACACCAGGCCCGGAAGGTCAGTCCGGCTGAATGGGAAGCCGCGCAGCCCAAAATGGTTTCCCCGTAGGACGGGCGTCGCGATCTGTCAGAACACAAACTTGGGCTCGTACACCGGCCCAAAGCCATGCTTGCGCAGCAGTTCCATGAACTTTGCGATGCCGCGCTTTTCATCAGCGCCAAGATGATAGTGAATGTGCCAGCCGAAGTAATCCTGCCGAAACTCCTCCGTGTATTCCGTGCGGCTGCGGATGATGTGCTCGATCGTATCGAGGCCGAAGTCCCGCGCATCGCGGAGCTGGCAACGCAGGCCGCTGGTATGAGCATCCCGACGCATCGCCCACACCGCATAGACAAACGGCAGTCGCGTCAACTCCGTCCACGCAGCGCCGAGATCAAAGATTTTGTGAGTCGGATTGGCGAAAAGAAAATCCAACGCGGGATCGCCGATGAGCAGGACGAAATCCTGCTCCGCTGCGTCCGCATAATTTTCCAGCGGCGTGAATTCGGGTTTCAAGCCACGCTCGGCCAGCAGCACTTTCAGCAGCGTCACGCTGGTGAGTGAGGCGGGGTCGCAGAAAATTTCCTCGGCTTCCTCCAGCGGCTTCCGGTGCGCGAGAAAAACACTCTTCACTTCGCCGAGGGAAGCCACGGCGATGCCGTCGAGAATGTCATAACGATCGTGGAACAGCGGTTCGACGACGCTGACGAGCGCGGCGTCGAGTTTGTCGCGTTGGAGCATTTGCGCGAGATTGGCGGGCGTGTCATAGATGATCTCGCTTTCCAGACCGCGCGTGAGCGGCACGGCGTTGAGCGCCCGGACCGACCCGACCCGGAATCCGCCGAGCGACTGTTCCAGTGCGAACTCGCGGTCGCGATTCATGGCGATTTGCTCGCGTTCGAGTCGCTTGGCAATTTGCTCCGCCGATTCCGGCTGCGCCAGGCGAAGTTTGGGTGTTGAATCAGACATTTTACCAGCAATGAGGTAGCAAGCTGGGCGCCAGATTTCAATGACCGTCTCTTCTGAGCGAGTGCCACTTATACGGGAGGTAGGGACGCGTTCACCGCGTCCCGTTCTTACTCCGCCAAAAATTGGGGACGCGGGTGGAACGCGTCCCTACCATCTTAGATTTCAATAACCGTGATCTCAGGCCGGCAACGAAAGCGCATCGGCCAGAGAAACCAGCCGATTCCGGCCCCAACGTAGAGCGGACCGGCAGATGTTTGAAAGAGCCCGAGATCGAATTCATCACAACCGAACGGCACAACCACCGGTCCAAAAAAGGGAATTCGCACCTGGCCGCCATGGGAATGGCCGGCGAGCAACGCGTCGTACTTTTGACCGCCGAGTTTCTTCACCCAGGCAGGGTAGTGCATCAGAAAGACGTTTTTCACGCCGGGTTTGGCTGGCAACGGCGGTTGGTTGGCGCTCTTGCAAGTGGCACCGATGATGTTGACCTTTCCGTCGGGCGTCAGGATTTCCTGGTCCAACAACCAGCCTCCGCCCGTAGCTGCAAAGCAGTCCGTGATCCCGTCGAATGGAACTTTGGCCCAGTAATCATGATTTCCTGGCACGCCGTAGAGCGGAGCTTTGATGCCGGACAAAATTTCCAATGCTTCCGGCAAATGCTCTCCATCCTCGATGATGTCGCCCGTGAAGCAAACAAAGTCCGGTGAGAGGGAATTGATGGTGTTCACGACCGCCTCGCCGTACTTGCGATCCCCTTTGTGATGCAAATCGGTGAAGTGAACGAAGCGGTGCGAAGGTTCCTCTTTCGCCAATCGAACGCGTCGAACCTTTAGCCAGTCCGGCTCAATCCAGCGAGCCTCCGCGAACAGGGCACATGGCGTCAGAAGCATCCCGCCCAGAATGAAACGGCGGCGACTGACTTTGCTGAATTTCATTGTGGGCGAAGATAGGTTTCAACCATGCCGGTCGCAAGGCTAAGGAGGCGGCTGCTGGTTACCTCGCGCTCACATCCAATTGCTCAATCTGAGTATCGTTGAAGGTAACAAAGAAGTTCGTGTAACCATCGCGTGAGCCACTGTACATCTCGTACATCGCCGTTAGCCATGGAATCAGGTCAGTTCGACTATCGAAATCCAGTCGCACAAAAGGACCCGAGCCGCCAGCCTTCTCGATGTATGTATATCCCTTTACGCGTGGGATCAGCAGCCCAGCATGATCGGTGTTAAACACGCGCTTCGCTGGATTAACTTGGTGACAGAGGACAACCTCCACGTTTCCTGGAAATTTAAGGCTTTGACTTCGCCAGTTCTCGCGAAGTGTGTTCATGACGTTTTCTTTCAAGGTGTTTTCGTTTGTTAGGGCCGGAAGCTCGTAATAGCGGAAGAAGAATGCGTTGAGATTGATCCTGGTATTGCGCAAAGAGCTCGGAATGAAGGGTTCTGTTGCCTCCATGTACCAAATAGGACATTGCTGCAAAAACGCTTCCTGTGTGGTGGTGACAGCAAAAATCGTTTCGCGATTTGTAGAAGATGATACGAGAAACGGCCCTGCAGTTTTATCCGGTTTGAGATTCGAGCTGATTCCATTACCCGCCAAGAGTATGACAGTGTCAAAACAGTTGATTTCGTACCTGTGTTGCGTTTCGCACAATCTGTGGGGCAAGGCGGCGATTAGTTCAGCGGAACTCTTGAATTCGTAGAAACCAGTTTCAGGCTTGGGAAACTTGCTGAAGTCGAATTCAAACTCCGTCGTGAAATACTTTTCGACAGCGTTTTGAAACGACTCTCGCGACGATTGTGGACAGCCACTTTCCTCAAGCACTTTCATTGTTTCTCGCAAAGCCGTTCTTTGCGCCAGGAATGATATCCGGACTGTTCCGGTGGGCGGGCTACAAGACTGCGAGACCCCAACAAGAAGAGCGGCCCAAATCGCCATGCGGGCGGCCTTGCCGATCTTTCCAACGCTATTGGGTTTGCATTTCACGGTAGGGCTTCCGCTGTTGATATAGTTTGAGCCGACTCAGTAAATCCTTGTGTTCATCGTCGCTTAACCCCGTTATGTCCATCGCCTGCTCCTGAGTGTGAATCGCCTGCTTGAAGTCCCCTGTCTCAGCGTATGCCGCCGCCAGCGTGTCCAAATGCGTCCACCTGGACCAACCCGTGATCTGACAGGCTCGTCTCGCCAGTGCTGTCGCTTCTATTCCGTCGCGCACTGAAGCATCAGGACAAGTCGCACGCAGCCAGCCGAGAGAGTTGAGGCTGTAATGATTCTTTGCATCCAACCGAATGGCCTCTTCGTAGTCCTTCACGGCGTGGTAATAATCCTTTTTACGGGTGCGGCAAAAGGCCCGGCGAGCGAACGCGTTTGCGTCTTGCGAACCGACCATCAGATATTTGTTCCAATTAGTGATCGCGCTCTCAAAAGCTCCCTTAATCTCGAGAATGGAGGCGAAAGATTTGTATGCTGCTGCAAAATCGGGATTCAAACGCAGGCATTCACTAAGATCTAACAACGCTCCATCCAATTCACCTAGTTTCCAACGGGCGCTGCTGCGATTGAAATAATGCGCTGCGTTTGTTGTATCCAGCTGGATGGCCTTGCTGTAGTCTGCGCTTGCCTGATCCCACTGGTTGTTCAGTGAATAACAGGCTCCGCGGTATGCATAGCCCGTTGCATTGTTCGGTTCGAGCTCAATTGCCTGGTCAAAATCACTGAAAGCTCTGAGGGCATCCTGTTTTTGCAGCAGCGCGGCTCCACGGTCAATATAGCTCTTCGCGTCGCGTGGGTTCAGTCGAACGGCCTCATCGTAGCTGGCAAGATCATTCGTATTTGCCAGCAACGTATGACTGCTGGTCAAACCGAAGATAAGCAACGCCACGACGCATATGTAGCGTATTCGCCTCATTCCACGAGAAAGACACCGGCGAGCGCCTTTTTGTATATCTACTTCAACTTATCCGGATTCAACGGCTTCAAATCTTTTGGCAGGAAGATGCCGTCTTTGCGAATGAGTTCGCCGTCGAACCACACTTCGCCGCCGCCCCATTCCTTGCGCTGGATCAGCACCATGTCCCAATGGACGGCGCTGCGGTTGCCGTTGTCGCAAATCTCGTAGGCCTGGCCGGGTGTGAAGTGCAACGAGCCGGCGATCTTTTCGTCGAAGAGGATGTCGCACATCGGGTTCAGGATGTACGGATTGAAGCCGAGTGAGAATTCGCCGATGTAACGCGCGCCGGCATCCGTATCGAGAATCTCGTTCAGGCGCTTGGTGTTGTTGCTCGTGGCCTTGATGATCTTGCCGTCCTTGAATTCCAGCCGCACGTTCTCGAACTTCGTGCCCGCGTAAATCGTCGGGGTGTTGAAGCTGATGACGCCGTTGACGGAGTTCTTCACCGGACAGGAGAACACCTCGCCATCCGGAATGTTGAGCAACCCCTCGCACATCTTCGCGCCGATGTTTTTAATGCTGAAGGTAAGGTCGGTGCCGGGCGATTTCAGGTGCACGCGATCCGCCTTCTTCATGCGCTTCCAGAGTGGCACCATTGCCCTGGCCATCTTGCGGTAATCCATCGTGCAGACGTCGAAGTAGAGATTCTCAAACGCCTCGGTGCTCATCCCGGCGCTTTGCGCCATGCTGGGCGTCGGCCAGCGGAGGACGACCCAACGGGTCTTGTTGACGCGCTGATCCTGCACCGGCCGTGTAATCCGCGCATAAAGCGAGGCCCGGTCCGAAGGCACGTCCGAACTCTCGCTCACGTTGCTCGAGCCACGAATGGCAATGTAAACCTGCATCTTCTTCATGCGCGCCAGATCGACGTCCCGAATCAATGATGCATGGGCTTGATTGGTGTCTCGCTGGATTTCCCGGGTGATTCGGGCATGGCGGAGGTCAATCAACGGAATTCCGCCGGCCGACCGCACGGCGCGCATCAACTCCACGGACATCTCATCCGGCACGTCCATCATGTCGAGCAGGACGTGTTCGCCCTTTTTGACGCGGGTAGAGTAGGTGACGAGGAGTTTGGCGAGTTTCGTAAAGCGCGGATCGGTCATAGTTATGGGACAGGCTATTGCAGAATCAGCCATTGTCGAGCCGACTTGTTGGGAGCGGTGCTCTTGTCACCTGCGCCAAAAGAATGCCCGCTGAATGCAATCACAGGGATTCGGCGATACAGCAGATCAAAATACGCTACGCCAAGCCACTCGGTTCTCGACACTGCGCCTCCGTTTTGTTTCCTTGGCGCGGTTTTTATCAATGAATTCAGAGTTGCTCGCCAAAGCCAAGTCGCTCGGATTTTCCGACCGGCAAATCGCCCACTTAACCGGCCGGACGGAAGACGTTATCCGCGACGAGCGCAAGAACGCCGGCCTCCTTCCCAGCTACCGCCTCGTGGACACCTGCGCCGCTGAATTCGAGGCTTATACCCCCTATTACTACTCCACCTACGACCGCGGCGACGACGAGGTGAAAGGCAACACCGCGAAAAAGGTGATGATCCTCGGCGGCGGGCCGAACCGCATTGGTCAGGGCATTGAATTCGATTACTGCTGCGTTCACGCCTCGTTTGCGCTCAAGGAAGATGGTTTCGAAACCATCATGGTGAATTCAAATCCCGAAACGGTTTCGACCGATTACGACACGAGCGACAAGTTGTTCTTCGAACCGCTCACGCTGGAAGACGTATTGCACATTTACGAACGCGAGAAGTGCTGGGGCGCCATCGCGCAATTTGGCGGCCAGACCCCGCTCAACCTCGCGCTCGGCCTGCAGAAGAACGGCGTCAACATCATCGGCACATCGCCGCAGAGCATCGAGATCGCCGAAGACCGCAAACTGTTCGCGGCGATGCTGCACAAGCTCAACATTCCGCAGCCACCGAACGGTCTGGCCACAAACGAAGCTGAAGCGCTCGAAGCCTCCAGGAAGTTAGGTTATCCCGTGCTGGTGCGGCCGAGCTTCGTGCTGGGTGGCCGTGCAATGCAGATCGTTTACTCGGATGCCGAACTGTCGCATTACATGAAGTTCGCGGTGGAAGCTTCGCCAGAGCGCCCCGTGCTGGTGGACAAGTTTCTGGAAGATGCGACCGAAGTGGATGTGGATTGCATCGCCGATGTCGGCCATCCGAACGGCGGAACAATTGTCATCGGCGGCATGCTGGAGCACATCGAGTTCGCGGGCGTTCATTCCGGGGATGCGGCGATGGTGCTGCCACCGCACACGCTGTCGCAGAAGGTGATTGAAACCATCCGCGAATACACGCACGCGATGGCAAAGGAGTTGAAAGTCGTCGGCCTCATGAACGTGCAATATGCCGTGAAGGACGAGGTCGTTTACGTGCTCGAAGTAAACCCGCGCGCCTCGCGCACCGTGCCCTTCGTCAGCAAAGCGATTGGTTTCCCACTCGCGAAACTTGCCGCGAAAGTGATGGCCGGCAAGACGCTCAAGGAGCTCGGCTTTACCGAGGAAATCTGGCCCAAGTATTGGGCGGTAAAAGAATCCGTGTTCCCGTTCAACCGTTTCCACGGCCAGGACATTCTGCTTTCACCCGAAATGCGTTCCACCGGCGAGGTGATGGGCCTGGACAACGAATTGGGCATTGCTTACGCAAAATCCCAAATGGCGGCTAATGCCCCGCTGCCGCTCCAGGGCAAAGTGTTCATCAGCGTCAGCGACCTGCACAAAAGGGACGTCGCAGCGGTGGCGAAGGAATTCGTGGACCTCGGCTTCGAACTCATCGCCACCAGCGGCACGGCCACCGTCCTTGAGAAAGCCGGCCTCAAAGTGCAACGGATTTTCAAAGTTTCCGAAGGTCGCCCCAACGCCGTGGACCTGATGAAGAACAAGGAACTGCAACTCGTCATCAACACGCCCGCCGGCCAGGTGCCGCGCGCTGATGAAGTGCGTATTCGGACCACTGCCGTTTACACCGGCACACCGATCATGACCACGCTCTCTGGCGCAAAAGCCGCCGTCCTGGGCATCGCCGCCTTAAAGAAGAACGGTTACGCGGTGAAGACGGTGCAGGAGTATCATTGAGCAAGCGCCTCGGGACGAAGGTCGGGAAAGTATTTGTCGGGTGAATTCGGCAGGACAGACGTCGAGCTTCACCAAAGCGGAAAAATTCTTAAAGTCAGAGACAGGCGCGACGCGCGCGACGCCTGTCCTACTTGACCTCGATGTCGAGTTGCCTTTGTTCCAGCAGCGTTGCCTCAGCGAAACGCAGTTGGCTGACCGCCTGATTGTAATCCGCCTTGGCGCGAATTTCTGCGGTGCGGCTGGTAGCGAGGTCGCTTTGTAATTGCAGGACAAAAAAGAGCGTGCTCTTGCCGCCAGTGAGCTTTTGTTCCTCGGCCTCCAATGCGGCTTCGGACAATTCACGGGTTCGTCGCGTGCGCTCGACTCGCTCAAAGCGCGACTGCACCGTGTGCACGGCGTCGGAAATTTCCCGCATCACCTGCTCTTCCAGTTGTTTCACGCGCAATTCCCACTGAGCTTTCAGGTGCTTGCTGGCGCGATAATTCGCGCGTTCCGCGGACAACGTGAGTGGCACGGAAAAAACCACGCCAAGCATGTCGTTGGGCGAGTCTCCGTTTTCGATTTGATCGCGCGCCGCGGGGAAGGATGCGGAAGGAGTCTGCGGCGGAAGCACCTGATCCGTGCTGGCACCCTTGCGTCCATAACCGGCCACCAAATTCAGTGATGGAAAAAGCTGATTGCGCCGGAATCGCAAATCGATCCCGGCTTTCTCGACTTCCTGCCGCAGTTGCGCGAGGTCGGCCCGATTGTTCAGTCCGCGTTCCCAACATTCGCGCAGGTCGAGCCGTTCCGGCAACACGAGCAACGACTGGCCTGGCCTTAAGCGCACGTTCACCGAGTTCGTCCAGGCGTCGCCCATCCACGATCTCAATTCGTTCTCCGCCAACTGGACGGCATTTCTCGCCAGCGTGAGTTCTGCTTCCACGCGAGCGACCTGCGCCTCGGCCAGCCGCTCGTCGAGCACCGTGAGCGTGCCCATTTCGATGCGGCGCCGGATGCCGGCGAGCAATTGCTGCCGCGCGGCGAGGAGGTCCTCCTGGACTCCCAGGTTGCCCATCGCATACGCCAGTTCGTAGAAGGCCAGTTGCACCCGATTGATCACGTCCGAAGCCACGTAATGAACGCCCAGTTCGCTGATCTTGAGATTCCTTTTATTCACCTGGATTGTCATGCGCCCTTGATCGATCCAGAAATCCCGCAACAGCGGCTGGCTGATGGCAACGCCGGTTTGCAGGCTGTAGGACGCGAAGTTCAGTCCGTTGCGCGTGCCCTCGCTGTACGCGTAGCTGCCGGAGAGAGTGTAGCTCAGGCCGCCAGGCAGAAAGCCGGTCAATAACGTGTCAGCAGTGTCGGAGTCGGCGGAATAAACCACATCCCGACTGAAATCCGTGGGGTCCAGACCTCCGGCATCCGTCAAGTGCTCCTTGCCCGCGCTCAGGGTGAGGGTTGGATCGTAGTAACTGTAGCTTCCGCTTAACAGCGACTCCGTGACGGCCGGCGTCAATCGCTCGATCTGCAGCATGCGATTTTGCAGCAGCGCCGTGCGGATGCATTCCTCCAGCGTGATGGAACGAATCTGCTGAGAAGTTTTGTCTTCGCACCAGGCGGAAAGGCCACTCAACAGGAGTACTGCGCCAACGAACGCGGCAGAGAGTCGGCCCATGTTGCAATGAATCCGCCGGGTCATGGGGTGACCGGCGTGGACATCCGGAAGAACTGAGTCGCGTTGGTCATTCCAGGAATGAGCACCTGCTTCTCGCCCGTGGCACTGACGATAGTAAAGTTGCTGACGCTTTGCCACGAGCCCTGGGTCATTGACGCGCGCCCTTCGATGGAATAGGCACGGCCCTGCACCCCGTGAAAGCGCAAGCGCACTCCGTTGCCTTCCCGGGCGAGGCTGGTGAAGGCAAAAGCACTGGTGGCATCGTTGGGATCGGTTCCGGCGCGATATTCGTGGAGATTCGTCGCCCCGTCTCCGTCGGGATCGAGCGCGGCGTCATCAGGTGAATTGGGGTCCAACTCATGCTCGTTTTCCCAGGCGTTGGGCATGCCGTCGCCATCGGAATCCGCTCCATTGGCGCGCCCCGCACTGGGCGCCGCCGCGACCCAGTTCAAGGGTTCATTGCCGAAGCCCAACGCTGCGCTCCTTTGCAAAGAAAGACCGGTGTTCGCCGCGTTGGCCGGCCAGGGCGCAGCAGCCGAATACTTGATTCGCTCCACCTGCACATACGGCACAAAGCCAGGATCAGGATCGGATGGTCCTTGCGGTGTGTCCGGCTCCAGCAATTCAAGCGCTTCGCCAGCATCACTGAGTTTGCCACTGTAAGGACCGAGGATGGGGACAGTCATCGGCACGTTGTAGGTGGCGCGAAATGTAGCGAGCCTGGTCGGGTCGGCCACTGGATCAAAGCTGACCAGAAGCATGAAACCTCCGGCGGGAATGCTCAACCCGGTCGGAAAATCAAACGTGACGCCATCCCGCAGTCGCCAGGCGTTGGTGGGATACAGTTGATCATACAACCGCACCAGCGAAGCAGTGGGGTTGTGCAATTCGATGAACTCGCCATCCGTGTTCGCCTGTCCGCCCACGTCCGGCGGATAAAACATGAGCTCGTTGATGACAATCGGCCCGACCTTCGGCGCGGCGTTGGATAAACCGGTGCCCTGACGGAATTGAACGATCGTTCCAGGATTGTCGACACCAAAAGTTCGTTGGCTCAGGGGCACAAATTCAACTCCCGTGCTCGTCTTATGGCGGCCCACGGAAACGGCGTTCTTCAACGCGCCAAAAGCCACGAACGTTTGCGCCCCGGTAAGATTTCCCGCCGCATCGCCTGCGGAAAGAAAAACACTGTCGCCTTCAGCCGAATCAAGCGCGAAGGCATCCGTCCCGGCATCGAATTGAACCTGATAGAAGACCTTGAATCCATTTGCCGGAATGACCGTGCCCGCCGGAATCCGGAACTTGCGCGGTTTTGACCCGGAATCGCTCAACCACCAATGACTGATGTCCACTGGCGATCCGGTGAGATTCTGCAGTTCGATGGCGTCTTCCAATGGGTCGTCGGTATGTGAGAGCACTTCGGAGATGACGACGTTGGTAATCTCGCTGAAGTTACTCGCGCCCGGCGTCACGGCGCTGCCCGAAAAGAAAACCAAATTGTCGCTGCCATCCGGCGCGCGGCCCTGGGAGACATTCTCTGTCTGCGCGCCAAAGGTAACGTCAGTCAAAACGGTCGCGCGGTCGGCCGCATAAATCGTCAACATCTCGCCTTCGCCGGCGAGTTTGAAGTCGAGATGGTCGGCATCGGGTTGCGCCAGGTCAGACGCGAAGAATTGCACGAAGCCGCGCGCGGCAATGAACGAGTGCGCGGGAATGGCGCGGTTTCCCGGTGTGGCGGGCTGCGGCGTATCGGTGATCACCAATCCGCCCAACGCGACCGGTTGGTCGTCGCCATTGAACACTTCCAGCCAGTCCTGACCGGTGGAAGGCCGGCACATCCATTCATTGATTCGGAGTTGCGTGGCATCACCCAGCACCGCCGCCGTATTCGCCGAATTGGCGGAGGACTGGTTCAACACCCAGGCGCCGGTGGCATCGGGCACGCGGCCCAGCGAGTAGTCGCCCACCTGCAATCCAAACGAGATTTCATCCAGCACCGTGAAGCCATCGGCCGCGTAGAGCCGGACCAAATCTCCTTTTGCGCCCAGACCGAATCCGGTGTGCAGACCGGGTGCACCGAAATTCACGTCGGCCCAGACAATCAGATACCCATTTGCGGGAACACTGGTACCGCCCGGAAAAATGAACTTCTGGGGCTCGAGCGGATCATCGGTCAAACTCCAGCCGCCAATGTTCACCGGCGTGCCCGACGGATTGTGAAGCTCGATGTAGTCGGGAAATGCTCCGCCATTGGCGACGGCAGAACGATTGTCCGCCATCACTTCGTTCAAGACTACTTGCGCGCGGGCCGCGACCGGCGAAAACGCGAACCCCAACAACAACGCCATTAGCAAAACGGACTTTATCCAGGTGCGAATCATCATACTTCAAAGATCAATGGTCGTAGCGCGGAAATACTTCAGGTTGGGGTCGGCCACCGTCTTGCAGTCTTTACCGCCAATCTTCAGCGTGCCGTCGTCACTCACAACCAACAGCCGGCTCGTGTCACCTGGCACGGCTTCAATCGCTTCCGGATTGAGGTTCGCCAGTTCAGGCCGCGGCAATCGACGCGGCGCGTCCGCTCCTCCGTTCCACTCGTAGAGATGCGACTGGCCGCCGCCATCAAACGCGCCTGCAATTAGAAAATATCGATCGCCAACCCGCGCCAGGCTGCGAATCCCCAACCCACCGAGATCCAGCAACAAGGGGTCTCCGAAACGCGCGGGCTTGCCCTCAACCACCTCGGCCGGATTGAGCAAAGGTACGATCAACGCCTTGCCCTCGGGCACAGGGTTACGAAAGCCAATCAGAAGCTGCCCCTCTGGCGTCGCGCACAACGCTTCAATGTTCAGCGCGTTTTTCGTTTTGGGCGCACGTTTGGCAGCGGCTTCGAGGTTAAAAAGTTTGAGTCGCGGATCGCTGAACAGATCGGTGAGCAACCGGACCCCCGGCTCTCCAACGGGTTTCACAATTGCCGTGCCATTCGAAACCGTCAGCGTCGTCGCAAACAGTCGTCGCCGACTCGGCCGATCTTTGCCATTTTTGTTTTGCGCGTGAGACGTAATCCAATACACCCGGTCGCCCAATGGCGCGGCTGCCTCCAGGTCCGCTTCCGGCGATTTGGGGTCAACCCGCAGGAAGGACGAAAGGTCCAGGGTTTGCAGCGGCGCACCACCTTGCGTCCGCGAGTAGACCCGAAGAATGTTGTCTTCATCGTCGGCAACGACAAATAACTCGTCGTCCAACGGAACGACCGCGGAGGCATCGCACATGCCGCGACAGATCGTCACCGCGGCGGCAACGCCCAAAGACCGGTGACAACCGGCGAGCGCCAGCAAAACAAAACCGCTCAGAATGGGTTTACGCCAATTCATCATCCTTAAAGCGACGGCTGTTGTTGCCCGGAAGAGTCCGACTGCGCCGAGGAGGCCGGTAGCGCGTCCGCAGAGTCCGAAAACAACACATCGACAACCTCTCCGGGGCGGATGTGGACTTCGTCCGGCACCCGGACAATAACGGGCAAGCCCGCATCGACGAGCATGTCCGGCCGCACCATGGCAATGGAATTCGTCAATATCTCCATTTGGGCCCCGACTTGAATCACATGACTCAAAAACGCCTCGCGCTTGTGCGTCCGGGTGGTGACGCGAGCCGTCATTCCCACTTTGGGATCGACGCGATACGGTTGGCGCAGATAGGCGACCACGCGATCCGAGCGGAGCGAACTGACCGTGAGCAAGGGTTCTCCCGCCAGTACGAACTCACCGTTCTGCCGATGCGGGGCATCGACCATGCCCGTGATCGGCGCCACGATGGTCAGCGGCTCGAGGTGCTTGGCGGCAACAGTCTGCGCTTCCTTCAAGTCTGCCAGCCATTTCGCCACGGCGGGATCAGCCTCGCCTAAGGTGTCTGGCTCACCGATGGGCCGCAGTTGTTCGAGACGCCGCTCGATCTGCGCAACCGCTTTGGCTTTCTCCTCGGCTTCCGTTTTGAGCGCGTCCCGGATGTTTATGCTCAATTCATAGATATCCGCAGAAACGAGTTTCTCACGGAAGAGCGGTTCATTGCGGGCAACGTCGCGCTCCGCCTGCTCCAGCTTGACTTTCGCAATGGCAAGTTCGGATTTTGTCCTCAACAACTCGACGCGGATGCGTTCGAAGTTCATGGCGTTCCCCTCGGCCAGCGAGGGCTGGGATTGGACCCGGGCCATTTCGAACAGCGAACGCAACAGATCAAAGTCCACGCGAGCATCGACGGGATGGATTACCACCAGAGGCGTGCCGGCGGCGACAATGGTGTAAGGTTCAACGAGCCACTTTTGGATTTGTGCGGGTTGCGGGGCGGTGACAAAGGACCGAGCGCCTTCCCCAACACCCGGGGTCGTGGTCAAGGCAACCTGGTTTTTCCACAGCCAGACGGTTACCGTCCCGATAGCCAGGAAAACCACGGTTGGCACAAACCGGATACGAAATTCGCGCCAGCGCAACGATACGGGGGTAGGAACCGGCTGCAGGGGGGTCATCGACCTGCCTCCCCTGGTTGATAGGATTTGGAGAGATTTGCGCCGTCCAAGTCCCTAGAATGTCTTCTCTGATACGTCTGGTTGAATGCCATGGCTTAGATTCTGCACATCTTAGCCGCGAACCTGCCAGTTATCAATGCCTCTGGCGAGGCAAAATGCCTGAGTTTTTCAGGTATCCACCGAACCACCAGAACACCTGATGCAATAGATTATTCCAAAGCCAGCGATGAGAAGTTGAAAGAACTCGGTTTGCATCCGAAGCGGGCAAAGGGCTGAGGACGGCAGCTCTCAATAGGAGCAACGATCCCGCATCCAGGTCACATCCACGTTATTTGGAGTGGCAACGTTCAATTGCAGTCCGGTCCGCAAAGGAGGATAAGTCCGGGCATCAAGCCATTTGTGGATTTCGGAATGACCGTCGGCGAAAGCAAATCCTGCTGCGCGATTGTGATAGCTGGCGGGGTAATCCACAATCTTCGTCGTTGCTGGATTGGGATAACCATCCATCTCAGTCACAAAGTAGCCGTCGTTAATACTGTCCTGACGTTCATCGAGAAACACGAACGTCATTGAGGGACGCCGGATTTGCGACAGCTTTCGATACACAATCGACTTGGGCGAGCTCAGCCCCCAGTACCCCTTGTAACCGGTTTCCGGCGAATTGCCGTTCCCGCCAATCCAGTTGCTCATGGTCACGCTCCGGACGCGCGGAACGCGTTGGCCGAGATTGTTGATGCCATACGAAGTGTCGGCCGGACAACGCCAGATGCCAACCGAGTTGCCGCAATACGGCCAGAGCAAGCTCTTGCGCACCGTGATATCAAGATTCCAATTCTCCGCGGCACTCGGGTTCGCATCGTCGAGAAGTCCCGGCACCCACACGTACGGAGCGGCGGTTGCCGTGGTGGCATAAGCGAAGGGTAAAACCTCAAGGCTGTCTTCCGCATACATGCGCCAGGCGTACTGCAACTGTCGGGTATTGTTCATGCAGCCAATGCCTTGTGTCCGAATTTTCGCCTTGGACAAGGCCGGCAGGAGCAGGGCGGCCAGGATTGCGATGATGGCAATGACCACCAGCAGTTCGATCAACGTGAACGCCGTTTGCTTCCGGGACATGCGCCAACCTTCAATCCCCGAACTCCGACAATCAAGCATGTTCTTCAAGGGTTCTGCAACCGACGTCTCGGAAGGCTGGGGAACAGTTTGCCTCGTGGCGCTCAGGCCGTTTTTTCATTTCGAACGAAGACCACTTCTCGGCGCCAAAAAGCCGGCAAGGACACACCCAATCCTTGCCGGCGAACCCACCACTATTCACGCACAACGCGATAGAATCGCTGCGGTGTGCCGGTGATTACCACCAGGTACGGGCTGGTCGGATTTCCCGGGACTGCGGTCCAGTTCACGAGATCGGTCGATTGATACAATGTGCCGACGCCGGTCCAGGACACCGTGAGTTGGCCGTTACCGGGATTATAAACGGGCGCGTTGAATTGCGGTGGCGGCAAGGGGGCATACGTCTTCAAGACACTGCCGCTGATGGCGACCAGATTAGTCGAGGGCGTGGGATCGTTTTCCATCTTCCACGCCACTCGAACGTAATCCCCACCCGCTCCTTCGGTCTGGAGGGCGCGGATAAAATACGAGACGCCAGCCGTCAACGGGATCGCTGCCGAAGTGGCCGAATCCGTCCCCGGTTCCAGGAAACCATCACAGCAATCGAGTTCGACGGCGATCGAAACCGCGTTGGCGGGATCAGCATCCGTGCTTAAAAACAGTTCGGACGCATCATCGCTGGCGATATAGAAGTAATAGTTGGTCGTGACGGTCGGCGTGATCCAGCCCGAGAGGCTGCAACCGTAGTTTTCGCCGAGTGGATTCGGGAAGCCGGGTTTGTTGTTGAGATCGCCACCGGTAAAGGGCCCGGAGTCGAACGCGGCAAAGTTGACATTCGTGTACGGGGCCACGGGATAAAACGGACTGCTGACCAGATTGAAGATCCCATTGGGGATGTTCGGATAAAAATCCCAGTTGAGACCCTGGCTCAGCACGGGAGCCCACGCAGTGGCTACGGCAGGCAACATTACATTAGGGGTCTGCGCCTGGTCCGAGATGCCACTGACGTTCACGGTGTATTTCTGGCCGGGGACCAGTCCGGAGGTCGCAAGGTAGGCCGACAGGTTGTTGGCGCTCAGGGTCACGGCACTCACGGTGGCGCCGCCGCTGACCGTGTAGTTGCCGGTGATAGTGGAACTCCCGGAATCAACAATTTCACTGAACGTGACTTTGACGATGTACGGATTCGTTCCGCTGAGACCGATGGTTGGGAGCGCGGTAACCGAAGCGATTGTCGGCCTGATGGTATCCGGATTGATGACCACATTCGCATTGACGGAGGTATCTCCACCCACCGGATTGCTGACCACCAACCGATACACGCCACTGTCAGCCGGGTGTGCCGGAAAGATGACGAGGTTCAGACCATTCACGCCATTCGGATAATGCGGAGTTCCATCCGGGTTGCTGAAGTCGCTCAAGTCCCCACCATCCTTCTGCCATTGATAGGTGTTGGGAATTCCGGTGGCCGTAGCGGACAAGGTGACGGTGGCCCACTCGTTCGTCGTCACGCCCACCGGTTCGGTGGTGATGTTGGCTGCCGTCCAGATGAAACTCCAATGGTTGGAGATTCGGTCCTCGCTCAAGGCATAATTGTAGAAGGCCACTTCGTCCACGACGCCGTTCCAGGGCGCGGCATTATCGCTGCGCTTGCCGATGGTAAGCGGCGCCACGGTATTGTTGACGAAGTCAGCGACCGGACCGGACGCCTGAGGCGCGCCATTCACGTAAAGCGTGCCATTAACGCCGTCGTAGGTATAGACCAGATGAACGGGCACGCCCGCCGCCGGCAAGGTCGTGCTGGTGAGGCGGGTCACCGCTGCATTCGGAGCGCCGAGGTCAATTCCGTATTCAGCCGTAAAGATGTTGGCATGGAGCGAGTAACCAGCGCGCGAGCCAACGCGGTATTGCGAAGACAAAATGATGCCGCCGGCGCCGGCGTTGGGTCGGGTCCACGCCTCAACGGTGAAAGGACCTGCGGGGTTTAATTCTGGAACATTGCTCACTTCGGCCCGCCCGTTGCCGGTCGCAAAATCCACGGCTGGATCGCTTTCGTTCACCAGCACCGGCGCGGCGCCAAGCGTGACGGTCGGGAAATAAATCGCGTTGTTGAAGCCGGCGGAGTCGACCGCCGTCGTCCCCGAAGTTTCACCGAGCCGCCAATAAGCCGTTGGACCGTCCGCAGCCACCGCCGCTGAGTAAGGACTCGGTGGTGTGATAAACGTCAACACGATGGGCTCGCTGTTGGTCCAACCAATGGCATTGGTGACATACAGCGTGTAGGTGGCCGACGAACTGGTTGTCGTATTGGCGAGCACCAACGTCGGAGAAGTCGCTCCCGGGATGGCAATGCCGTTGGATCTCCACTGGTAAAGCAAAGGTAACGTGCCCGCCGTTTGCACCCGCAATTGAGGCGAACTCCCGGCCAGCAGGGTTTTGCCAGTGGGCTGACTCACGATACTGGGTGGAGCTGTGTTGGTTCCGAAGAAGTACTTGGAGTAATGAGTTTGGACGGCGAGCGTGGACAAAGCGGTGTTGTAAATCGCGAGTTCATCGATGTTGCCGACCCAACGGTTGTTCACGGCGGAATTACCACGCGCACCGATCCACGCCGGACTCCCAATCACGCCACTGGCAGCGACGTTGGTCTTCGTGCCGAGGGGTTGTCCGTCCACGATGGCCGTGATTTCAGTGCCGTTTTGGACCACAAATGCCACATGCGCCTTGCGGCCAATCAAGTTCGGCACGTTCCAGCTGAGACTTCCCGAGTCGTTCAAATACGTCACGGCACTGCCGTCGCGACTGGCGCCGAACGCATGATGCACTCCACCAGCGCTATCGAACTCGACTGAAAAGAACGTCGGGTCTTCGGGCGCGATGTGGCTCAGGTAAACCACGGCTTCCACGGTGCCGTTGCCCGCGCCGAACTCAAAAGCAGGGTTGTTCGGGATCTGCACGTCGCCGTCCAGATCGAACAACAAGGCACGCTGGCCAAACGCCCGATTCGTCCGTCCATCATAACTGACGCCACCTTCCAACGTGCCGTTAAAGGCGGCATTTTCAGTGTTCGTGACTGTCGCACCGGTGCTGCCATCCACCGGGAAATAAGCCACCAGACTGCTCTCGGCATTGATGGCGTTGCGATAGGTGCTGACATCTGCGGGATTGACGGGGACGACGGTTAAAGTCGCCGGCGCACTGGTGACTGAGATACTGCCGCCGGTTAAAACGCCGGCGAAAGTGTTGCCGGTGTCGGCAATCACGGCGGTGGGCAGAACATACTTGGCACTGGTAGCACCCCCAATCGGCAAACCGTTTCGCTGCCAGGAATACGTCAGGCTATTGTCGAAAGAGGCAATGACTTCAAACGGTGCGGCGCCGCCGTCCCAAACCGTGGCGTTCTGCGGCCCGATGACAATGTTCGGCCCGGGCGGACGCAACAGGAAATCATTGGTCGTGAACGCGCCGGGCGCAAAAGTAAACATGCGCGCCTCGTCGAGAAAACCATCGAACGCCTGGTTATCGTTCGGCGTGCCGATGTAAATATCGCCCGTCGAAGGCACGTTAAAGGTGCTGCCCACTCCACTCACGACGCCGTTGACATAAAAATAATTCGTCCCGTCAAGGTTCACGATGGCGAGGTGCGTCCACTTGTTGGTGTCAATCAACACCGGTGTCCCGATGGTCACGACACTGTTTTCACCGCCATTGATCACGGTGCCTTCAAACGAGGACATGTCATCGCCGTTGTTCCGGATGCGCAGCGCCACGCCGCCTGCCTGGCCGGAGGAGAAAATCCAGGTGGAGTTGTTGATGTAGCCCTTGTCCTGGGGCAGCGCCCAGATTTCGATGCCGAAATTGGTGGCCGGCAGGCTGTAGCCAATGGCGCCCCACATGGCACTCTGCCGTTTGCCGTTCACTCCGATGCCCAGGCGAATGCAGTTCGTGGAGCGAAAGCCGGTCGTGCCCAGCGGTCCGCCCGCGCCATTAACGATGCCCAAAGCTCCCATGTTGCCGCCCGTGCTGGGGTGAGTGGAGAATGCCGAAGTGAAATTCCGGCCCAAGCCACTGGAATCCGCAGTGGGGGTCGGAGCAGTGTCCAGATGCCACCATCCCTGAACGGTGACGGCAGCAGAACTGGTGAAAGCGCTGACTAACACGACAGTTGCAGCGAGTACGAGGGTTCTTTTCATAGGTCTAACGGAGTTGGGTGTCGAAGTCACAGGCCATGGATTTTGCATCCGGCAAAACTCCGGGGTATCCCCCGTTTGGGTAATTCCGCTCCCAACCAATCAGGCCGCTTCTAATTCCCCGTCTTGGAAAAGGGCGGGTTTGTCACAGGCCTTTTGTCCATGCCCAGGAATTTCACGACGGCCTCGCTTCGGGAATGGACGTGAAATTTCTCGTACACGCGCTTGAGATGATGGCGCACGGTTTCGAGGCCCACGGAAAGCTGCTCGCCAATCTCCTTATTGCCGTAACCGCGACTGACCAACTCCAGGATTTCTCGTTCCCGCCGACTCAATTCAACGTGTTCTTGCGGCGGGTTGGCGGTGGTGCGTTGAAAGGTTTCCACGAGCCGCCGCGCGACTTCACTGGTCATGGGTGCGCCACCCTGCTTCACGTCTTTAATCGCCTGAATTAATTGCTCGGGTGGCGTTCGCTTGAGCAGGTAGCCGCACGCGCCCGCCTGCAACGCCCGGAAAATTTTGTCGTTATCCTCATACACCGTCAGCATGATCACGTCCGCATCCGGCAAGGTTTCCTTCAGTCGTGCGGTGCATTCGATGCCGGAAATATTCGGCAGATGGATGTCCATAAGAATCACATCCGGCCGGCAATGCGGCATGGTGGCCAGCGCTTCTTCGCCGCTGCTGACTGCACATTCACACCGCAGCCCCGGCGTATCGTCAATAATGCGCCGCAGGCTCTCGCGGATGGTTCGGCTGTCTTCAACGATGGCAACTTTGATTGACATATAAAGAGTCGGCAGGATGACTTTTACACGGCACCTTCGCCTCGTCTGCCCTCAGAGTGCCGCGTCGCGAACGCGTTTTCCATCCCCCGATTGGGTAACAGCACTCGGCTAACGCAAGGGCAATTCCAACTCAACCCGTGTCCCCTGAACCGGCACACTCCTGAACCGGGCACTACCGCCGAGATGACGCATCCGGCTTTCGATGTTCCGCAAACCATTGCGGTCCGGTTTGGATGCCGTGGCGTCAAACCCGCGCCCGTTATCCTCGATCACCAGGGTCAGTCGGGCATCTTCAAGGGCAACCCGCAGCCGCACTTCGGTGGCGGTCGCGTGCTTGGCGGCATTGGCAAGCGCTTCTTTGGTCACGAGAAAAAGCGTGTGCCGCTGTTCCGCGTTGAGCGGCAGGTCCGGCAACCCGGCGGGCACATCGAGCCGGCACTGAATGGAAGCCGTACGCAGAAATTCCTGGGCAAACAGGCAGAGGTAATTGACCAGATTCGGCAACGAATCGTTCTTTGGATTCACGGCCCAGACGATTTCATCCAGCGCTTTTACCAACTCCAGGGACTTGTTGTTGATGTCCGTGAGACATTCCCGCACTTCGTTTGGTGAACGTGACGGACTGCCGGCAACGGTACTGAGGAACTTGATTTCCATGAGGCTCGTGCCCAAATCATCATGCAAGTCCTGCGAAATGCGCGAGCGTTCCGCTTCCAATGCGCGCTGGCGCTCCAGAGTCGCCACGCGCCGCTCCACTCGTCGCAGAATCACGATGCGCGCGATCCCGGCCGTTCCGCCAAGCAAGGCGACGATGCCCAGAAATCGAAACCACGAGGTTTGCCAGTAGTGTGGCAGCATTTGAATCGCGAGACTGCTGGTTGCCTGATTCCACGCTCCGCCTTCGCTGCGGGCCGCCACCTGAAATTCATAACGGCCCGGAGGCAACCGGTTGTAGCGCGCAACACGTGTGTTACCGCCTTCCACCGGCACGTCATCCAGTCCCAACATCTGATAGCGAAAGCTCACGCGCTCCGGCGCTGTGAAACTCAAGGCCGTGAAACCGACATCCAACGGGCCGGTGCCCGGCGCAATTTTCACAACTGCGGAATGTCCAGCGGGCGCGCTGTGATCATAAATCCGCTTATTGGCCACGAAAGCTTCCTCAATCATGACGGCCGGCGGCGGCGGGTCGGGCGTAATGTGCCGCGGATTCACCACCGCCATTCCCATTAACGTCGGAAACCAGAGTCGCCCATCTCGCGCCCGAAAGCCGCCCCCGCTGCAGACGTTACTGGGCAAACCGTCGGCTTTGGAAAACCGTCTCCAATCGAGGTGCAGACTTCGTCCCGACGCACATTGCAGCAGGTCATTTTTCTTCACGCGCACCACCCCATTTCGCGTTCCAAGCCACAGATGCCCCAGTCCATCGTCGGTAATCTGGTTGATGTTTCGATCGATCACGTCGGACGTAATCGCTACGCGCATAAACTTTCCGGCTTCCAGAATCATCAGTCCGGCATCGGCCGCTGCCACCCACAATCTTCCATCGTCATCTACGTGCAATGTGCTGATACCGATGGCGGGCAGGCCGTCGTTTGTCCCGTAACAACGGAACTCACCCTGTTTCAAACGCAGCAAACCTTCCTCAACCGTGCCAAACCACAGACTGCCGTCGCGCGTTTCCGCAATATTCCGCACGTCCACGCGCGGTAAACTGCCGGGCACGGCGAGCGTTCGGCGTTTCCCGTTTTCGATGCATTCAATCACGCGTTCCGGCCCGGTGCGCTGTCCCAGCCAAAGCACGCCCTGTCGATCTTCATGCAAAGCGAGCACCACAGTGGCCGGACCAAACTCTGGCGACGTGTTGAAAAACCGACCTCCTTCAAAGCGAAACAGTCCATCACCCCAGGTGCCCGCCCACACCTTGCCCGCCCGATCACAATGCAACGACCAAACGAATTCATTGGTTAAACCTTCATTGGCCCCGAAGCGCTGAATCTCCCCCCGTCCAACGCGATAAACTCCGTCACCGTTAGTGCCAATCCAGATCTCTTCATCATCGCCTTCGCACGCCGAGAGCACCGTCTCATCGGACAATCCTTCCGTGCGCCCATAACTCGCGAACATCGCACGGCGGATCCGGGCCAACCCGCGCCCCTCCAGGCCCGCCCATAAATTTCCCTCCCGATCTTCAAACAAACAGCGCACCAGATCGCTGGGCAATCCCTGGTCGCGCGTCAGTCGTTTGACTTCCCCCCCAGGATCGAGCACCAACACGCCGCCGCCGTAAGTGCCCAGCCAAAGACTGCCCTCGCGGTCTTCGAGAAATCCGAGTATCGCCGCTTCCTTGCCACCCAGAACAGCGCGCGCCCTGTGGGGTTTTCCGTCCTTGAACAAACGCACCTGTCCATTCCCGGCCATCCAGCATCCGTCCTGACGAGCGGCAGCCAAGGCGTTGATCTGAAATCCGGACTCCTGTTCGGCGCTCCAGACGCTTTGCAACTGGCCATCACTGGAATTCAGCAACTGATTCGGCGAAGCTGCCCACACCTTGCCGTTGGCCCCGCGCACCAGGGCAAGCAACTCGGGTGTGTTGGTCAGCGCACAAAAGGAATCGCCGCTCGAAACACTCAACCCGCCTTCATAGTTCAAGGCCCAGATTGTGCCGGCCCTGTCATCGATGACGCGTTGCAAATAGCGGTCCGCCGTCTGGCGCGACGGCGGGAGGTAAGCGGTGAATCGCCCGGCACTCAGGCGCACCAAATGCCCGCCGCTGGTGCCGATCCAGAGATTTCCCTGACCATCCACACTCAGCGTGCTGACCGAGTTATCCGGCACACCTGCCTTCTGGCGGAGATCCCAGGTGACAAACCGTACGCCGTCAAATCGTGCGAGGCCGGCGAAAGTCCCGAGCCAGAGATAGCCATCCGGGGTTTGCGCCATACTGGTGACGGTCGTGCCGGGGATGCCGTGCTCCCGCGTCCAGTTTTGTACGAGAAACTCGCGCGCGCCCTGCCCCGCGCACGCTGAAAACGTCAACCAGAACAACACGACGCCTGCCCGGAAGGTGCAATCTCTTTTTCCAGCATCCTGCATGAACATTTTCCACGGATGAAAACGGGGCAGGATACCGCGGGCATCCATGGAACGTCAGAGACCTTGCTGGATTTTGATTACCGAGTCAACGCCGGCGCAAGTTTGCCAGTATCCTGATTCGTTGTGGGGTTCCGGGTTCAGGCGGTTCGGAGCCGCGTAAACGCGGAATTCCAAACTTCAAATCAGGAGCGCAACGTTTTCACTGCGTCGCCAGGTAATCCGCGAGAGTTCCCAAGTTGCTGACGAACTGCCGCATGCTGATTCCCGTGGCGTTGGTCCAGCGACCGGAAGCGTCCTGTCGGTTCAGGATTGCGGCGACTGAGTTCGCGTTGGGACGCGAAGGTGCTTTACGCCGCTTCTCGTCCGCCAGGGTCTTTTCTCGTCCGTCACGGCGCAGGCGCTCATACCATTGGATGGTCTCTGGCAAATCAAAGCTGCCCTGCCAGGAATAACCACGTCGGCGTTCGGCACTGAGCTCCTCAAGGGTGTAATGAATCTTGCCGTCGCGATCGCCGTAGATGGGTTTGTTGGTTTCCAACTCATACAAGCGCGCCCAGCGGTTGGAACTGAGTTGCGAACGCTGCACCCACGCGACAAATGCCGGCGCGGACCGGAGATATTTTTCGTCGCCTGTTTCCAGATAAAGCCTCCCGAGCGTCCGCACCACTCCAGCACTTTCACCGGTGCAAACCGAGGGCGGCTCGAAGGCGCGCGCCCAGGCCGGTTGCATATCGTAGTTGTATTGCTGTGCCCAGGCCGGTTGCGGCTCGGGCAATTGAGCGAGCACAAAAAAATCACCGCCGCGCTTGGCCGCATCGAGAAACCGTTTATCACCCGTGTGGCGATACGCTGCCAGCATCGTGCGTATACAATCGCTCTGTGTGTTGTCATTGAGGGTGTAGAAACCGCCGTAGTCCGCACGCGGCCATTCGCGCAACCAGTTTGTTGCGATGCTCGCCGGACGGATCGGATGTTTGGCCGGGTCGTGTGGTTCGCCACTGAAACGCTGCGGCCAGGCACCAATCGGGTATTGCGCATCAAGCATACGCGCCAATCCGAAGTCGAGCGCGGCGCGGACCGGTTTTAATTGTTCGGGCGGAAGATTCGTCGCCACCTCGAGGAACGTCAGCAGGAAGGTCAGGGCGCCTTGCGTGTTGTTGTCGTCGAAGGTGGTGGTGTTCCTGCGGGATTTGAAATCAGGTTTACTCGCGGTGGAGTCGGCATGATAAGCCCATTGGGAACGGAGCTTCGGATCAAACTCAATCACGTAAGACCAACCGCCGGATTCGAGCTGGCCACGGACCAGCGCATTCGCTGCGCCGAGCGCGGCGCGCAGGTGCGCCTCATCCCGCGTCGCCGCGTAGGCTTTGAGAAACGCCTCACCCACGGCGGGTGTCCCGGGCGATTGCACCCAAATCTGTGTCGCGGTCGCGACTTCTTCGCCGCGCCGCTGCTTCAAGTCCGCCGAATACGACCACAAGTATCCGCCTTCAGTGGAAATGGAAACGAGGTAATCAGTTGCCTTGCGCAGCGCGAGTTTCACTGCATCGGGCGAAGGACGCTCCTGCGCGAAGAGCGGAAAGGCGAGCCACAAGAGCAGCGCGCTCACAAGCATTCGGCAGAGTGTCATGGAGGAGTTGTAACCGATGCCGACACGCGGCGCGAGTGTCAGTTCGAGCAAAGCACTGGTGAATTTGGGAACTGAAAACGCGGGGCAAACTGACTTCACATTGCCCGCTTGACTGTCGGCGTAAAGTCACTTCATCTGGACGCACCAATGCCCGTCACCCGGTTGGAGTCTGACCCGGCGCGTTTGCGATTTCAGCAAACGCGCGTGTTCTGGCTGTTGTGGGGAGCGTACGCCTCCTACTATTTATGCCGGGTCAACTTCGCGGTGGCCCAGCCGGCCATCCTGCAGGAATTCCCGGATTGGACCGCCGCGCAAATCGGGACCATTCCCTCGGCGTACGCGGCGGTTTACGCCATGGGCCAGATCGTGAATGGCACGCTCGGCCAACGCTACGGCACGCGACGCATGATGACGCTGGCGATGGTGATGGCCGGGGTTTCCAATGTGCTGTTCTACTTTACCACATCCTTCGAAAGCATGCGCTTGCTGTGGCTGCTCAACGGCTGGGGACAATCCGCCGGTTGGTCGCTGATGGTCGGAACAATCACCGACTGGAACACGTCTGGCCGCCGCGGCACGTTGATCGGCCGATTATCCACTTGTTATCAGGTCGGCAACGTCGCGTCATGGTTGCTGGCGGGAGCGTTGTGCGACTGGGTGGGCTGGCGCGCCGCCTTTCTGGTTCCCGGTTTGTTCCTGCTGCCGATGGCGGCGGTGCTTTTCATCTTCCTGCGCGACACACCAGAGCAGGCCGGCTTTGCTCCGGTGCGTGACGACGTGCCCGTGGAATTACCAGCCACCGAGAGCAACGCGAACGCCACCGCGGATTCGGATGGCTCGGGCTGGGCCAATACCTGGAGTGCTCTGAAAGTCACTTTGACCAACCGCATCCTCTGGATTCTGGCCATCGGCTTTTTTGTTCTCAACGCTGTGCGCTACAGCTTCATGAACTGGACGGTGCAATATCTCGCGGAATTTCACGGAGGCTCCATCAAGGACAGCGCGCTCACGGCGATCGTCGTGCCGCTGGCCGGTTCACTCGGAGCACTGGCTGCAGGATGGGCTTCAGATAATTGGTTCGGGCGCCGCCGAGTGCCGGTTTGTGTTTTGATGCTGACCTGCCTCGCCCTGGTCTGTGGAGCAATGACCGTGGTTCAGAAAGGCGATTGGTGGACGGCGACCGGACTGATGGCGCTGGCGGGATTCATGATTTACGGCCCGGACATGCTGATCAGCGGGGCGGCAACCGCCGACTTGAGTCATCCCAAAGCGGGCGCCATGGCGACGGGATTGACCATGTGCCTCGGGGCCTTGGGTGCCATCTTTTCAGGAGCCGGCATTGGTTACATCAAGGACCTTGCGCATGGCAATTGGGCGGCAGTGTTC
>DASUGI010000264.1:0-28178 GCA_036274115.1 Verrucomicrobiia bacterium
AGACAGACCTTTTCCGGATACGCATGAAGACTGTCCGCCTCGGTATCCACCGCAATCCAGTCCGCCGCCCGGATTACCGGGAGGAAGGCCGCCAACGTCTCATCTGTGTCAATCACGCCCGCAGAGAAGTGGCGAAACGCCCGCACGATGTCAAAATCGTTTTCGGCCTCCCCCTGGCATTCCTTCCCGCTTTCTGAATATTTGGGGCTGGCAACCGTCGTCAGACTTTGGTTTTGTCGCCTGAACCCAAATCAATCCACATGCACCCTCAAAGATTTGTCAGGGTCTCTGCGGCTGTTGCCTTGCTGCTGACCGGCGCGATCACACCGGCCGCCTTCGCCCAGGCAAACCCGGACGCCGCCTCCGGGAAGGAAGTCTTTATTCCCGAGCGCATCAGCCGCGTTCCCGCAGGCAACGATTTCAACAATCCGGACAGCGAATTCTGTTTTCAGCGCAGCAAATCCACTGACAATTTCGTTCTGTTCTGGGCGAAGGAATATGGTGACGATCCCATGACGAACGCCGTGGAAAACCGTCGCTTCAATGTGGATGAAGTCCTCCGCGAATCCGACCGCTTCTACAATTATTACGTCAACACGCTCAAGTGGGTGAACCAAGACAAGTCGCTCGCGAGCAAATACAAATTTCTCCTGTTCGTCATCGGCGGCACGAGCGGCACTGCCTTCGGTGGCAGTATCGATAATAAGATTGGCGCTTTCTGGACGCCCGCCACGCGCATCAATCGCGGGCCTTACGGCGTGGTCGCCCACGAATTGGGTCACTCGTTTCAAGCTATTCTGCGCGCGGACGGTGCGGCGTCTTTTTCCGGCGGGAGCATTGGCGAGATGACCTCCCAATACATGCTCTGGCAGGTCTATCCCGAATGGATGACGTTCGAAAACTATCACCTCGTCGCGTTCATGAAGGCCACCCACCTCGCCTTCCTTCACGAAGACAACCAATACCACTCGTGCTATCCGCTCGAGTATTGGTCCGGCAAACATGGCCCCGACTTCATCGGCAAAATGTGGCGGGAAGTTCAGCGCGGTGAAGATCCCGTGATGACCTACAAGCGGCTTACCGGCATTACCCAGGAGCAATTCAACGACGAAATGTTCGACGCCGCGCGTCGCTTCGTCACCTGGGATCTGCCGCGCGTCGAGAAAGTGGCCGCTCGCTACGCCAACCAACACGTCACCTCACTGACGCGATCCTCTGACGGCTGGTATCAAATCGGCATCAGCAATTGTCCGCAGAACTATGGTTACAACGCCATCAAACTCAAAGTCCCGACGGCAGGAACCAAAGTCGGGCTCGATTTCCAAGGCATGGTGGGAGCGGAAGGTTTCAGCAACGTTCAACCCGACAAAGCCGGATGGCGTTACGGCTTCCTCGCTTCCAAGACAGACGGTGCCCGCGTCTATGGCGACACCTTCTCCAGGTCCGCCGGCACGGCGGAATTCATCGTCCCTGCCAATACAAAATATCTCTGGCTGGTCGTAAGCGGTGCGCCCACGGAACATTGGATTCATCCCTCGCGCCGACGCGGCGGGGCTGGCGGCCCGGGTGGCCGCGGCCGCCCAAACACGAACACCATGGCCTCCGCAACTGGCAACACCAACGTGATTGGCAACGCAAACGCGATTACGGCCGGGAACTCCAGCGCTGGCGCAGTTGCGCAATGGCCTTACCGCTTTAAACTTACGGGCACAGCGCCGGACGATTCCATCGTTCCTTAAGACCTGCGCGTCAGTCTTGGAAAGCGCACGTGCCACCAGGGAAATCCACCTTCTCAGACGCTGGAACAAAGCGACGGCCCGTTCCTCCTATTTCATAGTGCAGTATTTGGCGTGGCAGAAGCGCTGGACAGCGCGGCCATTCCCCCACCTAAAATGCCATGAATGCTCTCTTTCCCTCGCGCTTCGTGCTGGCGCTTGGAATCCTTTGCCTCGCGGGTGCAGCGTCGGGTCAAACCACGTTTAACGTCACCGCCTCGGGCAATACCTCATACGTCATCAATGGTGTCAGCGATCCGATCCTCACGCTTCAGCGTGGTGTGACCTACACCTTCAACATCAATGCCACGGGCCATCCGTTCTACATCAAAACTGTGGCGAACAGTACGGGCACGGGAAACCAATACACCACGGGCGTTAGCGGCAATGGTTCATCTCCGGGCACCGTGACGTTTACCGTGCCAGCCTCCGCGCCCAACACCCTTTATTACCATTGTTCCCTGCACAGTGGCATGGGCGGCACTCTCAACATCGTCAACGCCGCCAACTCAGCACCTTCCGTGTCTGTCACCAATCCGACCAGCGGCACCGTTTTCTTCGCGCCTGCCAACGTGACCATTCAAGCCACGGCTTCAGACACCGATGGCACGATCACGAACGTGCAGTTTCGTGTGGGCACGACCATTTTAGCGAACGACGCGTCCGCGCCGTACGCCGCTACCACGAACGGCCTGGTGGCCGGCAACTTCACCCTTTTTGCCATCGCCGCCGACAATGGCGGCGCCCGGGCCACCAATTCCGTGAACATCGTGGTGGACGCCCCGCCCTCGGTGACCATTACCAACCCGTCGAATGGCGCCTTCTACGTGGCCCCAGTGAACGTGACCATTCAAGCCAGCGCTTCCGACACTGACGGCACGGTCACCAATGTCCAGTTCCTCCTGGGATCTTCCGTCGTGGCGAACGACACCACGTCACCGTACGCGACCGTCTCCAACGGCGTGCCGGCTGGTAACTTTGTGCTCACGGCCATCGCCACCGACAACTATGGTGCTCGGGCCACGAATTCGGTGAACATCCTGGTGAACGCCCCGCCCTCGGTTACCGTGACCAATCCGCTGAACGGCGCCAGCTTTATTGCGCCGGCCAATATCACCATTCAAGCCACCGCCAGCGACACGGACGGCACCATCACCAACATTCAATTTCTGGTCGGCGGAACGGTATTGGCGAATGACAGTGTTGCGCCGTACGCCGCCGCCACGAACGGATTGCCTGAAGGCAACTACACGCTCGCCGCAGTCGCCTCGGACAATCGCGGCACACGGGCGACCAACTCAGTCAACATCTCCGTAAATGCCAACGCGCCGCCCGCCGTCCGCATCGTCTTCGTTTCGGTTTCCAATTTCGTCACCATCAAATCCACGGGCACCAACGGCTGGAGCGCCGTCCCGGAGTACCAATGCGCCCTCAGCTCGGGCAACTGGACCGTGGTCCCGAACTTCACCAACAGCTTGGTGAACAATACCAATACGACGACCTTCGACCGACTGGAAGCGGTGTGCGGCTCGTCCAACGTCTTTCTCCGCATCCGCAATGCGAAGGACTGACCGTGACGTGGCGGTATCTACCCGCGCCTGGGCGGATAGGGAATACTAGTCGAGCAACTTGTATTGGCGGGTGGCGGACTGTTTCGACTTGGCCGAGATCTGGACCATCGGTCCCGTGGGATTGGGTTTGCCGGAAGCCTTAAACTCCAGGCTCATCGTCTCGCCCTCTTTCCGGGCACTTTTGCTGAAGTCAGATGGAAACGCACCGGAGAACGAGGCGTTCATGGTCGAGTCCGTAAACGTAAACTGTCCCTTGGGCGCGGGTGAGAGCGTCGTGGTAACGTTTCCGACCAGATGAATAATCTCAACGCCGCCTTCGTTTGTGACTTTTTGCAATGTCGTGGTCCCCTTGACACTCCTGACCGTTGCGCCGGAAGCCGCGAGTATTTCCTTGGCCCCCTGCAACGCCAAGGCTTCGTTCAATGGCCATTGGTCTCCCACTTTCTTGCGCTCCTTGGTGCCGAAAATTTCGTCATCGGTAGGCCCGCCGGGAGTAATTTCCACTGCGAGGTTCAGTACTTTGGCCACAGCGACGGGCGCGGGGGCGCCGCCAATTTCAAATTCTTTTTTCTGATCGGACCGGGACGCGATCACTTTTGTCCCGGCCGCGAGCACCGGTTTCTTTTCCGCGCCTTGAAGCAATTTTATGATTCTATGCGACTGTTTCGTCGCCCGGCCCTTCGCGTCCACAGCCAAAACAGTTACTTCGGATTCCATTTCGACACTCAATTCCTCTTTTTCCTCTTTGAGAACCCGCGATCCGGAGGTCATCGAATTGTCGGACGCTTCGCTGGCCACCGCAGTGAATTTGTAGCGCTGCCCGACCTTTAGCGGTTGCTGCATCTTGATGGCGTAATCCTGGCCCGTTGCCGACACCGCGATGAAAGCGATCAAGGAACCGAGAGCGAATGATGTATTCATTTTGGGAGGTTCGTGTGCCGCGAGTGTGCCCCGCTTCCTCAAAAACGCAACGTGAAAACCGGCGGAGTTCCGGCAAACTCCAACCTCCTCCCCCAAGCGGGAGAAAGTGGAATCACCTTTTCACCGCGATGATTTCCACCATCGGGGGAGACGTGAAGAATGCATCGGGATTGCGCGAACGTTTCGCCCATTCGCGGCGGAAGTTCCTTTCATCCGCGACCGTGATGAAACCCGTTTTCACCAACGACGGCAGATAGATGTCGAAAAATGTGTCGGGCCAATCCCACAGCGTTGAGCCGGGCCGCGCCAGACGCACCAGTGGGTTCATCTCCCGCACTTCATACCCGGCGCGACGCAGCAAACCCGGCAGACGGCAGCCGATGTCCGGATCACCACCGCGCGCGCGCCACGATTTGTGCACGGCGCGGAAGACGCGACGAAACGCTTCGCACTCTGGCGCGATTAGAATGTTCTCGTATTGGTAGTAATCCTGAATCACAAACACGCCGCCCCGCTTGAGTCGTCGTGCCACCTGCGTTAGCACCGCCGCGGGACGCGGCACGAAGCACAACACCCATCGCGCATACGCGCCGTCAAAATCCGACTCGCGAATCGGCAGCCGCTCGACACTGGCCTGGATGGTTTGAATGTTTGTGAGGCCACACGCGGTCGCGCGCTCTTTCAAGTGATCGAGAAAACGCTGTGAAATGTCCACCGCGACGACTTTCCCGCGTCGGCCAACGCGCTGCGCGAGGTCAATCGTGGCAAATCCGGGTCCGCAACCGACGTCAAGAATCCGGTGGCCGCGCCGGAACGCCGCTCGCTCCCAGGCTGCGGCCGCTTGCGCGCTCCAGAGTTGATGCTGCAACCCGAGCCGTTCCAGTTCGGCGCGGTCCGTTCCCAATACGTATTCCTTTTCGTTGGTGCAAGGCGGCGAGGGCTTCATGATTTTGACTGTCAGTTGCAGGAGCCGAGGGTGCAGGGTTCAACCGCAGATTGCGAGATGAGAGTGAGTAGCGCAGAGTTGCACTCTGCTGTATCGCGGATTTTCAATCCGCTGCGCGTCGTTACGTCAACACGCTTGGCAGAATTGACGCCCCGCCGAATGGAATTCGGCGATACAGCGCGATACGAAACGCGCCTCAAAATCTCCGCCCCTTCTTCGGTTGGTGGCTGTTGCTGTGGCCGGGGACGGCCACACTCCGCATTTTGTTATGCAGTTGAGCAAACGCCCCTTTTCGACCCGAAATGGAGCGCGACATTTAAGCCCGCGCTCCCATCGCAATCCAACTGCATCGTTCCGCTAAGACTTAAAGCGTCCTCGCAGCGTGTCGTCCATTTACTCCGTGATGCAGATGATCAAATCTTCCTCGGACGAAATCTCGACGCGATCCACCCGGAACACCCGTTCCGCACGCCGCAAATGGCAATACCCCGCTACATACAAAGGACCTCGCCCCCTCAACTGAAAGACCACGGCCGGGGAAATATAACGTTCCCGACCGGGCGTGCTGCCGCCCCAATAACGCAGCGACAACATTTCGTTGCGCAAGGCAGCCAGGATCAAGCGCTGCGCCGTCGGGTGCACGGAATCATAGACGGGCGTCCAACTCAATTGACGCCAATCCGCGAGCCATGGGCCTCTTCGAGTCGATGGCGCCGACAAGGAGGCAGGTTTGCTCAGACGCCCGCCGAACTTGAACGAAAGCGACAACCACTGAAGCATTGCCTGTAACCGGGATCGACCAAATTTCATGCGCCGATAGTGCCGGCATCGGTTGGACAAATACGGGCTGACCCAAAACAACTTCTGACGGCTGCGCTTAATTACGTCAAACGGATCAAAGGCAGAGGCTCTGAAAGCGGCCAGGTTATGGCACATCAATCGAATCTGGGCCCACACTCATTCGGATGGAGCGGTTGGCGGCATTGGCGCGGGCACCAAGCCATGCCGGAGCATCACTTCTTTCATTTTCGCCAGGTCAGGTGGCCCGCCAGCATTCACGATGGCGGCCGCTTCCTTGAAGAACGCGGGACCGAGCACCCCCGGCGTTACCACTGCCAGCCCACGCGCATTCACCGAGTGCAGATTCCGGAAACCATGAACCACGCCGCGTCGGATAAAACAACATTCACCCGGTCCAATGGGCACGTCCTTGCCGGCTACCGTGAAGGTGATGACGCCTTCGACCCCATAAATGGTTTCGTCGTAATGAGCATGGGAATGGGGTGCGGCCACCCGGGCACCCGCCGGCACTGCAAATTCAAACAGGGCCAGCGCACCGTTGGTCTCAGAACCTTCCAGCAGGAATTTGATTTCGATGGGTCCGACGCGAATAATTTCGTTCTTCATAGGCGGCTCACAATTTTTTCTTTAAAAGCACGGTCGCGAATGGCAGGCAATAACGCGTTCAACTCGGTGGCGGCTCTGGCCCGCCATAGCCTGGCGATAAATGCGCGCACGTTATAGCCCGATCAGGCGTTGCGGGCAATCGATTGATTTGGCATGGGACAGGTCAACCAAAGAAACAACCATTGGCGTCCTCATCAACCACGCCGAGGGCTTCCGCCAATGACGGCACTTCATAGCACGGCTGGTAACGATGCCAGTTTCCATCCGCCCGTTTCCAAAAGATGCGCCAGACACCCAAACGGGGCATGTGCTGGATTCTGGCGATGGATTCCTCGGTGTGCTCATCAGGGGCGATTGAACACTGGCCGCACGATGAAAAGCTCAATGGTGCGCTCGGTGAAACGCTGCCCCTCGCGAACCTTGTCCCGCAGATGAATCGGTGGCCGGCGACGCGACCAGAAACGATCCTCGATGACCTTCATGTGCTCAGCAATCTCGCGGTCGGTGAACCCCATATTCAAAGCGCTCCCTTGAACACCGCTGATAAACCCGGATTTTCAACTCCCGTCAGGGACGCTTCCACTCGGCGCACGGTTTCTGGTTTAACCACGGATAACACGGATGCGCACGGATTCCGAAGTCCCGTCAGGGACGCATGACAATAGCCCACGGTTTCAACCGTGGAGTGCGCGTAGAAAAATGGCCAAGCGCCGGCTTGCCACGCCGGAGCGTAGCGAAGGTGGGAGGGGCGAAAGAAAATGCCGCATGAAACGAATGGTTCTGCCGTCCCTGACGGGACTCGTTCCGTTCGCGCGCGATAACCCAGCGATGAATCGCTGGGCTATTTTCTAGCGTCCTTGCCGGACTTGGTTTCATGATTGGGTTTGATCCGTTCCAACAACTTCTCCGCCGGTTCGTCGGTGGGGTCTTGAGGGACGAGCTGGCCGCGGAAGGCTTTGGCGAGGAGAGACGGAGTTAACTTGTCCACCTGCGCTCTGGCTTTTTGAAACCGCGCCTCGATTTGGTCCGCCAGCGCAAACAACGCTTCCACCCGGCAAGAATCTCACCGCCGAGCAACTCCGATTTGGAAAGCTGCGCGTGAAAGTCCGGTGGAATCCGGACGAGTCCTTCTTTGTCAAATCTCAGCGGACGGACATTCTGGCAACGGAGAAAGGTCACTCCTTGCTCGACATAGCGTTCTTTCATCGGCCCGACATGGCCGACGGTAATTTCCCACGAGCAGTGATCAAAGTTCGTCCAGCACCAAGTATCTGGAACGGATGGCAAATCCTCATCAACGACCGCATCAGCTTCGCGATACTTTCGCTTGCCATTCTCCTTTAACCAACATCGATCCGAGTTTTTCGCGTCTGCCACTCTGATTCGTTCATGGCCGCACCGGAGTGTTCTTGAGGTGGCGGAATCCTAATGGTGGCAACAATTTAGGCAAGACGGAATCCCAGTTGATCTGCACGTCTAACGCTACGATTGATTTCTCGTCATCTTGCTGCGGCTGACGTTGGCGCACTCGCAACTGCAAACTTGCCCCGACGCGAACCGTTACTAAAATGGCCGCCCATGAATTTAGCCGCCGCATTCAGCGCTTCAGTACAATCACGCCCCGAGAAGACCGCCATTTTCTGGGGTGAAAGCGAAATCAAATACGCCGCCGTCCAGACCCAGGCGCTGTCCGTGCGGCAACAACTGGTCGAAAAGTTCGGCGTCAAGCCGGGCGACCGCGTCGGGCTGTGGCTTAAGAATCGGCCAGAGTTCATCCCAGCAGTGTTCGGCATCGTCAACGCGGATGCGGTGGTTGTGCCCATCAACAATTTTTTCAAACCCGCTGAAGTCAGTTTTATTCTCAACGATGCAGGCATCGACGTATTGATCACGGACGAGGAACTCGGCGCTCACGGCCCGGCCCTGACCACCGCTCGACCTGACCTGAAGATTTGCCGCATCGAAGAAGCCGTCGCCGTGAACGCTTCGCCAACGGCGACACAGCCTCAACGCGGCGAACGCGACCTGGCCGTGATCATTTACACCTCGGGCACAACAGGTCGACCCAAAGGTGCAATGCTTTCACACAGCAACCTGCTGCACAATGTCGAGAGCTGCCGCCTCGTGCTCGACACCGTGGAGTCGGACCGCTACGCGGTGTTGTTGCCATTGTTTCACAGTTACATGCTCACGGTGGGATTGCTGCTTCCGTTGATCAATGGAGCGTCCCTCGTGCTCGTTAAATCGCTCAATCAACCGCAACAGATTTTGCGCGAGCTTTATCAACGCCAGGCAACGACGCTGCCCGCCATTCCGCCATTTTATCGCATGCTGGCCAACGCGAACCTGCCGGCGAAGTTGCCCTTTCGCCTGTGCGTCAGCGGCGCCGCGCCGTTGCCAGTGCAGGTGTTGAAGGAGTTTGAGGAAAAGCACCAGATTCCGCTGATTGAAGGTTACGGCTTGAGCGAGGCCAGTCCGGTCGTCACCAAGAATCCATTCAAGGGCGTGCGCAAACCCGGATCGATCGGCCTGCCGATTCCTCATGTGGAAGTCAGCATCCAGGATGAAACCGGGAAACTACTTGGGCCGAACGAAACGGGTGAAGTCTGCGTCCGTGGTGGCAATGTGATGTTGGGTTACTGGAACAACCCGGAGGAAAGCGCCAAAGCGATGCGGGGCGATTGGTTGCTCACGGGCGACATCGGGTATCGCGACAACGACGGCTACTACTACATCACGGACCGCAAGAAGGACATGTTGCTGGTAAACGGCATCAATGTTTACCCGCGCGAGATCGAAGAGGTGCTGTATCAGTTCGCCGGGGTCAAGGAGGCGGCGGTGATTGGAATTCCTGATCCCCGCAAGGGCGAGCAACCGGTGGCTTTCGTCGCGGCAGCAGAGGGAGTGACGCTGGATGAAAAAGCGGTGTTGCAATTTGTGCGTCAGAATCTGGCGGACTACAAAGTTCCCCGCCAGATAGTCCTGGTGCCTGCGTTGCCACGGAATGCGACCGGAAAAATTCTGAAGACACTCCTTCGTCAACAGGCGACTGGTGGTTCACCCGCTTGATTCAAATTTGCAGCGGGATCGCTGATGACCAGAAAGCGTTACGGCGCGAACGCACCGTGGTCGAGCCGACGGTTGAATACGGCTATCGCCATTGGGGAATCTTTCAGGACCTCCGCCGCGAGCAAGCCCTCCAACGGTCGCCCGCGAACTTGGACTGCCCGCCTGGCAGTTGCGCGACTGGAAAAACCCTCTTGCAGCCAGTGCCGCCAGGATCGAAATGATGGCATCACCACCCGCAGTTCGATGAGAGCAAACGCTCTAATTGCATTCATGGGGGAGCAGGAATGGGTCTTGACCGAGTGCATGGGCCATAATGAATGAAATCCCATTCGCGTGGCTGTTTCGACTGCGAAGGCCCACCCTAATGTTTCGATAAATATATATTGACAATCGATAACTATCACATGACTATCGAGACAATGAAACGCGGCTCAACCATCTTTCTTCAGGCGGTCATCGTGCTCATCGGCGTCGGCGTTCTGGCCTTTATGCTGAGCATGCCCCACTTCGAGGGCCGGAACAAGAACGCCACGGTTTTTGAAATTTACTTCAAGGACCCGTTCCTGGCGTATGCCTATATCGGATCGATTGCTTTTTTCGTGGCGCTCTATCAAGCATTCAAGCTGTTGGGATACGTGGCACGCAATGCAGTATTCTCGCAACCCTCGGTGAAAGCTTTGCGCACCATCAAATACTGCGCGGTGACCCTGGTCGCTTTTCTTCTGGGAGCCGAAGCCTACTTCTTCATCGTGATGCGCGGCACGGGGGAGGATATCGCCGGCGGCGTGATGATGGGTCTCATGTTGATTTTCGTCGCGACGATCATTGGCACTGCGGCGGCCGTGTTTGAGAAAACCCTGCAGAGTGCCGTCGACATGAAGTGCGAGAACGACTTGACGGTGTAAGGGAGCGACATGGCAATCATCATCAATATCGACGTCATGCTGGCAAAGCGAAAAATGAGCGTCACCGAACTTACCGAGAAAGTCGGCATCACGATGGCCAACATTTCCGTGTTGAAAAACGGCAAGGCCAAAGCCATCCGGTTCTCCACCCTGGAGGGGATTTGCAAAGCGCTGGAGTGTCAGCCCGGCGACATTCTGGAGTATCGAGAGTAATGGTGGAGATTCTTTAGTTCGACACTCACCCTACTTTCTCCCCGATCGAGGCAGAGAGGGTTTTGACAGGTAGCGGACATCGCGCTGCGAGGTCCGGCGGTAGAGCCGCCGGAGATTGCGCTCTGGCGCGGACTGCGCGGCGGGCTTCCCTACCGTCTCGAAATTTTACTGCCCGGCTTCGCCTTCTGACTTTTCCCCGCCTTGCTCTTGCTCTTCAAACGCGATCGTTCGTACATCTCGATCCACTTCTCACCAGGAATTGCCGAGATCAGTTCGCCGATCGCTTCGAGCGGGAGATCATCGGGTGACTCGAAATTGACGCAACACTTCCCCATGTTGAGCTTCTTCCCCGCCGCCTTGAACGCCGCCTTCAGCCGCTCGAGCTGACTCGCACACCAGGACGGGCCAAACAGATAGAGGACGCAATAGTTCTTCTGGGACGAGAGCGCGACGTAGCAAATCGGCTGCTGGTTGTGAGTGTTTGGATATCGAGACAAGGGGATTGCCCAGGCAATCGCGCCCCAGACGAGGCACTCATCGTAGCCGCGGGGAATATGCCGGTTCACAAATGCATGCATTGCCCTGATCGTCTCCGCACGATCGGCAGGGAGGGAGGCCAGGTATTGCTCTGGTGTCTTGACGTTCGATGCTGGTTTCATGGATTCGTCTTCTAATTCGAAATTTCTCTGATTTTCACAGATAGCGAACATTCGCACTGCGATGTGCCCGCGCCGCACCAGCGGGCGGAACATCGCGTCGCTGCACGCGGCGCGAACGGCGCCGCGCAGCGCGCCGTCCCTACCTCCCTACCTCTACCACTCCGCCCGACGGAACAGCAGTAGCATGCTGTCGCCGCTCCGAAGCAGGCGACGGAGTTTCAGGTGCATTGGGATGGCGATGGCACAGTACGCGATCACGAGGATTACGGTGATTCGTGCCGGGCTCGTTGGCTTCAGAACGTAGAGTGACAGCGGCAGGAGCAGGAGAAAGAAGCTCACGCTCAAGGAAGCCCGGGCAAGACTCCGCTGCTTGAGCCCCAACCAGATGCCGGTGACCCCCATGGCGCAGAGGCCGGAAAGAAACAAGCTGTTTTGAGCCAACAGCACCCGAGCCAGTCCCCAGTCTCCGGTGGGTGTTCTCAGCACTCCCACCATCAACACCAGGGCGTCCAGCACCAGCATGGGCAGCACCCCCCGACCGAAATGCCCGAACAGGAAATCATAAGCGGCGCGAACAACTTGTTTGAGGGTAACGGGCGTGGTTTGCAGGATCTCGAGCGCGCCGGGTCGGGCAATGTCTGCGAAGCTCTGCGGCGCAATCTTGGCCATTGCCAGCATCTGAAAGAATCGGCCCGAACCCATCAGGATGGGATAGGCGAACTTGATGGTGTCCCAGTCGCTCAGCAGGACCACCAATCCGGCCATGACAGTAAAGGAAATGCCGATCGGCAGTGGAGCGACCTGCCGCGTATCACCGTAACGGGCGAACAGCCAGTAAGCCGGCGGAGTGTCTCCACAACGCCGGGACGGTTTTTGAAGATGACCCGTCATGGGCAGCTCCGCCCACGCGGGATCACCGGATTGGTCCGATCCTTCTTCAGGCGGTGGCTCCTGCCAGTTTCGCGCCAACGCACTTTTGGCAAGCGACCAGTAGTGGAAACCGACGCATACCGTTATTACGATGGTAATGCAGAAATAGGGGTACCCAAAAAAGCCACGCCCCAGCAACGCGCTCAGCACCAGGCTGGCGGGACTGATAAACGGGATCAGGTTCAGCTTCAACAACTCCCGCAAGCCGTGCGAAAACGCCTCGTGTTCACCTTGATTGCTACAGGACTGCTCGAGGCCGACCATCAGCGAGAGCCACGCGGCGGCGAGAACGGCCAGCACACCTTTCACAAACACCGCCCCGCTTACCCCTCCCAACAACAGACACAACCCAACGACCGGCAGCGTTCCCAAAAACGCCCACGCGTTCCGCAGCGAGTTGGTGATCAACTTTGATATGAGGATGGTGTTCAACTTCAGCTCGGCCAGAAACAGCAGGACCAAAGTCCCCTGCCTTCGCTCGGAGCCGACACAGTTGGCGGTCGAGTGCAGCCCGTTAAGGCTGGCGATGAAAAACAGAATCGTCGTCGAACCGGCGAAGAGCGAGAAACCATCGGCCTGACCGAGGCGATTCTGGCCGCTCGCCGCCATGATGGCCAGAACACTGACCGCCCCAAGAGCGCACAGCAGCCGCAACCAATAGGTCCACGGCTGACGTGAATAAACCAGCAATTCCCGGCTTATCAACGGCGGGAACTGCCATGGCTTTCCGGCGTACCCCTTGTTTTCGTTCATCGCGGATTTGCGTCCCCTCGCTTTACTTGATCGGCATGCGGACGTGCAGCCAATCTCCCAGGCACTGAGCCGAAGGAGGGTCCAGATTGCACAACACGATCACTGACTGGCCGGACGCCGGATACATGCGCAGCATCCCGTTCATTCCCGGAGCGCCGCCGCCGTGGCCATAGGTCCGCACCTCGTTCGTCCGACCGGTTTGGAATCCGAAGCCGTAGTCGCCCGTGGTGCATTGCGAACGCGTGGCCTCGGCGAGCGTCTCAGCCTTCAATAGTTTGTTCGACATGAGCGCGTCGGCAAATTTCATCAGATCGGCTGCCGTCGTGTAACCGCCGCCCGCCGAAGTTCCGCGCCAGGGCAGCGTCGGTTCGTTGGAAACCATTTCAAACTGATCTCGCAGGTAGCCTTTGCTCCGATTGGCGACTGCCACACTTTCCGGATCAGACCCCGAGTGGGTCATACCCGCGACCTTGTAAATGTTCTCGGCGACAAAGTCGTAGTAGGACTTGCCCGAAACCTTCTCGATCAGCACGCCAAGCAGCAGGAATCCGTAGTTGGAATATTCCCACTTGGTACCGGGCTCAGACTGAAGGTCGCGCGCGCCGTACAGCTTCACGTAATCCTGAAGCGTTTTCAAATCGAGCCGATGCGCCTCGAACTCCGGACCGAAAATGTCGCCGGTACCGCCAGTGTGGGCCAACAGATGGCGGACCTTCACCCGGGACGCGACATTGGTATTTGGATAATCAGGGAGGATCCTGCCCATCGTATCGTCCAGCGACAGTTTGCCACGTTCGACCAACTGGAGCGTCGCGACTGCCGTGAACATTTTGTTCATCGAACCGATGCGGAACTGCGTGTCGCGCGTGTTGTCGATTCCTTTCTCGCGATCCGCCTTGCCCTTCGCGCCCGACGTGATCACCTTGCCGTTTTTGGCCCACAACCAAACGCCGGAAAACTTCCCGTTGGCAGCGGCCTTGTTGATTTCGGCTTCCCACGCCGCGATTGCCGCCTCTTGACTGAGCCGCTCGGGGACTGGCGCGCCAGAAGGCGGCGGAATCACCATCAGGCTGATGTTCGTGATCACCGCGGGATGGCCCGCGCTCACGGCCACCGACATACGGTTATATCTTTGGTTGCCTTCGCGTTCGCGCAACACCGCCTGGAGGTTCAGCGGCTGCGAGGATTCCACCGAATACACATCGAAACCGCCAGTGTTCCATCGGAGATCGAGCATGCGATCGAGGGCGTCCGGTCGATCCGGCCGATGCGCCTTGATAAAGCTTTCGAGCTGGTCCTTGTCACCGGAATTTACAGCTTCGAGATAACCGGCCAGGACCTTGCCGGCCGGAGTAGCGGGCAATTCAGCGGGCGTTGCCGCCACGGGCAGGCCCAGCAAAAGCGGGGCAAGCAGGAGGAACATAAAGGACGTACGCCAGCAGCCCGCACGAGGTGAAACAACAGGAATCATTTGGTCACGTTGGTGGTGGCGCTCTCGGCCGCGTTCATAGATGTTGCTGGCGCTGGACGGTCGTTGGGCACGGGGAATTCTGTATGCTTGAATCCTTCTGCAAAGGAGCCCAAAAGAAAAGCCACAACTGCGACCGCGAGCAACCCAAGAAACCCAGTTGCCAGGCGACTCCAGGTTCGACCGCGAAACTCGGTTACCACCCGGCAAACCAGAAGCAGGACCGGAACTATTGAGAGAACAATAAACGACATATAGATTAGCGCTTCGAGTGCTTACCACTCATGCTTCTCATCGTTTGCTCCTGATCAGCAGATAAATCGCAACGCAGGAAAGGAGCATCGAAATGACCGGCACGAGCAGGCGCGACCAAAACAAGGCCTTCGTCAGTTGTTTCGCCCGAAAATCCCAGATACCGACAAGAATCCACAACCCCAAACCAATAACCGAAAGTAGCGTGGGACTCATTCCTGCCGACCTTCAATAGATGAATGCCGGTCGTATGGCCAGCAATTCTCTCAAGCAACGAATGCAGCCTCTGGTGGGGGGACGGTCGCTGGCCTGATCGCTCGTCTCCCCGACCCCTTCTCAACGCTTATCTCTTGCACTGGTGGGGTTTTACCTGATTTGCTCACACGAATTGATGTGCTTTTTTTCATGCAGCTCAGATCGACAGCGTTTGAGCAGCCATGCTCACCCGAAAACAAGTCTTGGCGCCGCGTTCCGCCTGGGGGCGCTATAGTGTCGGCTCCGGATGTGTCGTCCTTGGTTGGCTGGCCAGAGAAGCGCTCACACCCGCCGTGGGTCCGACGGCGTTGCCTTTCATTTTTTTCTTCCCCGCGGTCGCGATGGCCGCATGGGTGGGAGGTCTTGGGCCCGGAATCCTGGCGCTGGTCCTCAGCGCGGTGGCCGCGAATTGGTTTTTTGTCGCGCCCACGCGCGATTGGGCGCTTCATACCCCCGGTGATCTGGCGACCATGGGTTCGTTCGCTTTCTCGTGTTCATTCATCCTGAGCGCAATTGACGCCATGCATCGAGCGCGGGCGCGCATCCTGGCCGAGGTCCGCAAGCGGGAAGCCGCCGAACTGGAAACCCACCAGCAAAAGGAATTGCTGGCCACAACCCTCGCAAGTATCGGCGACGCCGTGATTTCGACGGACACCGCCGGCCATATTGTGTTCCTCAATGCCGAGGCAGCGGCATTGACGGGCTGGAAGAATTCGGAAGCCGAGAAACGCCCTTTGTCTGAAGTCTTTCATATCATCAACGAAAAGACGCGGCAACCGGTGGAAAGTCCGGTCGAAAAGGTTTTGCAGTCCGGCACGGTCATGGGTCTGGCCAATCATACCTTGCTCATCGCCAAAGACGGACGAGAGATTCCGATCGACGACAGCGCCGCACCGATTCGCCAGCCCGACGGCCCGCTTTTCGGCGTAGTGCTGGTCTTCCGAGACGTGACCGCCCAACGCAAGTCTCAGGAGATCGCCGCACGGCTCGCCGCCATTGTCGAACATTCCGGGGACGTCATCCTGACCAAGGACCTGAACGGAATCATTCGATCGTGGAACGCAAGCGCCGAACGGCTGTTTGGGTATCGCGCGGAGGAAATCATTGGCAAGCCCATCACGGTTTTGTTTCCACCGGATCGTTTGGAAGAAGAGAATCATATCCTCGGAAGTTTGCGCCGCGGCAAGCCGGTCGAGCGGTTTCAAACCATCCGCGTCACCAAGAGTGGACGGCAGGTTCCGGTGGCAGTCAGTATTTCGCCGTTGAAGGACCAGGAAGGGGAGTTGATCGGCGCCTCCAAAGTGGTTCATGACATAACGGAGCTGGTGGCGGCGCGCGAGGCGTTGACTCGTGAAAAAGAGCTACTCGCCACCACGCTTGCCAGCATTGGCGACGCGGTGGTGGTCACCGATGCCGAAGGATGCGTTACCTTTTTGAACGGGGAAGCCGAGCGACTGACGAAGTGGACGAGCACGGAAGCTTTGGGGAAACCTCTCCCGGAAATCTTTCGGATCATAAATGAGGAAACGAGGCGGCCCGTGGAAAACCCCGTGGAAAAGGTTTTGCGGATCGGCGGCGTCGTGGGCCTGGCCAATCATACGATTTTGAGAGCCAAAGACGGAACGCAGACTCCGATTGACGACAGCGCTGCGCCCATTCGCCACGCCAACGGGCAGCTTCTGGGCGTCGTCCTGGTCTTTCGCGATTTCACCGAGCGCAGGCAGGCGGAAAAGGAACTGCGCGAAGCGCACGGACAACTGGCGGACCGCGCCGGTCACCTGGAAAAACTCGTACGGGAACGGACGGCCAGACTTCAGGACGTGGTCAATGAACTCCAACACGTCTCCTACGCGATGGCGCACGACATGCGAGCTCCGCTGCGCGCCATGAGCACGTTTGCCAGCCTGCTCGCAGAGGAGTCGCCCAACGGCATTGCTCCGTCGCGGGCGCAGGAATACACGCGTCGCATCATTGTGGCGGCGAAGCGGCTCGACAAATTGATTCAGGACGCGCTGAATTACACCAAAGTGGCCCAGCAGGAAATTCAACTCGGCCCGGTGGATTTGTCGAAACTGGTGCGGGACCTGATCGATACCTATCCCAACTTTCACTCAGACAAGGCGGACATTCACATTGCGAACGAACTACCGGTGGTTCTGGGGAACGATTCTCTTTTGACGCAGTGCTTCTCCAACCTGATTGGCAACGCCGTCAAGTTTGTCGCCCCCGGAGTGAAACCCCGGGTGCGCCTGTCAGCGGAAACTTCCGACGGCACGGCAAGAATTTCCATCCAGGACAATGGCATTGGCATTCCAAAAGGGGCTCAAGCACGGTTGTTCCAGATGTTTCAGAAACTCAATGCCGGGTATGAAGGGACGGGCATCGGGCTGGCCATCGTCCGCAAGGTCGTCGAACGCATGCGCGGCAAAGTGGGAGTGGAATCCGAGCCGGAAGCGGGCAGCACTTTCTGGGTCGAATTATCTCTCGCCGATGGCCCGAAGACAACCAAGTGGGTAAATCGATGAGCGCCATTACCGGACTGATATTGGCAGCTGAGGACGAGGAAACCGACCGGTTTATTTTGAATCTTGCTTTCGAGAGAGCCGCAGTGCCGGCCTCGGTCGTGATGGTCAACGATGGTGCAGAATGTGTGGATTATCTCAGGGGTAACGGACGTTTCGCCGACCGCGCGCTTCACCCGCTGCCCACGCTGTTGTTGCTGGACCTGAAAATGCCGCGCATGCATGGCTTCGAAGTTCTCGAATGGCTCGGCACACAGCCCGAACTCAAAGACCTCCCTGCCGTCGTGCTTTCGTCGTCATCGGATGAATCCGATATTCAAAAGGCGCGACGACTTGGCGCTCGCGACTACTTCGTGAAACCTCAGTCACTCGACGATTTGGTCGGGATTCTACACCAGGTATACGAGCGCTGGATGCGATGAATTACTCAGACGCTGCTCGTGGCGGCCGCTTCACCGGACCGGTTGATGTTTCCTCAGCATTGGGCGGGCGGTAGCATTCGCTGCAATGAACCCCGGCACGACCAGACTCTTCCGACTCCACGGTGCGGTCAAGCGCGATCCGGAAATCACGGCATGGATGAGGCAGCACCCGGACGCTACCCTGAAGGTCGTATCGTCACCAGCGCCTGATCCTCCGACCGCCTTCGTTGTTAAAACACATTGCAATCCGGGAGAATAATGGCATGATACCGCTGTCTGTTCGTTGCTTGTCTCTTTCATGACATGGTAATCCTCAGGTGAACCTGGTTCAGTGATGATATAAACCCGATAGTCGGGAACAGTCTGAAGAAGCGTCAGTCAGGACAGTAATTATCACATGAGCAATAAGTTATTCGTGGGGAACCTCTCCTTTAACACCACAGAGAATGATCTGCAGGACACGTTTGCCGCACATGGCAGCGTGGTCGAAACCAACTTGATGATGGACAAAATGAGCGGTCGCCCGCGCGGTTTTGCCTTCGTCACCATGAGCAGCGCCGAGGAAGCCCAGAAGGCGATTGACGCCCTCAACGGCGCGCAACTGGATGGCCGCGCGTTGACCGTCAACGTCGCCCGTCCGCGGGAAGAGCGTTCCGGCGGCGGTGGCGGTGGACGTCGCCAGTACGGTGGCGGCGGTGGCCGTAATCGTTATTAATCGCAAGGTTCGAGCGCGTTCGGGGTTCCGGCAGTCTGCCGGGCCTCGAATTTTTCATCAGCATCCCGATTGACCGGTTACGGGTCGCGCTGAGGACGACAAACCGGCTACCCTTTTATCCCAGGACGAATTAGTGAAAGAAGAACACATTGAAGTAGAAGGTTCGGTACAAACAGTGTTACCCGGAACGATGTTTCGCGTGGAGCTGGACAACAAGCATCTCGTGCTGGCCACGATCTCCGGTAAAATGCGCAAAAAGTTTGTACGGCTTACGGTGGGCGATCGCGTGAAGATGCAAATGTCCCCTTACGATTTGAACAAGGCACGCATCACCTGGCGGCTCCGATAATTGCGGCATCGCCACGCGGGAGCTTTCGGCCAGTCGAGCTTGCCGTCAGGAAATCGCTGCCTGCTCACGTTCAAAAACGTGGCGTTCCGACTCGTGCTTTCCGCGACAGCGTAATCAGTTTGGCAGGACGTTGAGTGCTCCGGTGTCGTCTGCTAGTTTGTCTTGCGTTCGACCCATGTTTTCATGAGACGACAGGAATCGAGCGTTCCGCTCCGCGACTGTGATAAACAGTCCCGGAGCTTTTGCCGTACGGGCTGAGGTTTCCCTGATTTCCGCGCGAAGCTCTCGTTTCGATCGTACGGTCAACCCGATAGCCGTTCTGAATGTTGGGGAACCTCCCTCAACGCTTGCCCGCGCGTCATGGGACAATTTTGGGGTAACCCCCCCATTGAGATTCATGTCATCATGCCTACCTTCGTCGCGTGTCCTATGTCATAATTCAAGACTGCATCTCCTGGCAGGTTATCGGAAAGGGAGGCCGCTGGTTGCAAAACCGATCTGACGCCCTGCGATTCGCCACCAGCGATGAGGCCATTAATTTCTGCCGTAAACACAAAATCGACAACTACACACTCACGACGCGGTTCGATGATTCCGACGCTCCTCCTGCTGCGCCTCCGCCAACGATTTTTACACTGCTGACGTTCTCCGCTTCGGACTCAATCCCCGCGTTGTACGCATGGTGCCACACCGTTGCGTGTGCGGCTTGAAGCGGCCGCGCGCTTCACGCAATGGAACAACTGCGCCGGCACGAAGTTTACAAACTCGCGTTCGCGTTCGACCCGCCCAAAGGTTTGCTCCAAATCCGTCTGCACCGTGCGCGAATACTGGTACACCGTCAATCGGCCATCTTCCGCGAGAGCGGCGTGCGTTTCCGACAGGATTTCGCGCCGCTGCAAACGCTCCACACGGCTGAAGGGAATGCCCGCAATGACGCAATCCGCATTGGCGTGGCCCAGTCGCTGCAACACCGTTCGCACCTCGGCGGCCGAGCCGCAAATGAGCTGCAATCGCAAATCGCGTATGGTTCGGCGCAGATAACGAACGAAGTCCCGGTTCAACTCAATTCCGACCAGGACGGCGTCGGCATTCATGCGGCGCAGAATTTCCATTGTGATCTGTCCCACTCCCGGGCCGTACTCCACGATCACCTTGCATCGGTCCCAGGGTATTCGAGAAAGAACGCGTGCCGCCAGAAAGCGCGAACTGGGAAAGATCGTGCCCAGCATTTGCGGATGCTTAAGAAAGTTCAGGGCGAACAGCGCAGCCCCTGACGCCAGCGGCTTTAATTCAAAACTCCTCACCAGGGCATGAAGCCGACTGCGCTTTCCAAGCCCATTCTGTCCCAGTGTAGGTGTAAGCATGGTGTTTAATGGCGCCCATCGGCCCGCGATGCCGCGTCTTGGCAACCCGGAGGTTGTACGTCCTTTTGGCGGTAAAGTTGTCCCGGACGACGTGCCGCTCAATAGGGTTAACGCCTCACCCGCCATGGCGGAGTTACTACATTGTCCCGTTTCGCGTCAGAGGGTTACCCATAAAAAAGGAAGAGGCGCTTTGATTTTCAAAGCGCCTCGCGTGAAACAGATTTTAGTTTCGATTTTAGACGGCCAGCGGATTCTCCGTGATTGGCTCCTCAATGGGAGGCGCTTCCTCTTCGAGTTCAACCAGCGGGTTCAACGCCACCTTGCGATGGTAATCGAAGCCCGTGCCGGCCGGAATAATGTGTCCCATGATCACGTTTTCCTTGAAGCCCCGCAGGTAATCGATGCGTGACCGGGTCGCCGCTTCGGTGAGAACGCGGGTCGTATCCTGGAAGCTCGCGGCGCTGAGGAACGATTCCGTTTCCAGCGACGCCTTGGTGATACCCAGCAACACGGGCGAAGCTTCGGCGGGTTTGCCCCCCATCTTCTCCACGCGCTCGTTCTCGCCTTCGAACTCCAGCTTGTCCACTTGTTCGCCCCAGAGGAATTGCGTGTCACCGGGCTCGGTGATGCGCACCTTGCGGAGCATCTGCCGCACGATGATTTCGATGTGCTTGTCGTTAATCGTCACGCCCTGGAGACGGTAAACTTCCTGCACTTCGTTCACGAGGTGTTCCTGCAATTCCTGCGGACCGCAGACATCGAGAATCTCGTGCGGGTCCATCGGACCTTCGGTCAATTGCTGGCCTTTCTTCACGAAGTCGCCCTTGAACACGATCACGTGTTTGCCGATCGCGATGAGGTGCTCCTCTTCCAGACCAGTTGCCGGGTCCTTGATGAGAATGCAACGCTTGCCACGCACACTCGCGCCGAAGTCCACGATGCCGTCAATCTTGGAGATTTCCGACGCGTCCTTCGGACGACGGGCTTCGAACAACTCAGCCACACGCGGCAGACCGCCGGTGATGTCCTTCGTCTTGGCTTGCTTACGAGGCGTCTTCGCCATCAACGTTCCGGCCACGATCTTGTCGCCTTCGTTGACGACGATGTGCGCGCCGGACGGAATCGCGTAGCGACCCAGTTCCTCGCCTTTGTCGTCGGCGATGATGATGGTCGGATGCAGGTCTTCCTTGTGTTCGATCACGACCATGGCTTCCTGCTGGGTCGTTTCGTCCACTTCGTGCTTCATTGTGACGCCCTCGATGATGTCGAGGAACTTCACATGACCCGCCTTCTCCGACAGAATCGGGACGTTGTAAGGATCCCACTGGATGAAGGTTTCATTCTTCTTCACCTTGCCACCGTCGGCCACCGAGATGACCGCGCCGATGACCACCGTGTGGTTTTCCAATTCGCGACCGTCGTCGGCCAGAATGGAGACAGAACCGTTCTTGTTGAGGACGATGTTGCTGCCGTCTTCCAATTGCACGAGGCGAAGATCGTTGTAACGGATCGTGCCTTCGAACTTGGCCTTGATCTGCGGAATCTTGAACTGTGCGGCCGCCGTTCCACCGATGTGGAACGTACGCATGGTGAGCTGCGTGCCCGGCTCCCCAATCGATTGGGCGGCGATGATGCCAACTGCCTCACCAAGCTTGACCTTGAGACCGGTGGCCAGATTGCGACCATAGCAATTCGCACAAACGCCCTGCTTGCTTTCGCAAGTGAGCACCGAACGAATCTTGACCCTTTCCACGCCTGCGGCATCCACGGCCTTGGACTTGATTTCATCGAACTCGTCATTGGCGCGAACCAGGAATTCCTTCGGGCTGGCGGGATTCGGAATGTCTTCGCAAGCACAACGACCATTGATCCGATCAGCGAGTTTGACAACTTCGTCTTCACCTTCGTAAATGGCCTGCACCCAAATGCCGTTGGTCGTGCCGCAATCGTCCTCGCGAATGATCACGTCTTGAGCGACGTCCACCAGCTTACGGGTCATGTAACCCGAGTCAGCGGTCTTGAGCGCGGTGTCCGCGAGACCTTTGCGCGCCCCGTGAGTTGAAATGAAGTATTCCAACACGGTCAACCCTTCGCGGAAGTTCGCGAGAATCGGCTTCTCGATGATGTCGCCGCTGGGCTTGGCCATCAAACCACGGACGCCAGCGAGCTGACGCACCTGCTGTTTGTTACCGCGGGCGCCGGAGTCCACCATCAGATAAACCGGATTGAACTCCGACTTGTTCTGGTTGTGCTTGAGCGTGTCGAACATGACGTTCGAGATCTTGTCCGTCGCATGGGTCCAGATATCGACAATCTTGTTGTAGCGTTCGCCGGACGTGATGATGCCCTTGCGATGCTGCTTCTCGACTTCCTTGATCTGTGACTGTGCTTCTTCGATCTCCTGGGTCTTTTCCTTCGGAATGATCATGTCATCAATGCCGATGGAACAGCCGGAGCGGGTCGCCTCGCGGAAGCCAAGTTCCTTGAGCTTGTCGAGCATGATTACGGTCTTCTCGTGACCGGCCGTTTTGTAACAGCGCCAGATGAGATCGCCGAGCTGGCTCTTGCCGGCGGGCTTGTTGTAAAGGCCCAGTTCTTCCGGCCAGATTTCGCTGAAGATCACACGACCCACCGTCGTGACGATCACTTTGTTCGTGGAATCGCCATAAACGGTCTTGCGACCAAAGTCCGGATTCGCAATGCGGATGCGATCATGAGTCTTCAACGCGCCATCGTCGTGCGCGAAAATAACTTCCTGGCGGGAACCGAACAGTGGCAGTTCATTGGTATTCGCCGGAATGGGCTTGCGCGGTTCGGCCGTGAGGTAATAGCAACCCAGCGTGATGTCCTGCGTGGGCGTGATGATCGGCTTGCCGGACGACGGCGAGAAGATGTTGTTCGTCGCCATCATCAGGAGACGAGCTTCCATCTGCGCTTCGACCGACAGTGGCACGTGCACGGCCATCTGGTCACCGTCGAAGTCCGCGTTGTAAGCGGTACAAACGAGCGGGTGAATGCGAATCGCTTCACCTTCGATGAGCTGCGGCTCGAACGCCTGCACCGACAAACGGTGCAGCGTGGGCGCGCGGTTCAGGAGAACCGGGTGGCCCTTCGTGACTTCTTCGAGAATGTCCCAAACCTCGGTGGTCTGACGTTCAATCATCTTTTTCGCGCTACGAACGGTGTGAACGTAGCCGAGCTCCTTCAAGCGACGAATGATGAACGGCTCGAACAACACGAGCGCCATCTTCTTCGGCAGACCGCATTGGTTGAGCTTGAGTTCCGGACCGATGACGATGACGGAACGGCCCGAGTAATCCACGCGTTTGCCGAGCAGGTTCTGACGGAAACGACCGCTCTTGCCCTTGAGCATGTCGCTCAAAGATTTCAACGCGCGATTGCCGGCACCGGTGACGGCGCGACCATGACGACCGTTGTCGAACAAAGCGTCCACCGCTTCCTGCAACATGCGCTTCTCGTTCCGGATAATGACTTCCGGCGTCTTGAGCGACAGCAGGTTCTTGAGACGGTTATTCCGGTTGATGACGCGGCGATAGAGATCGTTCAAGTCGGACGTCGCAAAACGGCCGCCTTCGAGCGGAACGAGCGGACGCAAGTCCGGCGGAATCACCGGCAGCACCGTGAGAATCATCCATTCCGGACGGCTCTTGCTGGCCTGCAAACCCTGGAGCAGCTTGATGCGCTTGGCGATCTTCTTGCGGATCTGCTTGCTCTTGGTTTCGGTCATGCCCTGCTGCAACTGCTCGACTTGAGCCGCGAGATCAACTTTCGAGAGCGCTTCACGAACGGCCTCCGCACCCATCTTGGCGACGAACGCTTCCGGACCGTACGTTTCCTTCGCCTCGCGATACTCGTGTTCGCTGAGCAACTGGTTTTGCTTGAGCGGCGTGTTGCCGGGATCAATCACGAGGTAATCCTCGTAATAAATCACGCGTTCCAGGTGACGCGCCGTCATGTCGAGCGCGAGCCCGATGCGCGACGGCATGCACTTGAAGAACCAGATGTGGCACGTGGGCACCGCGAGTTCGATGTGGCCCATGCGTTCGCGGCGCACGCGCGCGAGCGTCACTTCGACACCGCAACGATCGCAAACGACGCCCCGATGCTTGATGCGCTTATACTTTCCGCACGAACACTCCCAGTCCTTCACCGGACCGAAGATGCGTTCGCAGAACAGGCCGCCTTTTTCCGGCTTGAACGTGCGGTAGTTGATGGTTTCGGGATTCTTGACTTCGCCCTTGGACCACGACCGGATCGCGTCGGGTGACGCGACGGTGATGCCGACGTAGTCAACCTGGTTGACCTTGTCGAGACCGAGTAATTCGCGGGCGCTTTCTTTTGAACTAATCATACGCTTGTTTCTTTCAGCGATTAAAGGTTGCCTGGTTAAGCCGACGCCAATGCCACTGCGGCAGCGTTAGCACCATCAGTTGATGGTTGTTCAATCGGATTGGTGTAACCAACCTTCACGTCGAGGCCCAGGGACTGCATTTCCTTGACCAGAACGTTGAAGGATTCGGGAATACCCGCTTCCAGCGAGTTGTCGCCCTTGACGATGCTTTCGTAAATGCGCGTGCGGCCCTGCACGTCGTCGGACTTCACGGTCAGGAGTTCCTGCAACGTGTAAGCCGCGCCGTAGGCTTCCATCGCCCACACTTCCATTTCGCCGAAGCGCTGTCCGCCGTACTGCGCCTTGCCACCCAGCGGTTGCTGCGTGACCAGCGAGTAAGGTCCAACGGCGCGCGCGTGAATCTTGTCCGCAACCAGGTGTCCCAGCTTCATCATGTAAATGTAGCCAACGACCACTTCCTGATCGAAACGCTCGCCGGTGCGACCATCGTAAAGGTGCGTCTTGCCGTTCTCGCCAACGAGCACAACTTCGCCTGCGTCGGTTTGCACTTTGCCGGCCTCTTCGAGATACTTGCGCACCTGCTTTTCCTTGATGCCGTCGAACACCGGCGTGGCATACTTGAATCCGAGAATCTTCGCCGCCCAGCCCAGGTGAGTTTCCAACACCTGACCGACGTTCATACGGCTCGGCACGCCCAGGGGATTCAAAACGATTTCCACCGGAGTTCCATCCGCGAGATGCGGCATGTCTTCCTCGGCAACAATCTTGGCAACGACGCCCTTGTTACCGTGGCGACCGGCCATCTTGTCACCGACCGAGAGCTTGCGCTTTGAGGCGATGTAAACCTTCACCGACTTGACGATCCCACTGTCCACGCCTTCCCCGGCCTCGGCGCGTTCCTGCTCTTCGTCGTATTGCATCTGGAGATCGTCGAACTTCTTTTTGAAGCTGCCGATGATCTCGTTGATCTTGTTGCGGATCGGCGACGGATCAATTTCGATCCGGTCATAAACATCGGCCAGCTTGCGCAATAGCGTCTTGGTGATCTTGCGATTCGCCGGAATGATGATTTCGCCGGTCTCGCTGTTCACGACGTCGAGCGGAATTTTTTCGCCGAGCAAAATGTTGCTCAACGCTTCCGTCAACTGGTCGCGCAGTTCGTCGGTCTTCTTCTTGTGATCTTCCTCGATCTGCTTGCTTTGCTTGCGTTCTTCGCTGACTGAAGTCTTGCGATCGCTGTCCTTCTTAGCGGAGACTTTGACATCCATGACGATGCCGTAAGTGCCGGAAGGAACTTTGAGCGAAGTATCCTTCACGTCCGCCGCCTTCTCACCGAAGATGGCGCGGAGCAAACGTTCTTCCGGCGCGAGTTCGGTTTCCGACTTCGGCGTGATCTTGCCGACGAGAATATCGCCGGGCTTCACTTCCGCGCCCACGCGAATAACACCGTCCGGTCCAAGGTTCTTCAACGCTTCATCGCCGAGGTTCGGGATGTCGCGCGTGATTTCTTCCGGTCCGAGCTTCGTGTCACGAGCAGCGACTTCGAATTCATCGATGTGAATGCTCGTGAAGATGTCTTCCTTCACGATCTTCTCGCTGATGAGGATTGCGTCCTCGAAGTTGTAACCGTTCCACGGCATGAACGCGACGAGGGCGTTGCGGCCCAGCGCGAGTTCACCGTTTTGCGTGCAAGGACCGTCCGCAATGACCTGGCCCTTCTTCACGTGCTCACCCTTGTGAACGAGAATTTTCTGGTTGATGCAAGTCGCCGCGTTGGAACGCATGAACTTGCGAATCTCATAAACCCAGATGCCCTTGTCTGGCTCGTGACGAATCTTCTTCTTCGTCTCGGGCAGCTTGCCGTCCTCAGTGATGATAACGTGACTGCCCGTGATGGAAGCAACCTTGCCGGATTCCTCAGCGACGACCACAGCACGCGAGTCGCGAGCGACGCGGTCTTCAATACCGGTGGCGACGAACGGCGCTTCGGTAATGAGTAGCGGCACCGCCTGGCGTTGCATGTTGGACCCCATCAACGCGCGGTTCGCGTCGTCGTGCTCCAGGAACGGAATCAGCGATGCAGCAATCGAGACGAGCTGCTTCGGCGACACGTCCATGTAATCCACGCGGGACGGTTCGACGTCAATAAAGTCACCCCGACAACGGCAGTTGACGCGATCCGTGGTGAAGTGACCTTTGTCATCAATCGGCGCGTTCGCCTGCGCCACAATGAATTGTTCCTCGCGGTCCGCCGTGAGGTAATCCAGGTGACCGGTCACACGGCCGTTCTCCACTTTGCGATACGGCGTCTCGAGGAAGCCGAAATCATTGATGCGCGCAAACGTCGCGAGCGACGCGATCAAACCGATGTTCGGACCTTCCGGCGTTTCCACCGGGCAGATACGACCATAGTGCGACGGATGCACGTCGCGGACTTCAAAGCCCGCGCGATCACGGGAGAGACCCCCGGGTCCGAGAGCCGACAGACGACGCTTGTGCGTCAGCTCCGCCAACGGATTGATCTGGTCCATGAACTGGCTCAACTGTGAGCGACCAAAGAAATCACGAATCACCGCGCTGAGCGCTTTTGGATTGATGAGCTTTTGGGGCGTCATCTGCTCGACGCTTTGATCGAACAACGTCATGCGTTCCTTGACGAGACGTTCGGTACGAGCGAGACCGACGCGGCACTGGTTGGCGAGCAATTCGCCCACCGTGCGGATGCGACGGCTACCCAGGTGATCGATGTCGTCCAGTGAACCTTCGCCCTTCTTCAGGCGGAGCAAATATTTCGTCGCTTCCACCAGGTCTTCCTTGGTGAGAATGCGCGACTCGTTCTTGTTCGAGAGACCGAGCTTCTGGTTGATCTTGTAGCGACCGACACGACCGAGGTCGTAACGTTTCGCATCAAAGAACAAACGCTTGATGAGCGCCTTGGCGTTGGCGGCCGTGGGCGGATCTCCAGGACGGAGGCGGCGATAAATATCCTTCAGCGCTTCCTCCTCGTTCTTGGCCGGATCCTTCTTCATGCACTTGATGATGATTCCATCATCGTGCGTGGTATCCACGACCTTGATGTGCTTCACGCCGAGTTCAGCGATCTGCTTCACGACGGCCTTCGAGAGCGGCTCGAACGCGCGCGCAACGACAAGACCTTTCTCTTCGTCCACCGCGTCCTGAATCAGAACCTTGTTCTGCAAATCATCGAGCTTCTCGGCTTCCTTCACCGTGAGGTCTTCAACCTCGTAGAACAGCTTGAGAATTTCTTCGTCGGTGCCGCGGAGTTTATCGTCGCCCTTCTTGCCCTTCT
>DASUGI010000265.1:0-32089 GCA_036274115.1 Verrucomicrobiia bacterium
ATTTCCAATGCGACGGCGACGATTACGAGTTCCGTGGCGAGCCTGAGCGTTGTGATGCCGCAAGGAATGCAGACCGTCTTTTACGACGGCTTCGACACCGCGGCGTCCGGCAACAGCTGGGACGTGTTTGAAGGCTCGGAGAACGGGATACCCGATTACACGGTGGATTGGTCCTTCGATTACAGTTCGTATTTCAGCGTGTTCAACGGAACGACCATTCCGCCCGCGCCGAACACAACCAACGGCACGACGCGCGGCGTGAAGTTGACCGTCAACAACAACGACGGGATTGGAGCTACCGCAGGCGTCAGCTTGTATCCGAAGAATCAAAGCTTCACTGGCGCGTATTCGCTTAACTTTGACTTGTGGATTAATTATCCGGGTGGACCAAGTGGCAGCGGCTCGGTCGGCAGCACGGAGCATTTCACTTGCGGCATCAACCACGCTGGCACGCGAGTGAATTGGGCGTCGGCGAGCCCGAGTGATGGAATCTTTTTTGCGATGGACGGTGAAGGCGGCACCACGAGCGACTATCGCGCTTACGTCGGCAACACTGGCGGCAGTCCGACTGGCCTTTCATTCGCCAACAGTGGCTTTAGCGCCAGTGGTGCGTCGAGCGCGGGAAATTCTGATGCGGGGTGGCTGGCTATTTTCCCTCCGCCAACTTATGAATCGCCAGGTGCGCCGGGCAAACGTTGGGTGCAAGTGGAACTGAGCCAGGATGCGAACAACGTCGTCACGTGGCGAATGAACGGGCACATCATTGCCCAGCGCGTTAACACCTCAGCCTTCACCAATGGCAACATCATGATTGGATTCATGGATTTGTTCGCGTCCGTTGCCAGCCCGGCCGCTGACGCCTTTGTGTTGTTTGATAATGTACGGGTTGAAATTCCCGAGACCATCAGCGCGCCCGTCATCACGGCTCAGCCAGTCGGCACGATGGTGTATCCGGAGGGCGATGCTGAGTTTTCCGTTGCGGCCACGGGCAGCGCGCCGTTGACGTACCAATGGCGCTTCAATGGAGCGAACATTCCGGGCGCTACGAACAACAGCTATACGCGGTTCAATGTGCAGCCCGAGGACGCGGGGCATTATTCAGTGCTGGTGGCGAATGCGGGCGGTTCCGTCATCAGTTCCAATGCGCTGCTGACGTTACTGGATTCGCCGTATGTGAGCGGTGTGCAAGCGACGCCCGGTTCGCACAGCGCCTTGATTTCCTGGAACACAATGGTTCCGGCTGACAGTCAGGTGCAATTCGAGGCGGCTTCAGTCGAGATGCCCAGTGCCGCGGCAGTGGGAAGCGGGCAAAGCAGTTTTGGGTCGAGTTCGTACGTCGAACCCGCGCTGACGACCAGTCACGTGGTCCTGCTCACGGGATTGCAACCCGGCACGCGCTACAGTTATCAGACGCTCTCTCGGGCGGACACGAACACCTATGTCTCGGGCGTGTATCAGTTCACCACCGCCGGCGAGACGGTGATCGACAATCCGAATGCGACGTTCACGGGCGAGTGGACCGATGCGACCAGTTCCACGGACAAATATTCGACGAACTATCGCTTTGCGGCGAGCGTTGGTGGTGCGCCGACCGCGACGGCAACCTGGCGGCCTCCCATCACCACGCCGGGCAAATACGATGTTTACGTCTGGTATCCGCAGGGCGCCAATCGCGCAAGCAATGCTCCATTTCTAATTTCGTTCAATGGCGGCGCAACCAACGTGCTTGTGAATCAACAAACCGGTGGCGGGGCGTGGCGACTTGTGGTTTCGGGGTTGGAGTTTGCGAAAGGCACGAATGGCTTTGTGCGTCTGGGCAATAACGCGAATGGCAGTGTGGTGATCGCCGATGCCGTACGCTTTGTTTACGCCGAAGCTCAGGATTTTCCCACCACGCCGGCGGTTCCAACCTGGTGGCGCGATTTCTTCTTCGGCGGACCGGTCGATCCTGCGACTGATGCGGACGGGGATGGTTACACGACAGCACAGGAATATGTGATGGGCACAGTGCCCACCAACGGAACGTCACGATTGGAACTCGACGCGTCGGGTAGCAATACGACGGCGAACGTCACGTTCTGGCCATTGCATGGCAATCGCACCTACCAGTTGTTGTCGCGGAGCGAACTGGGCTTGCCGATCTGGGAAAGCGTTTCGGGCACTCCAACGCCGACTCCCCAGGCCCAGGGCGTTTTTGTTTTGAACACCACCAATGCGCCACAGAGCTTTTACCGGTTGCGGGTGCTGATGGACCCCAACAGTGGCGGCGCGGCAGTGCTTTCTGCCCCTGCGCGCGCGTTGCGTCCGACGCAATTTATTGAGGAGTTCTGTGGGCCGTTCCGGGTGTACGTGAGATGATTTACCCTGCCGCGCTTCCCAAACTTGTTTCTGCGGCAGTGCGCCGTTAGTCTGCGCAGATGAACAATCACAATGGGGCCTTCATTCGGGAAGACCCGTGGCGCATTTTGCGTATCATGGGGGAATTCGTCGAGAGCTTCGAGGCGATGTCGCGGCTCAGTCCTTCCGTGACGGTTTTCGGTTCCGCGCGGACGCCGCGTAACGATCCCTACTACAAAGCGACCGTGCGATTGGGAAAGAAGCTGGCTGCGCACAAGATTCCAGTGATCACAGGTGGCGGTCCTGGCATCATGGAAGCGGCTAACAAAGGTGCCGCGCTGGGGAACGGGACGTCCGTGGGCCTGAACATCGAATTGCCGCATGAGCAGAAGGGAAATGAGTTCGCGAACCTGCCGTTGCATTTCCACTACTTCTTCTCGCGGAAAGTGTGCTTCGCGAAATACAGTTTCGCGTTCGTGTTTATGCCGGGCGGTTTTGGTACGCTGGACGAGTTGTTTGAAATTCTCACGCTGGTGCAGACGGAGCGCATTCCAAGGTTTCCCCTCATTCTCATCGGCAAACGTTACTGGACCGGGCTGCTTCGCTGGGTGGAAGCGGAGTTGCGCGAACGACGTTACATCAGCCCGAACGATTTGAAGTTGATCACCCTCACCGACGATGTTGACGAAGCCGTGTCGGTTATCCTGGAATATTTCAAACGGGTTGGGCCGCCCGAACGCGTGCCCATGGCCTTTTCCTGACGAGTCGTTATGACCGCCACGCGGCAATATGCGGTGTTGCAAAAGGACCTGAGTCGTCCGGTTGCCGACCAGATGCGGCGTGCGTTTCGCTCGTTCAACAATCTGACCGATGCTGATGCGGTTCGGCTGGCGGCCAATGCTCAGGGAATCCTGTTGCGGCATCTGAGTGCGGACGAAGCGCGGGCGTTTCATCGAGCCCTGGTCGCGGAGGGAGTCGATGCGACCCTGGTCGCGGAGAGTGAGCTGGAACTGTTGCCCCCGGGCATTTCACTGCACCGGTTGTCCCTGACCGAGCAAGCCCTCGAGGTGTATGACCTGCTGGGACGCGCCAAACCAATTCCCTGGGGCGACCTCGCGGTTGTTGCCGCCGGGGCCGTGCGCCATGTGGAGATCAGTGTGACCCAGACCGAACGGACGGGGGTGAGATTGCATCCGGCCTTCGGCGTATGGCCGAAGAAATCAGTTGAGTCGATCCGCAAAGTGGAATCGGAGGCTCAGTTGATTCTGGAGATCGTTTTGGCCAAAGGATCGGCGCGCTATGAACTCGACGCCGCCCAGTTCCCCTTCAAGTTTGCGGTCGACCGCGCGGGGCTTTCGACGCGCGAAAAGTTCGTTTGGCTGGCGCGTGAAATCGGCAGTCGCGCGACGAAAGCAATCCTGAATCGCGGCGCTGCCGATGTGCGCAACGGCGTTGAGCTGGTTCGTGGTTATCCGAGCCGCCAGGCCTTTACCGATGAGATGATCTGGTTATTGTGGAAGGCAAGTCATCAATCGTCGTGACGGTGGCTTTTGTGTCTTGCGACCACTGCCCGGGCTGGATTCAATTGCGGCGTGCGGCCATTGATTCAGGAGATCGCGACGACCCAAACGCCAGAATCACTGGTGGAACAACTTGGCGCGCGCAGCATTGTCGTGTTGCGCAGTGCGGGATTTGATTCGGCGCAGGCACGCTACTCTTTTGTCGCTGCAAATCCGTTTCTTACTTTTCGCTCGTTCGGTTCGCGGTGCGAAGTTGCGAGTGGCTTCGAGCGCCCGGCTCCGGTGGTTCAACTGCAGTTCGGTAATCCCTGGCACTTGCTCGATGCCTTGATGGCGCGGTACGAGTTGCTCGATGAGATCGACCTGCCGTTCCCGCTGGGTGGCTGTTTTGGATATTGGGGCTATGACCTGAAGAATTTTACCGAAGCCAAACTACCCCGCCGCGCCGTCAACGATCTGGAGTTGCCGGATTGTGGTGTCGGCTTCTATGCCAGTCTGGTGGTCTTTGACCATCGCCTTGGCAAGACTTGCATCGTGGCCACCGGGCTCGATGCGGATGGCGTGCGCACCGAAGCGCGCGCGCAAGAACAGGTCAAATTCTGGAGAAAGCAACTCACAACCCATTCCCAGGGCAAGGTGGCTGTATTTTCGAATGAACCCGGAATTACACCTGGCTCAAACGTTTCACGCACCGAGTTTCTCGATGCCGTAGCCCGCGCTCAAGGCTACATCCGCGCCGGTCATATTTACCAGGTGAACCTGTCGCAGCGTTTGAGCGTGCCATCGGCATTGCGCGGTTGGGAACTGTTTGAGCGATTGCTGGCCGTCTCACCGGCACCCTTTGCCGCTTATTTCGATGGCGGTGATTTTCAGATTGCGTCGTCTTCTCCCGAACAGTTCCTGCGCATGAGCGGACCGCACATTGCCACACGCCCGATCAAAGGAACGCGCCCGCGTTCGGCCGATGCCACGCGCGACGCGCAACTGGCTTACGAGCTCCAGACCAGCGCGAAGGAGTTGGCGGAGCTGGTGATGATCACCGATCTCCTGAGAAACGATCTCGGCCGCGTATGCGAATACGGCAGCGTTCAAGTGCCCGAGTTGGCGCGGCTTGAACGCTTTGCGCAGGTGCAGCACCTGGTTTCCACCGTTGAAGGCCGTTTGCGGAAGGATGTGACTCACTTCGCCGCCCTCGCTTCGACGTTCCCGGGGGGAAGCATTACTGGCGCGCCCAAGTTTCGCGCGATGGAGATTATTGATGAGCTGGAGCCGCTGGCGCGTGGTCCCTACTGCGGTTGCCACGGGTACCTCGGCTTCAATCGCGAAAGTCAGTTGAGCATCAGCATCCGCACGGCGATCTGTAAGGACGCGACCGCTTACTTTCATGTCGGCGCCGGGATCGTGGCTGACTCGATTCCGGACGCGGAATACGATGAAACGCTGGCGAAAGCGCGGGGCTTCATTGCGGCGCTTAACCTTCAATCGCATCCCGCAAGGACTGCGTCAGCCTCATGATGGTTTTCCTTAATGGCCGGTTTGTTCCCGAAGAGCAGGCAACCGTTTCAGTTTTCGACCGTTCGTTCCTCTATGGCGATGGGTTGTTTGAGTCCATGCGTGTGACCCGGGGCAAGCCATTCCGGTGGTGGGATCACATGGAACGGTTGCGCAAAGGTGGAGATTTTCTCGGCATCAGGATTCCGTTCGCCTGCAAATCCCTGGAGAAGTTCGCGGCGGAACTGATTGCAAAAAATCAAATGCCCGAATCGCTCTTGCGACTCACCGTTTCGCGAGGTGTCGGGCTCCGCGGTTATTCCCCGAAAGGCGCGGCCACGCCCAGTTTGGTGATGACGCTGCATGCTTTGCCTCCGGCGCCGGCTGCGGGTGGTGGCTGGAGACTTCACACGGCATCGCTCCGCCTGGCGGCGGGCGAAAAGCTGGCGCAGTTCAAGACTGCCAACAAACTCGCGCAAGTGCTGGCGCGGGCCGAAGCCGAAGCGGCCGGCGCCGACGAAGCGCTGTTGCTGAACACCGATGGCTTTGTGGTGGAAGGTGCCAGCAGCAATTTGTTTTGGGTCGAAGGCGACACAATTTGCACGCCACCATTGGCGAGTGGCATTCTGGCCGGTGTGACGCGCGCCGTGATTGTGGAACTCTGCCAGCAATTGATTTTGCCGGTTGCCGAGCGCGAGATTACTGCCGAAGGACTGCGTGAAGTTTCGGGGATTTTTGTGACGCTGAGTTCGCTCGGCGTGGTTGAGTGCCGCGAGTTGGACGGAGTCGCTTTGGCGCGTTCCCCGTTGGTGGAAAGGCTGTGTCGGGCCTACGACGAGCAGTTGTTGCGAGAGTGATCAGCGTCGGAGCTCGAGCACGACGCGGAAGCCAATGGTTTCCTTGCGTACTTCAGGGGCTTCGTACCAGCGGAACTCCGGGCGCAGATTTATTTCAATCCAGTTTTGCCAGGAGGCGCCCCGCGCCACGCGATAGGGCATATCCTGCGGGTCAAGACACCACTCACAGACATTCCCGCGGATGTCATAAATACCCGGTCCGGTAGCGCCAAGCGAACCCACGGGCGCCGTGCTGGAACGCGTCGTGCCGGAGCTGGTCACTGCATCCTTCAGGTCTGCTCCCGCGGCCAGAGCGTCCCACTGCGCCTGGGTTGGCAGCCCGTAAACGAACTTTTCGGGCAGCATCTTCTTCTCGTTCTCTGCCGCTGTCAGTTTGACGCAGAAATCCATGGCGTCGTTCCAACTGACCGAGTCAACCGGATTGCGTGGTCCTGGAAACTTGCTGGGGTTGCTGCCGGCGATCTTCTGGTAGTGTTCCTGAGTGGTTTCATAGGCGCTGACCCAAAGCGCGTCCGAAAGTTTTACCATGATCATGCCGGTGTCATTGGTGAACGCCGGGAGTTTCATCAATTCAGCGATGTCCACTTTGTTGGTGTCGCCTTCATCAGCAGCGGGAGCATTGGTGAGTTGCTGGCCGTTGGCAGTCGGGGCGTTGGTCAACGGAGCGGCGTCGGCAGCAGTGTTGTTCGTGGTCGGCGCCTGGGCCAAAAGGGAGACAGCGGTCGCAAGGAAGCAACTGACTGCGGCGAGAGTCGTTTTCATTGTCGCAAGGAAAAGCGGAACTCGTGCCTTGTCAAGCCCGGGCCAATGTCGACGCAATAAGACCTTCCCACCGGCAAAGGAACAGGACAGTTCAGGTTTAATTCGGGACATTCACCTTAATGGCCGGGTCGTCCCTGCAATGACACAGCCGGCAGGTATTCGCGCAGCTTCTCCCTCCGCCACCAGTTCCCGGTTCGTTGACGCTCTTCAAAAGTCGTGAACCGGTAATGGTAAAGCGTGGCGCGAATAAACCGGGGTGGCTTTTCCGGGAAGGGATTCCGGTCAAGCAATGCGAGAACCTCCGGCGAACCTTCCAGCAAGCGGCGACAGAACCTGCCAAACCATGGATTGTCCTGCCGGCGGCTCAATGCGGCGAACCACATTTGCCAGTCAAGTCGCGGTTGGTGTGGCGCGACAAAAGCCGGGGCGCGTTTCAAGTCGCCGGGCTTGTATTTGAACTCGTATGGAAGCCAGGTGATACCATCGTTGCTGCCCTCGACGATGATCTCCGGGCGCGACGGTGTCATGACCGCAAAGAGGCCGTAACTGTTCAAACTGCGGAACGGCGCGATCCATTGGTAAATGGCAACAACTGGTGTGAGTATCCCCGGTCGTTGCTTGAAGGTGGCGAGGAGTTGCACGCAAGTAATCGCGATAATGACCATCGCGAGCGGAACGGTGATCAGTCGCCGCCAACGAACCAGGGATGACGTCGGAGCGAGGCGCCTCGGCTCGTCTTTCGATTGGCGCAGATTGTGTCGGAAGAATGAAGCGAAATGGCGAAGGAAAAAATCGTCCAACAGCGAAGCGCACAGCAGCAACGTGAGCCAGTTGAAGAACGTGTAATTGCCGGTCAGCAGAATCAGCACTTGCAGCAACATGAGCAGCCACGCGGCGAGAAATCTGGGGCGGCGTGGCGCGAAGATGAGGAATGGAATGACCAGTTCAATGCCGAACATGGCCCGGCACGAAAGCTTTTGAAACCACACCGGCAACTGGTGCGCATACCAGCCGATCCACGTTGGGAGTGGCTGCGTCTCGTAGTGCACCGTGAGCGCGGTGTAATCCAGCCAAAGCTGGTCGCCGCTGAGAAGTTTCACCCAACCGGATTGAACCATGAGTTTGAACAGAAGCAGTCGAAGCAACCAGAGAACGATCAAAGAAGGCGGAAGTTCCCGTGCCCGGTTGGGCCAAAGTCGCGACGGCGCGAAGAGGATCGCGAGGAAGCCCGTTTCCAGCAGCAGAATGTCCCATTGAAAACTGAGAAACTCCCGGCACACCGTCGAGAGCGACAGATAAATCAGCCACAACAGCGCCAGGCACGGTGCTGGCGCGATACCGAACAGAAGCAAAATCGCGCAAGTCACGCCGACGGCGCACTGCCAGTGCAACGCCGAATCGGAGGCATTAAACCAACAGAGCGTCGGCAGAAGCCGATACCGTTCGACGCCAATGTTCGCGGATTTAACCTGTTCAGACACGCCGGCCATGAACTTGTCCGCGGGCAAAATCCCGTTGCTGCCGACCAACCCTTCGATTTGCACCCACAATGAAATGAACGCCGTTAGATAAATGAGCGCCAGGCCTCGCAGGAAAATCCAGCGCACGTGGAAATGCTCCGGTCGCTCAGTGTATTTGCCCCAGCCGAGCCAGGTGAGCTTTGAGAAGAATGGGCGATGCCGAGCCACGATCTGATAGCTGAATTCCGCGAACCCTGCGAAGGGCTTGACCCGTCCATATAGCCAAAGCAGCCAGCGCCAGGCGCAATTTTGCGCCAACGCCGTCAGCGCCGCGTGCGCGCCGGACAGAACGAGGCCGCTGGGCTGAATCAATTGAACCGCGGTGGCGAATTGTTCACGCGGGATCTCGGGAAATCTGGTGGTTATTTCCGGAGATTGAAAGGGTGCGTAATCAACGGCCTCGCCGCTGATCTGTTGCCAGCGTTTGATCCACAGCGAACAAAAGTGGCAGTCCCCGTCGAAGACCAACAACGGTTTGGCAGGCGGTGTGGCAACCTGGGTGACCGGATTCACTTGCCTAGCTTGGGTTGAGACTCGGTTTCAGTCCAGCCCGAGAACGGTGGGAAGGGATGCTGGCGAAAACGCGCCCCTTCGACCCGCGTTGACGCTGTGGCGCTAAAACCATACGCTGGGAGAGCGTTATGAGTGAACTGCAGGATTCCCTGGTTGAACTGATCCGTCGCACGTCTGCCGAGATTCCGGATGATGTGCATCGCGCCATTGTCACCGCGCTGGAGAATGAAAAGAAGAATTCTCTCGCGGCCAATGCCATCAAGATCATCGACCAGAATATCGGGCTGGCAAAAAACAAGTCCCAGCCGATTTGCCAGGACACCGGCAGCATTCTCTTCTACGTGGATTGTCCCGTGGGCTATGACCAGATCACCTTTGCCGAAACAGCCCGCGAAGCAGTCAAGGCTGCGACGAAGAAGGGTTATCTGCGCCAGAACTCCGTGGATTCGCTCACCGGCAAGAACGACGGCACGAACGTTGGCCCGGGCGCGCCGGCGTTTCATTTTCATCAGCATCGTTCGCCGGAAATCTCCGTGAAGCTCGCGCTTAAGGGCGGCGGATGCGAGAACGTCGGCGCGCAATACTCATTGCCCGACGACAGCATCAAGGCAAACCGTGACTTCGATGGTTGCCGCAAGGCGATTCTTGATGCTGTATTGCAAGCGCAGGGCAAAGGCTGTGGTCCGGGCGTGCTCGGCGTGTGCATCGGCGGCGACCGCGCGACCGGCTACGAACTCAGCAAGACGCAATTCCTCCGCAAGCTCGACGACCGTAATCCCGAGCCCAAGCTTGACGCGCTCGAACAAGACGTATTGAAAACCGCGAATGAACTTGGTATTGGCCCAATGGGTTTCGGCGGTAAAACGACGTTGCTCGGTGTCAAGATCTGCACTGCCAACCGCGTGCCCGCTTCATACTTCGTCAGCATCAGCTACATGTGCTGGGCGTTCCGTCGTCAAGGCGTGACGTTGGATGGGGGTGGGAAGATTGAGAAGTGGTTGTACTGAAGGTCCTCAAAGCTTTGGCTTGAATGTGGCCTTGTTGGCGGTCCACCACGCGTCCCATTTGTTTGGGTCGTCGTCGGAGATATTCTGATCAGCGATATTCCGCAGGCTTCCAAAAGCCTGGCTTCGTACGACCGAGTTGGTGTCTCTCAGCAGGGGAAGGATGAGTTCAACTGCCTTTGCGTCTCCGTTGCGCTCCAGGAGCCGCAAGGTCATAAAGCGAACCTGACCCAACCGATTTGTCGCAAGAACCTCCAATTCTGCTGAAGAAAGTTGCCGCTCGCGCAACGCTGCTTCACGGGCTGCCGCCTCCGGCTCCGGCACGGCCGGTCGGACGAGACCAGTGCCCTCGATGAGCTTAACTGCCATGAAGATTGTCGTCGGGTTCGAGCTGCAGAGCAGGGGCATCAAGTCCGCGCGTGGGATGGCGCTATGGTCCATCTTCCACAAAGTGTGCAAGGCATGGGATTGGACATCGAGGTTGGTATCTCGTAGTGATCTCAGGGCGGCGCTCTGGACTTCGGGAGAGGGATTGCGACGATTGATACTCCACGCGATGCCCAGTGCCGCCGCTCTCACGTTGGGGTCGGCATCTGTCAATAACGCCAGGTAGGCCGGAGTTCTTGAGGAATTTTCGCGAGCGCTCAGGCACGCCGCGGCTTGTTGGCGAATTTCGGTGTAGGTATCTCGCAACAAACTCATCATGTCATCAGTGAGGCGGGCATCCCAATTCGCCTCGGCGGCCTGAACCGCATGAAGTCTAACTCGGGGAGTCGCGTCGTGCAGCAGTTTCGCGAGCGGATCGGCCAATTTTTGATCGCGCATTTGTTCAAAGCCCCAAACGGCGTTGACCCGCTCGACTGAGTTGGCGCTGCTACAGGCAACGACCAAATCAGGGATGGCGTTCGAACCGAATCGGGCCAGAATTTGTGCGGCCACTTTGCCTGCGGGGTGAGCGAGAAGCTCGGCCAAGGCCGGAATTGCTGGAACAAACTGCAGGTCGTTCATATCGGCGGGAACGAAGGTCCACACTTGTTTCGTCAGATACCAGTTTCGGTCCTTTATACGCGGGAATCCTTTGACACTCTTCGGGAGCTTATCGGGCGTGATCGGCAAGCATTGCAAAAGTGCGGCGGGATCCGAATAAAAATGTTCGTCGCGCAACTCTGACGACTCGGCTGAGGGCAATGCTTCCGCTGCCATGGCCTCGAGATCTTCCAGCTTCCAGTCCGGATTGCGCCTGGGTTTGGTCGTGCGACTAGTTCGATCTGCGGCGTACATTTGGTAGGCAAGCTGCAGGGCTCGCGTATTCCGCATTGAAGTAAGGCGTTTGTCTGTATTTCCAGATTTAAGTGCCAACCAGTTCGCATGGCTTTCTTCCAATTTGGCCACCGCCTTTCCGAAGATGAACGGGTTGAGTAAAGGCTGAGTCGAAAGCACGTAGAGCGAGACCTCGGACGGCCTGCCACCCACCGCTGAAATCTTTAAAGGAAAGATACATTCCGGCGTGTCAAAGCTGATGAGTAACGGATGCAATTCGCCGCTGGAGAGCTTGGCCTTGATGGACTGCCGTGAGTTGTTCGCGGGGTTCCTGGCGTTGCCAGGCGCGGACTTAAAGCCAACGCCCTTCTTCAAGTCAATCTTGGCCGCAATGAAAAACCAGCCACGGCGAATGTAGTCGTCAATAATGTCCGACTTTCCCTCGGGCAGTGAATAGTCGTGCGTCTGTAACCACTTTGCCAGGCTGCCCGTGTCTTTCGCAGACAGTACGGCGACTTCATAAGCTCCTACGGTCTTGGTTTCGATGACCTTCACCTTTTCTTCGCCCAGACTTGCCAGAGGGGCGCTCATGGTGACCGCTCCCCTGGCTATGCCGAAGTGGCTTTGCGTTAACTGGCTCAGTTCATAGAACGGCTCCATGGAACCTTTTTCGACCTTGGGTAACGATGGAACGGGGATCAGCCAGCCGAACTCGTCCAGCGGCCCTTCGTATTTTACTTGGAGCAGTAAGTCCTCGCGCCCGGCATCGTAAACGATGATGGCTTTCTGCGTTGGTTCATTGATGTCGATGCTTTTGTTCCATTTGAACACGAAGCACCCGTCAGCCAGCAAAGCGAGGGGTGAGAACGCGGCGAGTAAAATGAGGGCAACGCATCGAGCGAGTGAAGTCGGGTTGCGCTTCGGCCATTGGATCGACTGGCGCACCCGGGTTCTGGACATCCGGTACGGATTTTCCAGCATGAAGCTGAGACTATAACGGCTGGATGGGCGTTCAACTAAAAATTCAGAACCGTTGCCCGCTTAGCGCCTCGCCAGTGGAGGGAACTTGGCCCGCCAGTCGGATTGGCTCTGAACCAATTCCACCAGCGGCTGCAAATCGGCTTGGGCGGAAACGACAATCAATTTCCGGTCGTCCAACACTGCGACGCAACATTTCGTCCGGTTGGCTGAAGTAATCTTTGCTGGAAGGAAAACCCCCACCATTTGTTTGCCGCTGATTACGCCTACCACCCGCTCCCAACCGCGTTTGCTCATCGCTTTGTCGGCGGCGTTGAGCATCGCGGCGCAATCGGGAGCTTTCGAGGTTGAATCCAGTTCGTAGATGCCGACTTCAACTCCGCGCACGGTGCGCAGTGCGGCTTGCGCTTCGGAGTCCAGATCAATGAACAAGGACGCGCCGCGAGCCAGGCCTAAAGTCGTGTCGCCAATGTTCAAACCGATTTGCTTTTGCCATTCGGCGCCACTGGCGCGCGTCAGTTCGTTCCGCAAGGCGCGAGTGTCGGAGCTCAGGTGAAAGTAGCTGGCGACTCCCAGGGCCAATCCACCGAGCGGGATTAACGGAAGCAGGATGATCGCGAGAATCAGCCAGAGCCATTGGCGGTTGGCTCGGAGCCGGATGACCGGAGGAAGGGGCGGGGTGTTCATGGGGATGAAATCCGTTCCTGGGAGCGCCAGCGTCTCGCTGGCGAGTTGCGATGCGGTTTGCAAAAACTCGCCGCCGGGACGGCGGCGCTCCCGGAGAAACGCTGCGCAACTATTCTTTGACCGCTTCGCCAATCTTTTTGAGCGGCTGGATATTCAACTTCTCGCCCAGTGCCGAAATCTGTTCGGGCCGGATGTTGCCCACGACATTGACGAGCACGAGGTTTTGCCGGTCAACCACCGTGACCGCAACGCCGGAGAGGGCCGTACCGCCGTTCATCTGGATATAAACACCGACGTCTTCGCCATCCTTGCCTTGCACGTTCACGTTGCGTTCCCAGCCGCGGCTCTCAAGGGTCTGGCGGATGTCCTTCACGCGCTTTTGCAGCTCGTCGCGGTTGGCGTCGGTCAATCCCACCACGTTCACGCGCACCAGTTCGACACTGCGCAGGAGTTTGGCGGCATCGGGCTCTTCCTTTTCCACCAGCGTGGCGGCGAAGTTAAGCAAATTACTGCGGACCTGGACTTCAACGAACTCACTGCCGTTGCCCGGCGCGGTGAATTTGCCAAAGTCCACCAGGCCCGGCGAATCGGCGTAAGTGGCGAGCGCCGGAGCGGCGGCAATGAGCGTCGTTGCGAAGAGGCGGCGGAATGCGGTTTTCATAGGCTTCCAATAATGGTTTTGCGGAACTTAATGTTCCCGTTGGAAGCAATACCCCGGTGACGGTGGAAATGTTTCAAGAATGTTCAGCTTGGAGTTCCGCGTTTACGCGGCTTCGGACCGCCTGAAGGCGGAACTCCGAACGAATGACGGGACGGCTCCGCGGGATTTGGCTTCAATCTCTGGGGCATCGAGAAAGTAAAAGGGATTTCAAGGACTGGTGCGAATCCGGTAGAAACGCCCGGTTGAGTTGGTGTTTGCGGAATCCAAATAATTGGTCAGCACATCTCCGCTGCCGGGGATGACGATGGGCGGACTCAGGTCAGTGAAGCTTTGAGCCGGATTTAGCGCCGCCTGCACAATGTTGGTTCGGCCACCGGCGGTTTGCCAGGTAATCAACGTGTTCGTCCCGTTGAATGTCAAAGACTGGATGGACAAGAGCGATAGTGCGTTCGTCGGATTCGTTCCCGCCCGGAATTCGTGGAGATTGGACGCGCCATCGCCATCAGAATCATTTTGGCCATTCGAAATCGCGGTGCTGCCAAAGTAACGGAGTTCCCAATCGTCGGACAGGCCGTCGTTGTCGGTGTCTTCGAGCGGGCGGAACTGTTGGTAAAGTGTCACCCCTTCGTCATCGGCGTTGTTGTCATCTGTGATGAGACACCAGTCGTTGGTTTCGGACGTGGAAACCAACGCAAAACCTTCCAGGTTTCCGCTGCGCGGCCCGGTGTACTCCATCAACGTGCGAAATCGGCGAACGTTGCCATTGAGGGTTGAATTTAGCTCCGCGACTTCGAGATAGTTCGCCCCGGTGTTATGCCAGATATAAAGCTTGCCGGTGGCCCGGTCGAAGGCGAGGTCGGCGGTCTCCGTGCGTGACGTTTGATTGCTTCCGCAGTAGGTGTAGGTGCTGGCGTTGGTGTTGAGATCGAACACATGAACGAAACCACCAATCTGTGAGCCGACAAACATCAGGCCGCCCATGCCATTACTGCTGGTGCGTAACGTTCCGCTGCCGTCGCGAAAACCCTCGTGACGCAGCCAATCGTCCGGCACGAACGTAATCGCCTCTGGGCCGTCGCCGCCGTCCTCGGGACAATACGTCCGAATGTCCCAGGACCGCATCAGACTTACGACGCCGTAGTTGGTGACGCTGTATTGGCGAATCCAGCCGTCCTCGTCCATGACGAACACGCTGGGATCGGAATCATTCGCCTGGCAAATCCCTTCAAGGTCGCCACCGGCTGGCCAGCGGGCTTGTGTGCCTGCGGCATTGGTCGCGATTTGCCAGTTGCCGACGGCATTTTGTTGGAGCGCCCAAAACGTTCCGGGGTTGTTGCAGGAAACCCAGAAGGTCCGCGTGGTGCCGTTCCAGTACGCACCGCTCATGTCGGAAGTGAACTCGGGATCAAGCGAAGTCAGTTTCAACGCGGCGCTGCTGGATTCTGCGGGCCAGGGGCTCGCGGCGCGAATGGCAATCGGCAGCGTGAGTGCGAGGGCGATAAAGCTTCGGAACATGGCGGATAGAATATGAAAGTTTCATTCAATGGCAAACTTGGGAGATACGGACGTGTCGTGCCACAGGAGCGCGGACAGCCTTGTCCGCGTGATTCGAAAATAAAGGGACGTTGAAATTGGAAGGGAAAACGGCGGACATGGCTGTCCGCGCTCCTATGGCGAGGTGGATTCTTAATCCGGTGCCCCATGACTTCGACACGTCTTGTAGAATTGACGCTCTGCCGAATGGAATTCGGCGATACAGCAGATTTGGAAAATCTGCGCTACCACGGAATATTGACCTTCGCTCTCAGTTGCACCTGACGTGTCGCAGTTGACTGGACTTTCGGATCGAATCGGTTTGAATGTAGGGCATGACGAAGCTGAGTTTTCCGTTCACCGAAGAGAAAATCCGCTCGCTGAAAGTGGGTGACGAAGTGCTGATTTCCGGAGTGGTGTTCACCGGGCGCGATGCGGTGCACAAGTATCTGCACGAGGGAGGGGCGTTGCCGGACGGAGTGACTTTGCGCGACGGAATCATTTATCACTGCGGCCCGGTGATGTTGAAACAGGAGGACGGCACTTACAAATGCGTCGCGGCCGGCCCGACCACCTCAACGCGGGAAGAACCGTATCAATGGCAGATTATTCGCGATCATGGAGTGCGTGGCGTGATTGGCAAGGGCGGGATGGGCGCGAAGACGCAAGCCGCCTGCAAGGAACATGGCTGCGTGTATTTGCATGCGGTGGGGGGCGCTGCGCAGGTGTTGGCCGAGTGCATCAAGAAAGTGCGCAACGTGTATTTTCTCGAACAATTTGGTTCGCCGGAAGCCATTTGGGAGTTGGACGTGGTGGATTTCCCGGCAGTGGTCACGATTGACGCGCATGGCAGTTCGCTGCACGAAGATGTGCTGGCGAAAAGCCGGGAGGAGCTGGCAAAGCGACTTTGAGCAGAGAGTTGGTGACCGTCGAGCGTAAGAGAACTTGTATCGACTAGCTATTCCAGCTCTGCGGTAACAAACCGGGCTTTTGTAAATCTATATCGCGGCCGCTTTGTGGGTCGGTGACTCTCAAACCGTGTCGCAGGGCAAACTCGACAATCTCCACGTATGCCGTACGCGCCTCCTCCTCGGTCTTTGGCAACTTAAGCGTAGCTACCGTGAATCCCCATCGATTGCCGATAAAGGCTGCTGCCGAGTCTTGGTTCCGACAATCAGCCGTCAGCCCACGGCGTGAACAGAACTCGTTGAAATCCTGCTCGCTAAAATCCCCAAAGTCGAGTCCCTCCCTCAGCACGATGACGTCAATGCTGCTGGCGGCACGCCGCCCTAGGGTGAGCTCACACAGCCGCGGCAATGTTGCATTGTGCGCGATTTCTTCCTGGATGGCGTCGAAGCTATTTGCAGCGAGTTCCCGATTCGGATGCGTCTGTAACATCAAATCGTATGACATAGCGACTGGAGCTTTTACGGTGACTAAGGCTCATTTTGAGTACTCTTTCAGAAAGCCGACGAACTCGCGACGGTGGTCTTCCTCACCCGACAGAATTTCAATGACCATGTCCTGCGTCACGTAGTCGCGGCCATCGCACATCTTGATGATCTTGTTGTATTGCGCAATGGCAGCTTCCTCGGCCTTGATGACGCCTTTAATGACAAATACTACATCCGTCGTGTCCTTGGGCGGCTGGAGATAGGTTTGATTCCGCGCGTTGGCCAGTGAACCGGGCAGCAAACCGCCGATGGTCTTGATGCGTTGCGCGAGTTGTTGGGCGTGCATCACTTCGGTGGCCACATCGGCTGCCAGGGCTTTCTTGATGACGTCCGATCTCACGCCATCCAGATGCACGGAGTTGGCGATGTAGTTCTGCACGGTTTCAAGTTCCATCGCGTAAGCGACGCACAGTTCGCGGATGATGTCCTGATTTCCTTTGGGAGCACTCTTTGCCATAATGAATTCCTTTCCGCTTCAACCTAGGGGAAGCAACAGAAATAGCAAATCCGGAGTCGTCGGCGCTTACTTGCCGCTTGAAACTTGTTTCTTCAATCTCGAAACTCTCCCCACATGAATCGTATCGTGGAGCGCTTCGCGCGGTTGAAACGCGAGGGCAAGAAAGCTTTCATTGTTTACATCGGGGCAGGGGATCCGAACCTGGAAGCGACGCGGCAACTGGGTTTGGCATTCGACCGGGCGGGCGTGGATGTGTTGGAACTCGGCGTTCCTTTCAGCGATCCGCTGGCAGACGGATTGGTGAACCAGCTTGCAGCACAGCGAGGGTTGGAGTCGGGCACGACGCCCCCCAAGGTGCTGGAAACGGTGGCGGCCATCCGGCGCGATTCGCAGACGCCGATTGTTCTCTACATCTACTTCAACTTGATTCATCGCGTTGGCATGGAGCGGTTCATCAGCGACGCAGCGAAGGCGGGCGTGGACGGTTTGCTCGTGTTGGATTTGCCGCCGGAAGAGTCGGACAACTACGAGGCGCTCATGACCCAGACGGGCTTGTGTCAGATTTATCTGGTCGCGCCAACGACGCCGGAAGACCGCATGGCCGCCATCGTGAAACGCGGGGCAGGTTTCATTTACTACATTTCGCGAGAAGGCGTAACCGGGATGCAGAGCAAGGTGGCGTCAAATCTGGCCGAGCAAGTGGCGAAGATCAAAGCGCACACGACGCTGCCGGTTGCCGTCGGCTTTGGAATTTCAAATCCAGACCAGGCAAAACTTGTTGCTCAGGAAGCAGATGGTTGTGTGGTGGGTAGTGCAGTGGTCAACCAGATCGCGCAGCATGGGACATCACCGACCATGGTTCAAACAGTCTCCGGTTTTGTGAAATCATTGGTTGAGGCGGTTAAAGCCTGAAGTTGCCTCCTACCCGGAAAAGTACGGAATGAATTATTGTAACGACCGACAAATTAAAATGCCGTGACAATTTCCAACACCGGGAGCTATAAACAAGCAACTCAGCGAATCACTATGAAACCTGGATACATTCTCTCCCTTGGAGTTTTGACACTCTCGGTGTCTTCAGTCACTGCGCAAGTGTTGTATCAGCAAAACTTTGACGCCCTCGCAAGCGGTTCAACCACGGTCGCCAATTTCGGCGGTTACGGGGCCGTCGACAACATCGGCGGTTCAGGCTGGCAAGTTCAGGGTGGGAACGGCTCTGGTACCATCAGTCTGATGGCGGGTATTAACGCGAATGGAGTGGGCGGATCTCAAGCGTTGTTCGGCACTTGGGACACGAGCGCGGGTCTGGATTATACGTGGAATCAATATAGTTATTACGGCGTCGGTGGCGCCGGGGCGGGAGGGACTCTGGCGAACATTAACATCTCGCTGAGCCTTTATATGAGCGGCTCCAGCAGTTCCACGCCGATCACGATTCAGGCCCTGCAAGACGGAGGAAACACCGCCATGAGTTACACACCAACTCTGACCGACGGCCAATACACATTCGTTTCGTTCTCATTAGCTCAAGCTACTGCAAGCGGGACCGTCCCCTTTGACCCAACAGCGCCCTTCTGGTTCCGCATTTCTCATGGCAACGGCGGCTTTGGATTTGACAACCCGAATACGGTGCAGATTGACAACGTGATGATCCAGGTTGTTCCCGAGCCCTCGTCTCTTGCGTTGGCTGCACTCGGGGTCGCGGCACTGCTGGGTTACCGGCGTCGTCGGGGTTGAGCCTGCATTCATATCGTTTCTCACCCCGACCATAGGTCGGGGTTTTCTTTTGCTGCGCGCGAAACGGTTTTGCCTTTCCCGGTCGCACCATGTTCAATCATGGCGATGAAAACTCCGGGGAAGAACAAAGATCGTTTTGTCATCATCATGGCGGGTGGACGCGGGGAGCGTTTCTGGCCGGTCAGTCGCGAGAACACGCCCAAGCAGCTCATCAAGCTTCTGGGCGACAAATCATTTTTGCAGGAGACGGTCGAGCGCGTGCTGCCACTGGTTCCCATCAAAAACATCTTCATTATCACGAACGAGGCGCAGGCAACCGAGGCGCGCAAGCAGCTGCCCAGGCTACCGAAAGACAATGTCGTGGCTGAACCGGTGGGTCGTGACACGTGCGCAGCAGTCACACTGGGCGCTGCGCTGGTGGGTTCGCGTTCAACCACCGGAGTCATGGCGGTGTTGCCCGCGGACCATGTCATCCCGGAGGCGAAGAAATTTCAACAAGTACTGGGGGACGCGTTTGATCTGGCATCGCGCGGCCAGGCGATTGTGACCATCGGCATCAATCCCACAGAACCAGCCACGGGCTACGGTTACATTCGCGTGGGCGAACCGCTGCCGCCGCCAACCGGGGTGAAGAGATACAAAACCGTTTTCCATCGCGCCGAGCAGTTCGTCGAGAAACCCAACTACGACACGGCGCTCGGCTATTTGCAAAGCAGTCAGTATCGCTGGAACGCCGGGATGTTTATCTGGAGCTTTGTGACGGTGACCGAGGGTTTGCAGAAACATCAGCCCGAGATGTACGAGGCGTGTCAGCGTTGGTTCAAGGTTGCGAACCAGCCGGCCAAACTGGCGAAGGTCCTGGCGAAGGAGTATCCCGGCATCAAAAGGATCTCGATTGATTATGCGCTGATGGAGAAGGCGCACAATGTCGTCTGCGCCGATGGGGCATTCCAGTGGGACGACCTTGGTTCGTGGACCGCACTGGGCCGACACGTCAAACAGGATGCCGAAGGCAACGCCGCCGTCGCTGACTTTGTGCACGTGGACGGCGCGCGAAATATTATTTACGACGCTCGCAGCAAGAACCGGCGCACACCTATCGCTGTCGTTGGCTTGCGGGATTCAATTCTGGTTCAAACCGACGATGCCGTCCTGCTGGCCCACAAGAGTCAGGCACAAAAGGTCAAGGAACTCGTCAAGAAATTGGCCGAGGACTCAAGGCTCAAGAAACTGGTGTGATCTTCGCTGTGGTCAAACGTCCTGCAACTTGCCGTGCAGGTAACTTTCATAAGCGCTGAGGTCAAGCAGGCCGTGTCCTGACAGGTTGAACAAGAGCACCTGTTTTTTTCCAGTCTCGCGAGCTTTGATGGCTTCCGCGACGACAGCGGCTATCGCATGAGCTGATTCCGGCGCGGGGACAATGCCTTCTTTGCGCGCAAACAATGTTGCGGCCTCGAACACTTTCGTTTGATGTAACGCCACGGCTTCAATCAAACCCAGCTTCAGTGCATGACTCACCATGGGCGACATGCCGTGATAACGCAGTCCGCCGGCATGAATCGCCGGTGGCATGAAGTTGTGTCCGAGCGTGTGCATCATCATAAGCGGCGTGGTTTCCGCGGTGTCGCCGAAATCATAGCGCAACTCACCTTTGGTCAGGGTAGGGCAGGCGGAGGGTTCGACGCCGACAATGCGATAGGTCTTTTGCTCTTTTATCTTCTTCCGAATGAAAGGAAACGTGAGTCCGGCAAAATTACTGCCGCCGCCACAACAACCGAAAATCACGTCTGGCTCTTCGCCGGCCAGTTCCATTTGGCGGATGGTTTCCTCTCCGATGACCGTTTGATGGTGGCAAACGTGATTCAACACGCTCCCGAGTGAATACTTGGTATTCGGATGTTTGACGGTGTCTTCGATCGCCTCACTGATGGCGATGCCGAGGCTGCCGGGACAGTGCGGGTCTTCCGTCAGCAACTTGCGGCCATACTCGGTTTCATGGCTTGGACTCGCATGCACAGTAGCGCCCCAGGTATGCATGAGCATGCGGCGATACGGCTTGTGATCGTAACTCACCTTGACCATGTAAACGTTGCATTCGAGCCCAAAGAGGCTACACGCAAACGCGAGCGAAGAACCCCATTGGCCCGCGCCGGTTTCCGTGGCGAGACGTTTCGTGCCGGCTTCCTTGTTGAAAAACGCCTGTGGGACGGACGTGTTGACCTTGTGACTGCCGGCCGGACTGACACCCTCGTATTTGTAGTAGATGTGCGCTGGCGTTTGCAGCGCTTTCTCCAATCGCACCGCGCGGAGCAGGGGAGTCGGCCGCCACAGCGCGTAGATTTCGCGAACGGTCTCGGGAATTTCGATCCAGCGTTCCGTGCTGATTTCCTGTTCCACCAGATTGCGCGGAAAGATGGCTTCCAGTGCATTCGGTGGCATCGGCTGTTTGGTGCCCGGGTGCAGCGGCGGCGGCAGCGGTTCCGGGAAGTCGGCGTTCAGATTGTACCATTGCCTGGGAATGTCTGCTTGCGACAGCGTGAAACTTGTTTTCAGACTCATAAGCGTTCTGTATTGAACCTATCTTCCGTCGACGACGATCGAGTCTCCAACCTTGTGCTGCCAAACTCTGCGCAGGAATTGTCCCGTCTCGTGACAGGCTTGCGAGCGAGTGGCGCATTCTAATGGTAACCACAATTTCAGATTTACGAACTCGACCGCCGTGCTAGATTCGGCACGAGCACTGCGAGGAGGCCATGGAGTTACAAGCTGTGCCCTATTTGCCGATGTCAAAGCACCAAGCATTTTCTGCGTACGTGGCGGCGATTTTCTTCCTGGCATTCAGTCCGATAGCTCATGGTGGGCTGCAATCCATTTGGCAGATCGGCCTGGACGAAGACCCGTTTGCTGCCGGTTACAATGCCACCGATGAATTCTCTCAGGAACGGAATGGAAACACCTTGCGCCCGGGGCAGGTGACGCGCGTTCCCGGTGACCCGCTTTTCAATCCGGCAAATAATCCTTTGGCCGATGACGATTTTTATTTCGCCGGCAACTACCCGATTGGTTTCAACGGCCTCACCACGAATCTGCCCGTCCCGTTCAACGAACCGGATCTCGCATGGGAGCGCGCGCTCACCGACGGCGACCGCACCAACCGCGTTCACTTCTTTCTCAATGCGACTCAAACCAATGCCGCGTCGCGCCTCCGGCTCTCATTCGAGCTCGTCTGGGGCGGGGTTTGGCTGAGTCTGTCGAACGCGAGCGGTGAGGACTTTGGCCAACACGACATTACGGTGCGATTCAAAAACGCCGCCGGGCAGGGGACACTGCTTTATTCGAATCGGCTCGACCGCGATACGCGGGTGGTCGTCGATTTTCCGGCCACGAGTGTTTTGGCTTCTGGCGGTCCGAACACCATTGAGTTTACGCGGGTTGGTCCAAACGCCGCCAACATCGGTTATTGGATTCAATTCGATTACGCATCGCTCGAAGTTGATACGAATGCGTTGCTGGACGCCGACAGCGATGGACTGCCGCGCTGGTGGGAGGAGGACAATCATCTTAGCGACTCGAATGCTTCCGATGCCGTCAGCGACAAGGACAACGATGGCCGCACCGCATTGCAGGAATACAACAGTGGCGTGAATTCCACCGATCCCAACAAAGCAGATACTGACGGCGACGGCTTAAGCGATGGCGCTGAATTCGCGCTTGGGACAAATCCCAACAAGGCGGATACCGACGGTGATTCAATCAGTGACGGCGACGAAGTAAATGGGTTGCCTGCATCGAATCCGCTCGTGGTGGATTCCGATGGCGATGGTGCGCCCGACTCGCTGGAACGTCGCGTGGGGACAAACCCGACGAATGCCAGCAGCACCCCGACAGTTTTCCGCGGTGGCATTGGAATCCACTTCGTATCGCAAGGTGATCTCAACGCCACTCTCATTACCAACGAAGTGGCTGGCGTCGTGCCGCAGACGCGGTGGAACGATACCTTGCCCATTCGCACCTGGACTCGTCCGACCGGGAGCAAAGCTGACATCCTGACGCCGTTGACCAATCAGATTGTCCGCAGTGATGGCAACATCCTGACGAATTTCACCCTGAGTTGGACTGGCGATGCGAGTGATGCCAGCGATAATGCCGGCTCACCCGATCGCAAGCTGATGAGCGGCTTCATCCGGGCGTACGCAGCGAATCAGGCGTCGTTGACCCTGGGTAACATTCCGTTCACCAATTACGACCTCTACGTGATTGTCGGTGGCTCGTATGATGGCCAGCGCGGTCGCGTGCGGCTGGGCGCGAGCGCCGCCACGGATCGATTGTTCCGCACGACCACTACCGCGCCACAAGGCAGCTTCGTCGAAATTGCGCCCGGCGACACCAGTTTCCCCTACGCCAATCTCGCGCTCTACACGAATCTCGGCAGCCCCAACCTCACCATCAACGTGACCAACTACGATGGCTGGGCGCTCGGCATTCACGCGGTGCAGATTGTGGATCGCGTGCTTGATACCGATGCGTCCGGAATCCCCGATTGGTATGAAATGAAGTATGCGCTTCAGCCCGGGTCGGCAGCCCTGGCTGCGGCGGACTCGGACGGCGATGGCTTGAGCAACCTGCAGGAATATCAACGTGGCACTCACCCGTGGATGGCGGATACGGACGGCGACGGCTTGAATGACGGACAGGAAGTTGCCCTGAACACAAATCCGCTGAACGCTGACACCGATGGCGACGGACTGTCCGACTTCGCGGAACTAAACTCGCCTATTCCTTCCAATCCGTTGCTCGCGGACTCTGACAACGATGGTGTGAGCGACAAGAACGAAGTCCGCGTTGGGACCGACCCTGGTTACAATCCATCCAATAGCGTCGCCTTCGTCTCCTACCTTCCATTCTTCCGTTCCTCACCTTCCCGGTGGGAATGGAATCTGGAAAACGTCCAGTTGGTTTGGGACCACAACGAAGGCGCGCTCGCGCCGAATATCTGGAACGAGGATTTTCTCATCGAGTTCGCCGTGAAGAATCCCACCACGACAGACTGGCGTTCACTCGGCATGGCGCTGCGTTATTACAACGGAGCGATTACGCATCTATTCCATTCCGAATACACCGGCGGTTTCAGTTATTCGAGCCAGCCGAACACGACCATTTGGGATTCTGACTATGGCAATCCGCCTACGGACCTTCGTGCGAAACTTGGCTTCAGTGGTTACGGTCCGGCGGATATCTCCGATCGCATCCAGTTCCGTCTCTTCGCGCAACGCGGCGCGAACAGTAACTCGTGGACAGTGACATTTGCCATTACCAATCAGACGAGCAACACGCTCGTCGTGCTGCGCACGTTCAACAATTGCACGGCGCGCAATCCGCTAGAGAACGGCACCGCGAAATGGACCGATTACAACGGCGTCACCAATCAATTGAGCATGGTAGTGCATCAGGGAGTGAAGCTGTTCATCACTACGAACGTGCTGGCCTCATTGCCTGCCTTTGCCAACGCGAAGGACTCCGATAAAGACGGCATGCCTGATGTCTGGGAGGACGCCAATCTGTTCAACAAACTCTCCGCTGCCGATGCTACCCTGGATGCTGACGGTGATGGCTTGAATAATCGCGATGAATTCCTTGCCGGAACAAATCCCCGCCTCGCCGACACCGATGGCGACGGCATTACCGACTTAGTCGAGCGCACCAATTCCTCAAATCCAGTGCTAATTACGAGCAAACCGGAGTTCGCGGGTCAAACCTGGCCGAGCGGACAGGACCTGGATAAAAATGGGTTGCCCGACGCCTGGGAAGTACGCTTCCGTGCATTTGGCCTTCCGCCAAATGGCGATGCGGATGGTGACGGTGCGTCGAACGCACATGAAGCGAAATGGGGAACTGATCCGTTCAATCCAAACTCAAGCCCGAGCATTTCGCTGACAACGCAAACCAATAGTGCCGTTGTTGCGTGGCCTGCAATATCTGGTAAGGACCAAAAACTCTTTACCAGCACTACGATCACAAACTGGTCTCAGTTCGCCGGTGTCACGTGGCTCAATGGCGGAGCGGGCTTTGCGGTGCTGACCAATCGTCTCAGTCAGACAAACCGTGAGTTTTATCGCGTCGCGACCGACGACAAAGATAGTGATGGCGATGGCGTGTATGATTGGGCGGAGAATGTTCTCGGGAGTGATCCGCTCCGTGCCAACAGCGCTCGCGGTGCAATGCCCATCATCAACAGCACCGGCGCTGTCACCGGGTCAGTTTTCGGCGATTATGCGGCGTTCATTGAACAGATGCGCGGCGGACCGGGCGGCGGAACTGGTTTGGTGACCCGCGCTCAAGCGGCGCGACTACTCCAGCAGGCGACCTTCGGACCAACGTTGCGGGAGCTTGATCGCGTGCAACAACTCGGCATCGCCGGATGGATTGACGATCAGATTACGAATCAACCCGCCACGCTCCACCGAGAATACATCGGACAAATCTACGCTGACTTCAACGGCCCGCGCACCGACCTGACCTATTCGTTCAACGAAATGGATCAGTTCATCAACGGCAACAACGCGACGACGCCGTTCGCCCGCGCGGCGATCGCTGGTTCGGATCAGTTGCGCCAGCGTGTTGCGTTTGCCTTGAGCCAGATTTGCGTCGTATCCCGGCGCGATGCGAACCTCGAGAATCGCCCGCTCGGAGTGGCGGACTACTACGACATCTTCGTCAGAAATGCGTTTGGCAATTACTTCGATGTCCTGCGCGAGGTGGCGTTGCATCCGGCCATGGGCCGTTACCTCAGCCATGTCGGCAATCAGAAGGCGCGGCCCGAGATCAATCAGTATCCGGACGAGAACTTCGCTCGCGAAGTGCAGCAGCTTTTCAGCATTGGCCTTTGGGAACTGAACCCCGACGGCACGCAGCAACTTGATCAATTCGGTCAACCCATTCCCACCTACGGCAACGCGCAGATCACGGAGTTCGCACGCGTGTTCACGGGCCTGTGGTTTGGGGGACAGGCGTGGGGCAACGGCGGCTGGACGGATGACGACTATTCCGTGCCGATGCAAATGTGGGCGGAGAAACACGACTTCGGCGCGAAGACCTTGCTGAAAGGCTTCACGATCCCGGCGCGCGCACCGACGGTGGAGAATGGGTTGCGTGATGTGGATGATGCCTTGCGCAATCTGTTCGAGCATCCGAACACTGGTCCATTCATCGGCAGGCAACTCATTCAGTTCCTGGTCACGAGCAATCCGTCCTCCAACTATGTTGCGCGTGTCGCTGCGAAGTTCGCCAATGACGGAACCGGCCAGCGCGGTAATCTCGCCGCTGTGGTGAAAGCGATTCTCCTGGACGAAGAAGCCCGGGACGCGCGGTGGTTCATTGGCGCGCCGGAATTTGGCCGGCTGAAAGAACCCGTGCATCGCGCGATGGCGATTGCGCGACTCGGCCGGCTGGACCAATACACCAACCTGCTCTGGTGGACGTGGGGCGAGTTCAATTCAGCCGCGTTCCAGGAGCCGACGTATTCACCGAGCGTGTTCAATTTCTTCCGACCCGGCTACCAGCCTCCAGGGCTGTTGACTCAATTCGGTTTGGTTGGTCCGGCGTTTCAGATCACAGACAGTTATTCGAGCATTTCATTTCCCAACAAGCTTTGGGAGATTACGGAAAATGGCTTGAAGCTGTACGACACCTACAGTTTCCCGCCGGACTATGCGGATTTGCTCCCGGTGTCAGGTGATGCGGGAGCGCTGGTGGATCAAGTGAACCTGTTGTTCTGCGGCGGCACCATGTCGGCGGCCACGCGCGATAAAATTCTGAGTGGCGTTAACCAGGTCGCCGCTTACGATCGATTGGCGCGCATTCGGCTGGCGGTTTATCTCGCCGCCGCATGTCCGGAAGGAGCGGTGCAACGATGAGAATCCAGAATCCGAATTCCCGAAATCCGAAGGCCGAAGTGCCGGTCGAATTGGATTCGCGACTTCAAATTTCTTTCGGATTTCGGATTTCGAAGTTCGGATTTCAGTTATGAGCAAGCCCATTTCACGACGCGGATTTCTGAAGCAACTCAACTGCGCCGCAGTGGGTTCTTCCGCGATCCTGAACACGCTGCTCAATCTCAAGCTCGCCAACAGCGTCGCGGCGCAGGGCGGTCCGCTCGACAACAAGGCGCTCGTCTGCATCTTTCTCAGCGGTGGCATTGACTCCTTTAACTGGCTCGTGCCATGGGAACAGTCGGCTTACAACATTTACTCCATCACACGCGGTCCGTTCGGCAGCGACGGCGGCCTCGCGCTCGATCGTAACGCGCTGCGCCAACTGACTGCTCCTTCGGCCAACTTCGGTTTGCATCCGGCTTGCGCCAATCTTCAAGCGATGGCGAATGGCACCAACACCGGTTCTCCTGCCGGCGCGTTTGCCGGCAAGCGGCGACTCGCCTTTGTCGCGAATGTCGGCACGCTCGTTCAGCCGATTACCAAGGCTCAGTTCAATGCTTGGGAAAACGGACAGAACGCCGCGTTACCCGTGCCCAAGGCGCTGTTCTCACACAGCGACCAGATCGAGCAATGGCAGACGGCCGTACCGCAGGGAATGTCACAACTCAGCGGTTGGGCCGGTCGTTGCGCGGACATTTTGAACGCCTATTACAACACGGGTTCGACCTCGATGAGCATTTCGCTCGGCGGCAACAACGTGTTTCAAGTCGGCAATAACACTCAGCAATTTGTCGTTACGCCGTCGGGCGCGCTCACGTTCGAGGGGAACACCGGCGGCGCGGCGAACAATCCGCTCCAGTTCAAGAACGCGGCACTACGCAGTACTCTGGATCAGCATTACACCAATCTGCTCACGGAAAGCTTTTCCCAACTCACCAAGCAGAGCGACCAGGCGCAGCAGCTTTTCCAGACCCAATTCGATTCGGCCAATGCCCAACTCGGTGGTGCCATTGATGCGTTGTTTCCGCCCGGCAATTATCTCGCCGCCACGTTGAAGGCGGTCGTGAAGACGATCAAAATTCGCAGCCAGCTTGGCTTGCGTCGTCAGACGTTCTTTGTGAATTACGGCGGCTGGGATCATCACGGCGAACTCCTCAACACGCAGGCCGGCATGCTGGCCACGCTCGATACGGCCATTGGCGCTTACCAACAGGCGCTGGAACAACTGGGTCTTCAGGACGATGTCATCTCGTTTACGTCCTCTGACTTCGGTCGCACGCTGCGCTCGAATGGCCGCGGTACGGACCACGCCTGGGGTGGCAATGCACTTGTCTTTGGCGGCAAAGTGGACGGCGGAAAAATCTTTGGCACTTATCCCGATCTCACGCTCGATGGTCCGGATGATGTGGGCCGCGGTGGACGTTGCTTGCCGAGCACGGCGGCGGATTTGTATTTCGCAGAACTGCTGCGCTGGTTTGGCGTGTCGGCCGGCAACATGGCTTACGTGCTGCCGAACATCGCCAACTTCTGGAATCCGAATTCCCCGTCCGCACCGCTGGGCTTTGTGAAGCCGTGAAGCCCGCTGCCGCTATCGTCCTCGTTCTCCTCCTCCTCGTCGTCGTCCTCGGGGTTTGGTGGGCGCGGCGCTCGGCTCCACAGAACGCAGCGGTTCGGAGTGATGAGCCCAATGGGACTGCTATGAGCACGTCAGCGCCGCCGCCAGCTTCCACTGCGCTGCTTGGAGATTCCATTCTCCGCGATTACGGAAATACCAATCAGCCGCCCGAGAATGACCTGACGTTGATGTCGCGCCTCATGGACAATTCATTGTTGCTGCTCAAGTCCGCCGGGAATCGACCATTGAGCGCCAACGAGGATTGGGCGGATTTATTGCGAGGAAAGAACTTCGCGCAAGAGAGGTTTATTCCAGACACCAACGTGGCGCTGAATGCGCAGGGCCAGTTGATTGATCGTTGGGGCACGCCGCTCTTCTTCCACGCGCTGGGCAATGGTCGTTACGAAATCCGCTCGGCTGGCCCGGACCAGAAACTCTGGACCGACGACGACATCCATCGCAACGCCGACGGCTCATTCCGGCGCGGCGCGGATTTGAATTCTTCGAGCCTGATGGAAACGGCTACTCGCGGACGGTCGCCTTCAACTGCGCCTTGAATGCTTCCACGACTTTCGCGTGGGCCGCGTTCACTTCGGCATCGGTCAACGTCTTGTCCGCCGCGCGATAGGTGAACGCGTAAGCCAGGCTCTTCTGTCCTTCAGGCACATGCTTGCCGCGGAAGACGTCGAATAGTTCCACCGATTCGAGGTTCGCCGGCTTGGCTTGTTTCACGGTCGCCAGCACCGCGTCATGCGTGGTGGCTTCCGGCACGAGCATGGCAACGTCGCGCCGGCTGGAAGGGAATTGCGGCAGAGTTTTGAAGGATTTTGCCGGATTGCGACGCGCCAGTAGTTGGTCAAGGTTCAACTCCGCCAGCAGCACGGCATCACGCAAATCATACTTCCTGGCGAGCACGGGGGAAACGAGCCCCAGTTCGCCCAGGGCCAACTTGCCGCCCAACGCGATGGTGGCGGATTCCAGGAACAGCGATGTGCTTTCGGCGCGCCGGGTGAACGTCACGCCGCGTATGCCGAATCGTTCGAGAAAGTCCTCGACGATTCCCTTCAAATCCATGGCGTCGAGCTTCGCGTCCCGTTCGTCGCCGCTCCAGAATGGCGCGTTGCGTTGGCCGGTGAGTGCGATTGCAACTCGCCGTTCTTCTTTTGGCGCACTCTGGCTGGCGATGAACACGCGGCCAATCTCGAACAAAGCGACATCGTAATTCTTGTGCGTGACGTTGTGCCGCAGCGAATGAATCAAGCCCGGCAGCAAACTCGGACGCAGCACGTCCATGTCGGCGCTGAGCGGATTGGCGAGGGCGACGACGTCTTCGAGCTTTGCATTTCGAATTTCGGATTTGGCAATCAAGGTTTGCCCCTGCGCCTCGTTTAGCCCCAGTCCAGTGAGAATGCGCCGAGCCTCGCTGATTTGATCGTAAACAGAATCAAACGCGTTCGTGCCAATCGCTCCGCGCGGCGGCGTGGCCGGGACTTTGTCCAGGCCATGCAGGCGTTCGATCTCTTCAATGAGGTCGGTCTCGCGCTTCAAATCCACGCGCCACGTGGGAATCTGGAACGTCGTCGGCTCAATCGCACTTTCATCTCCAACGGGACGCGCTTTGCGATTCACCACCTTCAATCCCAGTTGCCCAAGGTAGAACTCCATTTCCTCCGGCTTCAGCGTGATGCCGAGCAACTCGTTTACTTTGCGATGGCGCAACGTGATTTGCTTTGGTTCGGCTGGTTTTGGATACGCATCCACGATGCCTTCGGCCAATTGGCCGCCAGCCGTTTCGAGAATCAATTGTGCGGCGCGCTGACTGGCCCAATCGCAAATCCCAATGTCCGCACCGCGCTCAAAGCGATAGCTGGATTCGCTGCGCAAGCCGAGTGCCTTGCTCGTGCGGCGAATGTTCGTCGGCGAGAAGTACGCGCTTTCGATCAACACATCGACGGTTTGATCGTTAATCTCCGTATTCGCGCCGCCCATGATACCAGCGAGGGCGATGCCTTTCTGCTCGTCAGCGATAAGTAGCATTTCATTGGTCAGGGTGCGCTTCTGTCCATCAAGTGTGGTGAACAGTTCACCATCCTGCGCGCGGCGGACGACGATCGTGGGACAGGCGTCGCGCCTGTCTCCATCTTTGCCGCCGTCAGTTCGAGACAGGCGCGACGCCTGTCCTGCGAGATGATAATCAAACGCGTGCAGCGGCTGGCCGATTTCCAGCATCACGTAATTCGTTACATCCACCACGTTGCTGATGCTGCGAATACCAACCTTCTCCAGTGTCGAACGCAACCAATCCGGACTGGGCCCAACCTTCACGCCTTTGATTACGCGCGCCGTGTATCGGGGACAAAGCTCCGGGTCTTCAATGCGAACCTTAACCAGGCGGTCCGCGAGGATTTCGGATTTCGGATTTCGGATTTCGGGAATTCGTAATTGATTTCCCGTCACCGCCGCAATCTCCCGCGCAATCCCAATGACACTATTCAAGTCCGGCCGGTTCGGCGTGACCTCAAGATCGAACACCACGTCGCTGCCGCTACGGCCCATGTATTCGCCAAACGGTTTTCCCACTGGCGCATCCGTCGGCAGGATCAGCAAGCCGTCCACTTGATCCGGCAAACCGAGTTCCTGCGGGGAACACATCATGCCCTGGCTCGTGATGCCAAACACCTTCCGCTCCTTGATGACGAATGGCTCTTTGTCGCCCGGCTTCATCGGCAAGGCGAAATTCGGCAAAATCAACGGCACTTTGTCGCCGGCCTTGTGATTCTGCGCACCGCAAATAATCGTCCGCTCGCCCTTCCCATCATTCACCTTGCAGACGGAAAGCTTGTCCGAGCCGGGCACCGGATCGCGCGTGAGGATCTGCGCCACCACAATGCCTTCAAACGCGCCGGAGATTTTTTGCACGCCCTCGACTTCGAGACCGAGCATGGTGAGGCGTTCGACGGTTTCTTCGACCGACCAGTTGAAATCAACGTATTGTTTGAGCCAGTTCAGCGTGACTTTCATGAGCAAAAATGCGGCGGGCAGGATAGTTTTTGCGGCGTCGCCTGCCTAGCGAATTGTGATTAGTAGCGTGGCTTGGCGCCGTTTGCGGCCGGATTCTGCTCCCGTTGGAAATTTGGAACAGAATTGTATTGGATTCGATTTCCGCGTTCTGATAACCAGAGCACAGTTCCGGACGCAACGTGAGATGAGCGGTTCTGGCGTTCTGAGTGTGAGCGCTGCTTGCGTGCGGTTGAACAAACCAACGAATCAGACCTATGACTTACGTGTTAATCGGCATTCCCATACTCTTGCTGCTTATGTGCGGCGCGGCCGTCGTTGCGCTCTTCATTCGCAAGGTGCACCCCGGCAAGGCCGGCATCAGTGTTGGCCTCGGTGGCCTGCGGGTAGCCTTCGACTACATGATTCGTATTCCCGTGGTGCAGAATTTTGAGGAGATGGACATCTCGGTGAAGAAGCTCGAAATCTCGCGCAAAGGTAAAGACGGCCTCGTTTGCAAAGATAATATTCGCGCTGACATCTCCGTCGCCTTTTACATCCGGGTCGAAGCCACTGAAGAAAGCGTTCGCAAAGTTGCCCAAATGCTTGGTGCCGAGCGGGTGTCGGACATGGAAAAACTTCGGGAGTTGTTCGAAGCAAAGTTTTCCGAAGCCCTCAAGACCGCTGGCAAACAGATGGAGTTCCACGAGTTGTTTACCGAGCGCATCAAGTTTCGCGACCAGATCCAGGCTACGATCGGCAAGGACCTCGACGG
>DASUGI010000266.1:0-10079 GCA_036274115.1 Verrucomicrobiia bacterium
GGGAAATAGAAGCAGCCCAAAAGCATCGAGGCGACAATGGCCGCCATCGGGATGTCCACGTCAGCAAACCTGGCAATGAGCAGTCCAATCGGCAGACCAAACGACACCACGATGGTGCCCGCCAATTGGAAAAACGCGCCAAAGAGCCCATCGGCATCGGGAAAACTCAAAGCCTCGTTCTCGTCGGAAACGGTCGTGTGAATGATGTTCTGCATAAACAGAAACACGAAACCATAAACGGCCATCTTCATGAAGATGGAAAGAATGCCGGCGCTGACAAACTCCAACGCAAGAAAGCGATGGTCGCGAAAACCAGGATTACCGCGCCGAAACCTCTGAACGGGTAAATAAAAGCGCCCGGCAAGCGGGAATAAAAGCCTCGTTCAGCGACCGGCCGGGCCGCCTGTACCCGCAGTGGAGTCAAACTCGAACCGCACGTGCGACAGTACTTTCCGCCAGCTCTGGTGGTAACGCACAGGTCACAGAAATATTTTTTGCATCGATTACAGAGAAAGCGGGCGGGAGTCTTTTGATGCGATTTGCAGACATTGTTTCCGCCATCGATGGCAGCTTCAGGTTCTTCCTCGACTAACGGCGTTCCTTCCGCAGCCTCCGCTACCGTTTCGGTCGGCGCCGCTTTTCCCGGCAGGTTGATCCGCAATCCGCTCGGACGCATGGTGGCGGTTGGGACGGGGACCGGAATCGGAATCGGCGGCGCGCTGGCCGGTGACGCGGGTGCGGCCGCAGACACGGTGTCGGATTCGAACAACAAATCCACTGCACCAAACTGCACGCGATGGCCCGGTTGCAGCCAGACCTCTTGAGTGGGTGCGCGGTTGATGAAGGTACCGTTGGTGGAGCCCAGGTCCTTGAGCAGCACGCCGTTGTCGCTCAGCGTGATTTCACAGTGATGCGTGGAGACCGAGCCGTGATTGATGACGAAATCGTTGTCTTCGCCACGCCCAATTCGATTGACGCCGGGCTTGAGTTGAATCTCCCAGGCCTGCGGCGTTCCAGCGTTGACCAGTAAGCGGTTCATGGGTCTGATGATTGCGCCACGTCATACGCTGACCGGCCAGCGTTGTCCAACCAAATATGTTTGGCCGGCCAACTATTGGGGATTGATCACCGAAACCACGAGCGCTTCGGGCCGCAAATACCGTTGCGCCGCAGCTTTCACATCCGTAAGTGTCACGGCTTCGATCCGGGCATCTTCGGAATCGTTGAAGTCAAAACCCAATCCGTAGAGTTCATCAAGGGCCGTCGTGGTGGCGAAGCTCCCGAGCTCCTGCCGGGCAATTTTGCGTTGGCCGATGATCTTGGCCTTGGCGCGCTTCAGTTCTTCCTCGGTCAAAGATTCGGTGCGGAGCAACTCAGCTTCCTTCAACATTTCCTGCTCCACCTGGGCAGCTTTGCCCGGCTCGGTCCCGGCGTAGAAGGCGAAGTAGCCAGGAGTGAGGCCCAACAGATTTTGCGCGCCGACGTAATAAGCCAGTCCCAGCTTCTCGCGAATGCGCAGGAACAGGCGTGAACCGAGATCGCTGCAGGCTTCCTGCAGGAGTTCCATCGCGTGACGATCGGCGGCCTTCATGCTCGTGCCCGGAAAACCAATTACAACCACGGCTTGCTTCTTGTCCCGCGTGTCCGTGATCCGTCGGGAACTGGACGGACGCGATTCCAGGGCGCGGCCGCTGACGTCGCCTGGTTTCCAACTGGCAAAGGCACGCTCCACTGCCGCTTTGGTTTCGGCCGTATCCACGTCACCGTAAATGGCGAGGACACAGTTGGCCGGAGTCGCCAGCTTCTGGTGAAATGACTGAACGTCTGCGGACTGAAGTTTCTCCAGCGTTTCCTCCCGGCCGAGCGCGTCCAGACCGTAACCCGTTTCGCCAAACAACCCGCGTCGCATCGCGACAAACGCGCTCTTGAGCAAATCATCCTTCTGCGCCTGGATGCTGGCCAGCTGGACTTCGCGTTCGCGCTCCAGTTGCGCCTGGGGAAAGGTAGGATCCAAAACCACATCGGCCATCAGATTCAACCCGGTACTGAAATCCGAACTCAACACTTCTGCGTTAATCCCAAAACTATTGTTGCCACCGTAACTATCCAGGTGTCCGCCGACCGATTCAATCTCAGCGGCAATTTGTTCCGCGCTGCGCGTCTTCGTGCCTTTGATGATCAGGCGCGACATGAGTTGCGTAAGGCCATTGTTCTCGGCGGACTCAGCCAGCACGCCGCCCTGAAACACGGCCCGAAATTCCACAAACGGGAGTCGATGTTCCTCCTTGACCAGCAAGCGCAGTCCATTCGGCAGAACAAACTTCTGAATCGCGTGTTCCGCACTGGTTTCCACGGCTACCGTCGCCCTGGGCAAGGTTCCGGTTGGGAGCAACGCATAGAGCGTGCGGTTTTCTTCCGTAAGATACTCCCGAGCCACGCGCTGGAGGTCCGCCACCGTTACGCGCTTGACGGCGGCAAGATAACGTTGCGAGAAATTCAAGTCGCCAGTGGCCAGCCAGCTTCCGCCAAGGTCCTGAGCCTGACCCGTCATGGTCTTTCGCGTGCCGAGCGTTGCACTGACGAATTGCTTTACGGCCTTTTGAAGTTCCGCTTCAGACACCGTGCCCTGTTTCAGTCGCTCAACTTCCACAAGTAAAGCGCTACGAGCCCCTGAAAACTTTTCGGCATCAACCATCGCGCTCATGCCGAACAAACCGGGGTTGCCGGGATTGTAGGTCCACGCGTCCGCGTAGTGAACCAGGCCCTGCTTTTCGCGCACTTCCTGGTAGAGTCGGGAACTGCGTCCGCTGCCGAGCAAGACGGACACGACATCCAGGATGGGAACGTCGGCATGTCGCAGGTCCGGGATGTGCCAGGCAAAATGCATATGGCCCAGTTCGATGGGCGCTTCCTCGATCACTTCGCGGGGAGCGGTCTGACGAGGTTCCGTCGGCAACACGATGGGTGGCAGCGCCCGGGCCTTGGACCTCGCGTAAGCCTCTTTGATCTGGGCCACGACCTCGTCCGACTTCACATCGCCCACGACGACGTAGAACACGTTGTTCGGAGCGTAGCGGTCCGTGTAGTAACCGCGAATGTCTTCGGGCTTGAGTTCGTTGAAGATGTCGAGATAGCCAATAACTGTGTAGCGATAGGGACTGCGCGTGTAAGCCGTTTCGAACAAGCGACGACCCGAGCGACGATTGGGATCGTCCTGCCCCATGTCCATCTCACGCCGGATCACATCGAGTTCCTTGGCCAGTTCATCCGGCGGTAGCGACGCGTTCTGCATGATGTCGCAGAGGATATCAATTGCCGTGCCCGCCCCGGTGTTGGGAACATCAATGTGATACACCGTGCGGTCGAAGCTCGTGTAGGCGTTCATGTAACCACCGGCTTCCTGAACTTCCTGGTCGATCCGACTGCCCGGGCGGGTGGTTGTGCCTTTGAACAACATGTGTTCCAGCACGTGCGATAAACCTGCGCCCAGCCAGCGACCTTCGTGAATACTGCCCGTGTTGGCCCACGCCTGGGCGGAGACCACCGGTGCACTGTGATCTTCGCGAACGATGATGGTCAGTCCATTCTCCAATGTAGTAACTTTCACGCCGGGCGGAATGGATGGAATGACACTCATTTCGGGCGAAGCGGGGACAATTTTGGCGCTCATGGATTCAGAGACTGGGCGGACGGCGGATTAAGCTCGGCGCACCCCTCAGGCTTCAGTCGCTTTCGGAACATCTGCGGCAGCGCGCGATCTTGTCGAGGGCAGGAACGGTTTGCGGAATGCGTCGTGAAAGCTGTAGCCGTTCTGAAAATCTTCCCGGCTGTCCTCCTCAGTTTTTCCGAGCAACCCGATCTCGACCATGTTGAAAACGATCTCGCCGAAATCTTCACAGCGATTGACGCCCCACTCGGCAAAGACCATTTCAGCCATTGGACCAAACTGGTTGAGTGCGTAACTACGAATGCCTTCGAGCAATTCCTGGCCCGTGACGTGGCGGAGTTGCTCGCGACTCTCTTTGACAACGATCTTCTGCGTATGATCGAGGGCGTCTTTGACAAACAGGTAGGCGTCCCGATGGTAGCGGGAGTCCTTGGCGAGGATGAGCGCGAGCGTGCTTTCAAACGTCAATTCTTGCATATCAGGGCGTGGTGGCTTGAACGGTGGCGACTGGTGGACGCGCGGTGCGGTAGGTCTTCACCGCCAAACCCAGCAGCAACAGGCCCAGCACTACGCAAAGGACCTTTTGCTCTTGTTTCGTCAACGCGTTCACTGTCCCAGTCTAGCCAGCCTTGTGCCATCCCGCAACTGCGTTGACGCCTTTGATAGAATGATGGTTCTTCAACACAGTCTGCGCTGGAGCTTTTTGAGAAGACGATGAGGCCACGGATGTAGGAGCTATCGGTTTCGGCCCAATTTTCAATGCCGAAATCGCACAGCCATCGCCAGACAATAGCCTCCGCGTTTTGTATGGTTCGCTGCTACCGCTTGGCAGGGCCAACCTCAATGGCGACACATGGCATATCCACTCTCAAGACTCTCCGCCTATCATGCGTGAATTTATAGATCACGGGGCAGACAGCGAGCGAGTATCTGGTTTGCGGATCTGTTTGGAACAAATCCTCCAAATTAAAACTTCCCATACTAACCGGGCTACCGGGTGAAGTCATAACCAAACCGGCGTAGAGTTCCCGGCCTCGGCCCATTCGTTCCTGTTTCATCACGGGCAAATCGCTTGCCAGTATTTCCTTGGGCAGTTCCCGATTCACTTTTTTCCCTTCCTGGGTTTGTGCCACAAGTTTTCCCTCTTCATTCCGCAGTTCTAATTTGGCAAACCGAAGATCAGGCGGAGACACGTACCCTAGCGCAGAATTCGTTTTTGAACTGAGAACCATTATCTTGATGAGCCTTTTGTTATTGACTTGGAAAGCTACCAACCCTGCTCGAATTCCATTGGTTTCGCTTCCCCATTCAATACCGGCATTTGTCAATTCTGAGGGTATGCCGTTCGTCTCAGCAGCATGCCCCATGGCGCAAAAAAGTAATATCGCAAGTACCGGCACCAATTCGACTAGTTTTGCCTTCTTCATAACATGATCGTCGTAGGAATCTTTCTCTAATAGGTTTCCTCCCATTCGGGAAAAAATATGCTTTCCGACAAACTCGGTGCGCTGACGGCACTCGATGGATCCAATAACCATTCGCTGCCATCGTAATTCGCCTTAGCATCGACCCGCCAATTAACAATGCCGAGCGTGACATAGATATTCTCGGATGGGTCACCTATGTTTGGCCTGAACCGGGCAAACGTCTTGTAGGCCATATGATCCTCGCTTGGGTTTGGCGAGCAGGTGATCCAAGGTGCGTCAGCGAATTGAAGGTCACTTGCTATCCAATTCCCTTTAAGCACCGCATAAGGGGTCGGACCAGGGAACGGGTAGATCTCGTCACCATCAAGTACATCGTTTCCATCAGTATCGTATGCCGTAAATCCAACATAGTACCCGTTAATCAATTGAGTCCAAGCAGCAACGCCATCGAATTCGGAATCTATATGTGTGAGAAATCCCATCCCATTGCCTGAGTTAGAGTCGAGCCCCAATTTGTTCCCAGCCCATATCGAGACTTGGGGACTCGACGCTAAGTTCAAAGGCTTAAGGCTCGGGCGATGCACTCGGAATTTTCCCCTTGTCGTCACAAAAGCAGTTTGCCCGTTATCAAACGTGCAAAACATTCCAAGATTGGCATTCAGCGCATCGCCCTTATTGTAGTACCAGACTTGGGTCGGATTCTCAGTAATCCAAAAGGGAGCAATTACATAGCGTTCACAGTCGTTGGCATCGGAGTAGTGGTGGTTAATGTATACGCCAGTAAAATTCCATCTTGGATTGGCAGAACTCAGCCCTGGGACCGCCGGAAAAAAATCACCTTGGAAGCTCACCTTCTGCCCCACACAGTATTCTGCCAACGGTCGTACGCGGTCATAGGCCAACAAATACCCATTCGCAGAAATCTCCAGTTTGTGCTTCAGAGCACTTGCGCCAGCGGTGTAATGATTGGCCGCCACGGTGACTGTCAGGTCTTGTGCCGAGTTATCTGGCAGCGCCAGCCACAATCGGCCATCGTTACCCAAGACCCTGCCGTTTACTTTGATGGCGGTCGGGTCTGTAATGATCGTGATTGGCGTGCCCAGCCACGGCTGGTGAGGTGCTGAGCCATAGGTCGCCGCACTCGCAGTGATTTGAAACAAGTTCTTGCGGTTGACTCCCGCTTTGCCCCCAGTGAAAAGTTTAACCTTAGTGCGCGCGCCTACGCGCGCTGTCACTCCTCCTCCCTCGCCATACGGCCACCAATAATTCACTCCTTGCGCAAAGTAATGTTCGATGAATATGGGCTGTGCACCTCCACCTCCCAACGATGCTATGTCCCGGTCCGGCACGGCGGTAACGTAACCGTACGTTTCCACAATGTTTGTAGTACTCGTGTCGGTTCCAAAGTTGTCGGTGTAATGGGTGCTGCGGTTGGTGGTTGTCCACTGATAAACACTCGTGGTATCGACGTAATCGCCTAAATAATAATCCTCATATTGGTCCGTGCAAGTTCCCAGGACCTTGGTTGTCCAGGTGCGGCCCGGACCGGCTTGGACCTCGGCAGTGTACCTCTTGGTCCGATCAAAACTTCCCCAGGCAGGAAAAAGCCCTCCGTTCCAGGTATTGCCCTTGCGTACTTCATGATAAACAATAGCCACATGCGCCGGCATCTCCACCTGGTCAGACACGCTGGTGGACGGTGTGCCGCCGCCCGGCACGTCGGCGACTGCGTCAAACGTTGCCGTGCCTTGACCCATCACCGGCACGTTTTGCGCCGTCCAGTAACCATACTCATCGACCGTTGCCGCCACGCCATTCACAGTCACCGAGTAATTGGTGTCGCTCACCGTGCCGCTCACTGTCCCGTTCGGCGTATAAAGGCTCTCACCAGTAGGCGTGGAGGTAATGGTCAAGGTCACGCTGCTTTTGACCACGCTCAGGTTGGTGCTGCTCACATTTCCTGCCGAATCCGTGGCGATGAGCGTCAAGTCGTTCGTGCCGCTCGCCAAAGGCAACCCTTCCACCCAGAACATTCCATTGCGCTCCACAATGCCGGTAATTTCATTCGTTACGCCGTTGGTGTCCACCAGTTGTGCCAGCAGTTGTGCGGTTTCGTCGTTGATGAGGCCACGGAGGTAGAAGCTGTCTCCGCTCAGATGCATGCCATTGGTCGGCCACAGCAGGTGCATGGTGGGCGGGTTGGTGGCTGAGGTGTAATCCAGCGTTACCCCGATGTTCGTTACTGTCACATTTCCCGCCCGGTCGCTCACGGTGAGCGTGATCTCATTCACGCCATTGGTCAGTTCCACGTCGTAAGCCTGGAAGTAGTTGGTCGTGAAATCAAATGCGTTCGTATCGAAATACTGATCCACCACAGCCGCAATCTCGTTGGTAAACAAGCCCGCCGCGTTGGTCAGGTCGTAAGCGAGCGTGACCAAAGGTTCGTTGGCGTAGCCCTGCAATTGCAGGTATGGCTTGATGACCGTGGCATTGGCAACCGCGGGATTGGTGAAGGCAACTACGGGTGGAACGCGGTCCAGGGTCAACTCGGTTTCATCCCAATACGGTGGGAAATTGGTGCTTAGTCCGCGGAGCGCTACGAGGACGGTATGATTGCCGTCACTATCCGGCAGCGTCGCGTTGAAATTTGAAGTGTAAGACGCCCAGGGCGCTGTGCCCAGGTTGGTGCTGTTGACCAGCAAGGCGATTTGATAGGGGTGTCCCCCGCGCATCGCCACGTTGCCACTGACTACCCGATTGCTGACGTACAGGTTCGCATAATGAGTGTCAAACCAGAGGGTATTCGGATTGGTCCCGTTGAGGTATTCCTCAAGATTCGTGACGCCGTCGTTGTCATAATCACCATTCTCGCCGGTCGCCGGCTGGCTCAAATTGCCAAAGTGTTCGAACTCCCACGGGTCGGGCAAGCCGTCGGCATCGATGTCTGCCACTCCGTCGCCATCCATGTCGGGCACGACAACCCCAGCGCTGTCCCACGCCGCACGTCCACCGTAAAGCGTGAACGCCATGCCTTCCACAATCCTGCCTTCCAGGCCAACCGCGCTCGCGGGCACTTCCAATCGCACCCATTGTCCAGCGTCGGGTAACGCGCCCAGATTCGTGCGACTCATGGTACCATTCACCCCCGCGCTGATGTGGTTCGCCCCCCAATAAGCACGGTGCTCAAAGCTATAAGCGCCGTTGTTCTCGAGGACATAAAACTGCAACATGACCTCGGCTGGCGGATAGGTGGGATCCAGATTCACGTAGGCGTAGAACACGTCACCGGTGCGCGCTCGCGTCACACCCAGGGCGCGCTCGAAATAATGCTGATGCAGCGCGTTGGGGACATTGGCCGAAAGATGGAACTTCGTCCCGCTGTGCGGCGTCACCGTGCCGCCATTCCAGCCGACGCCATCCGACCAGGAGGTTTGCCAGTTCCAGGTTTCACTCGTGGTGTAGAGCAACGCGCCTTGCGGCGTGCTGTCGTCCAACCACGGAAACTCGTTGTCCTGCCAATCCACAATCCCATCGCCATCGGTATCAGCCCGCGTTGGGAACAACCCCAATTGATATTCCCGAAGATTGGTCAGGCCATCGTAGTCGTAGTCCGTGGCCGCGTCGTAATCCAGCGCGCTGAACCATTTCATTTCCCACGCGTCAGGCAGGCCATCGGAATCGGTGTCGAGATCACCCGTGCGGACGATTTGCAGGCCGCTCAGGTTGTTGTAGCCGTAGGTGGTCTTTTTGGACTGGAGATAAACCGGGCGGTTGTGGTTCACGGCAACCCCGGCAAGGCGCACATATTGCTGGCCGAGTTCCCACTTATTGGAGGTGGGTCCATAACCTTGCAGACTCGTGCCTTTGATCCCCCAATTGATCTCGTCACTCCAAACCTCGAACACGCCATTGTCATCGAGCGTCGTGGTATGACCGTAGGCAAGGATATCGTAATTGCCGCTGGGGAGATTGGTGAGCGTTACGGTGATGTTGCCCTGGTTTTGCGCGTAATTGTAGCCGCGGAACATTACGTCGGAGAGCAAATTGCCCCATTGGCCAGCCCCATTGAGCATGACCAAACCCGCAGAACTGTTGTTGTTGTCCGACCATTTCAAGTTGGCCAGGCTGGCCGCGTTGACTCCGGGAAAGTTGTAGTGGTTCCACACGTCGCTGCTTCCGACCCCAATCACTGCCACCCCTGTTTTGTTGGAATGCGCCACAGCGATGTCGACATTGAGGAGTTTGTTAATGAGGGGTTGCTCGGAGGCAACTGCGCCGGCGGGCGCGATCTGCAAGCCGCTGAGAGTCGTGTACCCGGCGGCATCGGGGATCACTTCCAACCGCAGGGTTTGATTGGTGACCGCAATGTCGCGGAAGCGCACGTATTGTTCGCCGTCCTCCCACACCGGCGAGTGCCAACCGCTTCCCCAGGGCGAGAGGTTTTTGATCCAGAGGGTTGTTCCGTCGCGTTTCAGTTCCACCACCGGTGAACCATTGACCGGAGTGCGCGGAGCATAAACCAGCAAGTCATAAACATTGGCCGGCAGATTGGTGATGGTCACCGTGAGGCGGGCACTGGTCGAGCCATAGACAAAGGCATTGTACATCCCGTCTTCAATGAGCGAGTGGCTACCCACTCCGGGCGCGTTGCTCACCACGATTCCGACGTCCGAACCGCCGCTGTAGTCAGACCACTGCAAATCGCTCAATGCGGCACTTGAGTACTCCCGGAAGTCATACGTGTTCCAATAATCCCAACTTTCCTGCCCGATGGCGGCAGGTCCGGCTTTGTTGTAGCTGGCAAAGTTCACGTTCAGCAGCGCCTGATTGACGATGAGATAATCCAGCACCACACCCGGTTCGTCATCGTGCTTCACAGTAGAAACCGCCACCATCTGACCGGGGAGCACGCCCGCCCCGGGCGTAGAGGAACGCGCCTCGCGTTCTGCATTTCGACTCGCCGCCGCCAGCAGTTGCTTGAGGCT
>DASUGI010000267.1:0-16792 GCA_036274115.1 Verrucomicrobiia bacterium
TTTCTGGCTGTCGCCCTGGGGGCGTTTGGTGCCCATGGGCTCAAGGAAGTTTTGTCCCAGAACAACACGACGGCCATTTGGGAAAAGGCGGTGCTGTATCATTTCATTCACGCGGTGATGTTATTTGTGCTGGCGCTCCGCCGACCGGTGCCGAGTGGGCCGTGGTTGAGTTTTCTGGCGGGCATTGTGATTTTCTCGGGCTCACTCTACTTGCTGGCCGTCAGCAATGTGAAATGGTTGGGCGCCATCACGCCACTGGGCGGGTTGAGCTTTCTGGCTGGCTGGCTTTGGTTGGCGATATCGGCGCGAAAGTTCGATTCGTAGAATACGTCTTAAGCAGCCGGCATTTCAGGAGCACCGTCCCCCTCCTCTATTCCGAAATGAACGAAAGGGTGGCCGAAGCCAGGAGAGAGCGCTTCGTTAAAGCGGGATGACATACGCAGGTGCATCCGGGAAAAACCGCATTGCCAGTCATTCCCTCCTCCGCTATAGCAGGGAGCATGAAGCCCATTCGGCATTCTGCGGTTCGACTTGCGAACTCCGCCCGCGCCGGGGGCTTTTCCCTGATCGAACTGATCATCACCCTGGCGATCATCCTGATACTGTTCACAATGATGTATGGGTTTGGTTCGCGCAGCAACCAGATGAGCCAGAAGAAAAAATGCCAGGCCAACCTCCAGAAGATGTACATCGCGCTCCAGATCTACAGTAATGACAGCAAGGGGAGATTTCCGGTGGCGACTAATGCGACAAGTTCCGAGGACCCGTTGGATATGCTGGTGCCGCGGTATTCGGCGGATACGGCCATCTTTGTCTGCCCGGGCAGCAAAGACAGCGCGCTGCCTCATGGCGAGTCGTTGCGCAAAGGCCGGATCAGTTACGCCTACTACATGGGACGCACCGCCTCCGACGGCGAGCTGGTGCTGGCCAGTGACAAACAAGTGGATAACCAGGCCAAGCAAACCGGCGACAGAGTCTTTTCCGCGGACGGAAAATACCCCGGCAATAATCATCACAAGTACGGCGGAAATTTCCTGTATTGCGATGGCGGAACGAAATCCTCGCCTGCGGCGGCCTCGATTGCCCTGCCACTGGGGACGAATGTTGTGTTGTTGAATCCCAAACCTTGAAGACGAATGAAGATTCTGTGTGATTGCGGCAGCAAATACGCTTTCGACGCGTCGCCCGAAATGGTGCGTCACCCGGTGAAGTTCGCGTGCCCGGAATGCGGAGTGGATCTATCAGCGCGGATCAACGATGAGGTAAAGCGGCAATTCCCAAATGCTGTTACCCCCGCGACGCCGCCGCCAACCTGGGTGGCGCCTCCAACTGAGATCGCCCCGCCTCCGCCGAGCGTGGCCAAAGCAGCTCCTCCCGCACCACCACGAATCAGCGTCAACGTTCCGAGTGTCTCCGTCACGCCGTCGCCCAGTCCTGAAGTACGAATCAACGCGCCCGCTGCGATGCCCGCGCCGTCACCCGCTCCAACGCCGTCTGCGTCGCCCGTGGTGCGGATCAATATTCCCGCGCCTGCGGCGCCAGCGCCGAAACCGGTTACGCCACCTGTGCCTGAGTCCATTCCGGTCCCACCACCTGTCGCAGCTCCGGTTCCGGTGGTTGCTCCGCCCGCTCCGCCGCAGCCGGTGGCCGTGGCAACCGTGGTTTCACCCCCACCACCGCCGCCGAGTGGCGCACCGCAAGTGCGTTTGAGTCATGGCGCCGCTCGCGCTGCCGTCGCCCCCGACGTACCCGACACACGGTTTTGTTCAAAGCATCCGCAACAGCGTACCACCGAGCAATGCGTTGTCTGCGGCAAGGGCATTTGCCCGAAGTGCATGCAATTGTTCGGCTATGTGTGTTCGCCGCATTGCAAAGAGAAAGCCGACTTGCAGGGCATTGAAGTTCCGGTTTATGCCGGCCAACGCGATGTAGCGCAGAATCGCGAATGGGGGAAAGTCGTGTTGGTCACGAAGATTGCCGCGGGCTTGGTCATCGTGCTCCTCGGCGTCTGGTTCTGGTATGCGTGGTTTGGTTCCCGACCCAAGCCGGCTTTCACGGTGCGATTCGAAGACGAACCGGCAATGTCCGGCGCGAGTGCCGTCTGTCCGGAGAACCAGATCGTCTTTCTGCATGGCGCGAAACTCGCGCGGTATGATTTGAACACGAAGAAGGAAGTGTGGCTGCGTTCGGTGGTGGACAAAAAGAAAATTGCCGAGAAGGCGGCAGCCGAGGTGAAGGAACTGCAGGCCGAAGCGGCCAAAGATGGTGATCGCACCTGGAAGATTCCGGATGTGCAGGAGTTGACCAGGAACATGACGGAATGGGCGGAAGAATCATTGCAATTGCAAGTGCACGACAAAAATATCTGGGTGGCCGATGGCGAGAAGGTGACGCGCTATGATTGGGCGACTGGTGAGCCGAAGGATACCGTGGAATTCAAAGGCAGACTGGAGCAGGCCATTCGTCGCGGAGACGAGTTGGAAATGCGACGGCGGCTTGAATTCGGACGGATGGCCGTCACGCGATTCAACCTTGCCAGTGGCAAGGTTACCCGCACCGAGCTGGGAGACCTGCCGAAAGTTAACGTCGCAGCAAACAGCAAAACGAACAAGAACGCCAAGGGCACGAGCGTTGCCGCAAAGACGCCGGTCAAAGCAACCTCCGGCACCAGACCGCTTGATCCACAAAAACTCGCTGCTGCGGTGGGAGCGGCTTCCACGCCCGCGAAGATCGCCGCGCCGGCCACCATTTCCGTCGCCGTGCAGCAGCAGCGTGTCTTGCAGGAAATGGAGGACATGGATGACGTGGATGATGACTCCGGTGTCGATTTCTCCGGAGAGTTGGGGCGGGCTCCCGAGGTCGGGCATGAGTACAAATCTTTAATTCCTACCAGCGACGGTTTTATTCAGCTCACGACGAAACTGCTGGAATGGAAGATTGTCGAGCGCGATGCCATGAAAGCGCGACCCAAGAAATCCGCGCTTGAAGGCAATGTGTCCGCCGGAGCGTCACTGGAAATCGCCAACGAGTTGTTGAACGAAATGCGACGTGACGCGGGCGACAGCAAGGTGCGCGAAGATCATAGCCGTTATCTTGCGAAAGTGCACATCGGCGGAAAGGACGTTCCTGATTGGGAAGGTGAATTCGTCGGCAAAGCGGCGGTGTATCCGCAACCATCCGTCAACGTGATCGTGGGCGGAAAAACGCTGGTCGTTCTCGACAAATCCAACAAAAAGAAATGGGAGAGCACGTTGTCCTATCCCTTATCGGGCGGCGGAACGTACTTCGAGGACGACGAGGATGCTTTGCGCACGGGGCTGGGTCCGGTGGTCGAGCGCGGCGACACCCTCTACGTGTTTGACCAGGGAGTGTTGAGTGCCTTTGAAACCGCCACGGGTAACGCTCGCTGGCGGCTGCCCTCCGTCGGCGTGTCCGGCCTCTACTTCGATGACCAGGGGAGCATCTACGTCAATACGACCACCGCGAGTCCGGACAAGATTAAGTATTCCAAGCAGATTGATGTCATGGATCAGAGCGGAGACATCGTAATCAAACTCGACGCCAGAACCGGCAAGGAGATTTGGAAACACTCGATGGGTGGAACGATTGCCCATCTCGACGGGAAATATATCTACACGATGAGCTACCTTGGCCCGCTCGAAGACGACGAGGAACTCAGTCCGGAGATGGTCGCAATGGGCGTGCAAACCAAACCCTACCTGCGCATTCGCCGCATCAATCCCAAAAACGGTCGCGTCATGTGGGACTACTACCAACCGCGCGGTCCGCTCGATGTGAAGATTCACGAGAACACTTTTCAAGTCGTGCTGAAGAAGGAAGTGCAGGTGCTGAAGTTCCTTTCACTTTAACCGCAAGAGTGGGAACGCAAAGGTTGGGTTCCAATTCAAAGTTGGAACTCCGCGTTACGCAGCGCCGCACCGACTGAACGCGGAACTCCGAAGGTGCCCTGCGAAACCTCATTTGACACCCCGTGGCTCTTGGCTAATCTGTGCGCCGTCAATATTGACTGCTTAACCGAACATCAAAAACTAATATCACTATGGCAATTGCAGTTGGAACCAAAGCACCGGATTTCACGCTCAAATCGAAACAGGCTTCAGGCGTTGTGGAGGTCAAGCTCAGCAACAATTTCGGCAAGAAGAACACGGTCGTCCTGTTTTTCCCCCTGGCGTTCACGGGCGTTTGCACCAAGGAAATGTGCGACGTGACGGCCGGCCTTTCTGCTTACTCCGGCCTCAATGCGGACATCATCGGTATCAGCGTGGACAGCCCGTTTGCTCAGGAAGCCTGGGCGCAAAAGGAGAAAATCGGAATCACCCTGGCCAGCGATTTGAACAAAACCACGGCGAAGAGCTATGGGGTGTTGCTGGACGACTTGCTCGGTTTTGGCTCGACCAGCGCCCGCGCGGCGTTCGTGGTTGATAAGAATGGAGTCATTCAGTACAGCGAGCAGACGCCAACGCCCAAAGACTTGCCAAACTTCGAGGCCGTAAAGAGCACCCTGGCCAAGTTGGACTGAGTTCAAAGACCATTACGATTGCAGGGAACGTCTTCGGACGTTCCCTGTTCTTTTTTGGAGGAGTGATCCGCCACGACCGAAAAAATACGGTTACTGAGGAAAACCTTTGACATGGCGTAGAGAGTCGTTTACTTAAAATACTAGAATATACCCAACGACACGGCGAATACCTACCTTTATGGCAACCCTTCTACCGGAGAAAATCTATACGCACCTGCGAAAAAAACTCCTCGCAGGCGAGCTTCCACCCGGCGCGCGGCTCGACTACAAAAAAATCAGCACTGAAATGGGCGTCAGCACCACTCCCGTCCGCGAAGCCATGGGCAAGTTGGCCAGCGAGGGGCTGGTGGAACTGGTCCCCCGGGCCGGAGCCATCGTGCGTAAACTGGGAGCGCAGGAAGCCATCCAACTCTACGGGGTCCGCGAAGCCATCGAAACCTACGCGGCCGCCAAGGCGGCCGAAAAAATGTCGAACGCCCGGCTCCAGCAATTGACCGATCACCTCGGCAAAATGCGGTCTCTCATCACGCGCACCTTTGCCGCTGGCACGGGTCTCATGACCGGTGAAAACCTGTCGGAATTCCTCCAGGCCGACTTGTCATTCCACATGACCATCATTGAGGCCGCGGGTAATCCGAGGCTGACAAAACTGGCGGGTGACAGCCATATTCATTCACGAATCTTTGGAGTCGAACGCTTTGGTCACAATCGCGAACTGCTGGAAGAAGCGGACCAGATTCATCGCGCGATCTTTGACGCGCTGGAGAAGCGCGACGCCAAAATCGCCAGCAGCCTGGTCGCCGAGCACATCCAGCGCAGCCTCGAACTCACGTTGACGCACATTGACCACGCACCACAGGACTCGTGGTGGAACAGTCCCCATCGCACGCCACAGCCGGCGTGATGGAAGCCTGAGAATCTAAATCGAACTGCCCGAGCGAAGCCACGCCGTTAGCGACTCGGAAAAAAAGCTTGAAGTACGAATATATTCGTTTATACACACAAGTAACAAGCCACCACTCATGCGCACATACTGTCATTTGCAGCGGCGTTTCCAACCAGCCTAAAACGAATGCTCACGAATCACCGTTCCCAGCGCCCAGTCCTGCCCTCGCCATCAGGCGCATTCACGCTTATCGAGCTGCTTGTTGTCATCGCCATCATCGCCATCCTTGCAGCCATGTTGCTTCCCGCACTGGCAAAAGCCAAAGGGAAGGCCAATGCAGTCGCCTGCATGAACAACACAAAACAGTTGCTGCTCGGGTGGGTCATGTTCTCGACCGACAACGACGACTACTTGATGAACAATGGCGTGGAGACATTTTCAGGCAACAGCGTCCGCTGGGCTTCGGGCATGATGGAGTGGCCAGGTGGCGTCGGCACCGACAACACCAACACCGCAATTCTACTGGATTCTTCGCAATCCTCCATGGCCGCCTATGTCAGAAACACGGCCGTGTATAAATGCCCGGAAGATAAATACACCGATAATTCGGGCAACCAGCGGCTGCGCAGCCTTTCAATGAATGCCGCCCTGGGAGGGAAGCCGGACATTATCAACCCCGGTTACCCCGCCGGCCGAACGTATCTCGCCGCCCGAAAGCAGATTGATCTGGTGCGACCGGGGCCGGCAATGGTCTTCGTCACCCTTGATGAACATCCTGATAGCATCAACGACTCCGTTTTTCACGTGCGAGAAGGGCTCAATCCACTGGCCTACGCCTGGCGCGACCTTCCGGCAAGCTGCCATTACGGTGGTGGCGCGAATTTCTCCTTTGCCGACGGCCATTCCGAGATAAAGAAGTGGAAGGACCCGGACACCAAGCGTCCGGTGAGGCGCGCCAATCTGGACGATATCCCAGATCCCCGGAGTGTGGACATTGAATGGATTAACGATCGCTGTCCTTATACCCAATGATTTTGAACCCGCATTGAACCCGGGCTTGCATTTCCCCGAAACCGAACACACCCCCACACAACGACAGAGAAATGAACTCGATACCCAAAACCCTATTGAAGGTGCGGTTTCATGCCGCAAAAAGCACTACCACCCGCCCCGTGCCGGCTGGGTCCTCTCCCGGCAAACTCGCAACGCTGGCATTGTGCCTTGCCAGTGCGGCCGCTATCCCCGCATTCGCGCAAACGACCAACGTTTTCAATGTGTACAATGTGACGGCTACGACGGTTCCGGCCCAGGTGAATAGCGTGGTACTTGCGTCCTACACGACCAACAACGCGCGCCTGACGGTTGGCGTAAACGAAACCGGCACCAATGCCACTCTCTTGAGAGTCACTCTAGGCGGCGGCCAGACGATTCTGACCAGCAGCACAACCAACTTTGTTGACCCCGACTATTTCATCACAAACCACTACGACCTGAATCCAGCGGTTGCGACGCTGGCCGCGACGGGAGTTCCGGCCACCGGCGGTGGCGCGGGAGTAGTTCTTGGGGACTCAGTGATCAGTAACACCAACGCAGGTAATGCCGGTTTTGATGTTTCGGTCACGTTGAATTACACGAACCTGGCTTCGGGCGACTACGACATGGCGGTGGAAGCGAGTGGCGCCAACACCTGGCGATACCCTCTCCCGGTGAAGGCAGGTTATCAATGGAGTGCCGGCGGGGGCGCCAACACCAACTTCAACAATCCCGCGAACTGGGTTGGTGGAGTTGTCCCGGGAGCCAACGACATCGTCATCCTGGGCAATGCCGGAGCGGTTGTTACGAACGGCCAGCCCACCATCGCGGTTCTGGCTGACACCACCGTCAGTTCGGTGAGCGACATTCATACCGGTGACGAATATGTTCACTGGTATATTGAGGCCGGGGCTACCTTGTCAGTTTTGGGCGACGGAGGATTCCGGCAGCTGATCGACATCATTGATTCGTCCCAGCGCAGCCGCATTCGCGCTTCCGGTCCCGGCACGATGGTGATCAGCAATGCGAACGCCAAAATGCTCATGTTCAGCACGCGCCAGAGCAACAAGCATGACCCCGCGGATTTCAGCAATCTGAACACGCTCATCGTCGATGTGAGTCAGATTTCCTTCAATGACATCGCCAACTACCCACTGTTTGGAACCAATGGCATTGCCAACCGGCCTTCGGCCAACGTCTACGACATGGATTGGGCTCAGACGAACATTTTGCGGGCGACGTTCGCCAACCCCGGCGGCTACACCGCCAACATCAGTCGCAATTACAGCATGTCGATCAATCGGGAGGTCAATGCGACCACCACGGACAGCGGCATGCATTTCGGTCTTTGGAACGAGCTGTATATGGATAGCATCCTGTTTGGTGGCCCGTCCCAGATGGTTGATAGCGACTCAAGGACGGACTTCCGGGCGGCCGGATCTTACCTCAAACTCCGCGCTCCGGATAAAATCAGCCGGATGGCGAATATCACCATCGCGGACGCCTATCTGACCAATGCCACCAGCCAGAACGCCGTTAACTGCGACGTTCGCTTCGACGTCCTCGCCAACGGTTCTGCATCCGGCGCAACGGTTGACGCGTTGCTCGAAACCCTGATCGTTGGCAGAGATCCCTTCAACACCGCGAATGGGCGATCCCTGGGCCGACTGTTCCTGGGCGGTGCAAATTGCGTCTTCGACGTCAATACCGCATTTATCGGCTATCAAACCGGTCCGGGAACGGGCACCGAACAGGGTCATGCGTCGGGTGAAGTCCACGTGAGTTCCAATGCTGTCTTCCGCGTCAACGACACCGCGGTTCTAGGTTATACCGTGACCAATTCCACGCCGGTCACCTCCGGGTTTGGCCGCATCATCGTAAACTCCGCCGGTCTGGCCTTGATCAACAGCATCACCGTCGGCGGGCCGGCCAACGCGTCAGCCGGAGGCAACGACATCACCATCAACGCGGGCGGCACTTTGGTGGTTACCAATGCCGTGGGTTCGGCCACCGCGCGACTGAATACATTGACCATGAACAATGCGACACTGACGGTGTTTCCTGATGCAGGCACGAACGCGCCGTGCGTCTTTACCACTCAGCTGACCACTGGTGGCGCCGGCAATACTCTTAGAGTGGCCGCGCTCACGGGGACGAGCACTTATCCGGTGACGGTACCGCTGATCTCGTATATGAACCCCGTTTCGCCAAACTTTACCTTGCAACTTCCCGCGGGATTCTATGGCTACGTTGTCAACAACAGCGCCAACAGCACCATTGACGCGGTCATCAGCACGACCCCGCCTCAGAACCTTGTTTGGAATGGCAACGTGAACGGCAACTGGGACCAAGCGACGGCCAACTGGCAGGAGTCAAAGGTCTTCGTTAACGGCGATGCGGCAAGGTTTGATGATACCGCGACGGGTACCACTGCAGTGACGGTCGCGGGCACCGTAACCGTGGGCTCTGCCGGCGTGCTGGTAACCAACGAATCCAAAACTTACAGCCTCTCCGGTGGCACCATTGCTGGTTCCGCGATCCTTACCAAAGCGGGCGCTAACACCCTGACCATCGATTCGACAACCGAATTGGCGGTCGTGGCCAACGGCGGCACAGTAGATGGGTCCGGCACGCTTGGCGCCACCACGATTGGAACAAACGCCACCCTGGACTACAGCGGCACGATCAATGGACTGACCACCCGCGGTCACTCCACCAGTTCCGGTACGATCAACATTGGTCTCTCCGTGGCAGCTGGAATCATGGATAACGCAGGCACCGTCAGCGGCACCTTCGCCACCAGCGGCGGCAGCGTGACCACCAACCGTGCGGGCGGGACCATTACCCACTCCGGCGTCGCCACGATTGGCGCCGGGACTATGCTGATCAACGAAGGCCAGATCAACAACGGCAGCTTGGTCAACGTCAACTCCCGTTTGTCCATCAATGGATATCTCACTGGCAGCGGCACCGTCACCGACAACACCGCTGACCCGAACGTGAACAATGGCCGTTTGGAGATTAATGCGGGCGGCGTGTTCACCCCGGGTGGGTCCAACACGATCGGAACATTCATCGTCGAGGGCCGTTTCGACCTGAACACCGGCAACCCGGATGGCCTGATGATTATTGACGTGGACCTGAACCACCCGGCCAAAAACGACGTCATCGGAGTCGTGAAATGGTCGAACATGCGCGGCGCACTTCAAATGAACAATATCGGGTCGATTCCTTTTGCCGCCGGTCAGTCATTCCTGATTTGCAGCAACATCTTCGGGTCTCCCAACACCCCGGAAACCGCCTTCGACCTGCAAAACAAAATCACGCCCGGCGCTCCCGGAGTCGGTTTGCAATGGGACCTCAGCAACCTCAGAACCAACGGCATCATCGCGGTTGTTCCGGTTCCCACCACCCAGCCAACTCTCACCAACGCTGTGGTGGGCGGGACCAATCTCACGCTGAATTGGCCCACTACCCATCGCGGCTACCAATTGCAGGTTCAAACCAATTCGCTCGCCGTCGGTCTCAACAACAATTGGGTTCCGGTAGTCGGTTCGGAGAATTCGAACACGGTGAGTGTTGCCATCGATCCGGCCAGTCCGACCGTGTTCTACCGCTTGTCGAACCAGTAGCAATACGATCCGCTTGAATTGAAACATGAAAGCCGGGGTCGGGCACAGCTCGGCCCCGGCTGGTTTTTTGAACGCTGCGAACCAACGAGGAATCCATGAAATCAATTCTGAAATTGGAACTCACCAACGGCGCTTCGCGCAGTTATTCGTCGTCAGTGCTGCTCGCCGCCGTTTCGCTGCTTTCAGCCGTCGGCACCCTTGCGGCGGATTCCGCCTCCACCGCCAGCCGCCCGCAACTCGCCTTCCCCACCGCCGAAGGTTACGGGCGCTTCGCTCAAGGGGGTCGCGGCGGACGCGTCATCCACATTACCAACCTGAACGATTCCGGGCCGGGCAGCTTCCGCGAAGCCGTCGAAGCCGAAGGCCCGCGCACAATTGTCTTCGATGTCTCCGGCCTCATCACCCTCGAATCCAAACTCGTCGTCCGAAAACAGAATTCCAACCTCACCATCGCCGGTCAGACCGCCCCGGGCAAAGGCATCTGCCTGCGCAAATACAATTTCGGAATGCTCGGCGCTACCAACGTCATCATTCGTTACGTTCGCGTCCGGCCCGGAAACATTTCCGGCATCACTCTCGACGGCATGGGCATGGCCAGTTGCGATAATTGCATCATCGACCATTGCTCCATCAGTTGGACGCTCGACGAAGCTTTCAGTTCGCGCGGCGCGAAAAACATCACGCTTCAACGCACGCTCATTTCAGAAGCGCTCAATGCAGCCGGCCACAAAAAATATCCACCCGGCACCCAGCACGGTTACGCCGCCAGCATCGGCGGCGACATCGGCAGCTTTCACCACAATCTTCTCGCCCATTGCGCGGGCCGGAACTGGAGCCTCGCCGGCGGCCTCAGCAAACCGAAAAACGAATACGCCGGTCGCCTCGACATCCGCAACAATGTTGTCTTCAACTGGTCGAAGCGCGCCACCGACGGAGGCGCGCACGAAGTCAACTTCGTGAACAACTATTACAAGCCCGGGCCCGCCACGAAATTCTTCTTCGCCCTCAACGCTCAATACGGCGGCTTCCCCGGCTCGCAACGCTACTACTTCGCGGGAAATCTCATGCCCGGCCATTTCGATCTCGCGAACCAGGAAAAAGGCCGCACCGCCACCACCGAACGCGGCGGCCGTTTGCCCACGGATTACTCTCCCTGGTCCGAAACGCCATTCTTCGAATCGCACATCAAGACCCATTCGGCCCACGAGTCCTATACCAATGTCCTCGCCAACGTCGGCTGCAACTTCCCTGCCCTCGACGAACATGACACTCGCGTCATCGCGGAAGTTCGCAACGGCACAACCAAATACCAGGGCAGCAAAACTGGCTTGCCGGGCCTGCCGGATTCCCAGGAGGACGTCGGCGGTTGGGAGAATTATCCCGAAGTGAAACGGCCCGCCGACTGGGACACCGATCGCGACGGCATGCCCGACGCCTGGGAAAAACAACACAACCTGAACCCCGCCGACGCGACCGACGGCAACAAGGACCTGACCGGCGACGGCTACACCAACCTGGAAAAACATTTAAACTCCCTCGTCGGCGAATACCAAATGCCGAAAAAATAGCTGCTCGCCCATGCCGAAACCCATCGGTCCCATTCGTCCCATCGGTCTCATCGCTCTCGGCCTCATGGGCAGCGCGATCGCTGAGCGCCTGCTCGCCGCCCGCCACTCCGTTCTCGGCTGGGACATCTCCCCCGCAGCGCGCACACGCCACTCCCGGCTCGGCGGAATCGTTGCCAGCAATGCCGGCGAAGTTTTTACCCGGTGCAATTGCATTCTCCTGAGTCTGCCCGACTCAAAGATCACGCGAGCCGTTCTGCGCGACGCCGCGAACTTCCTCCACCAGGGCCACATCATTGCCGATACCACAACAGGTTCTCCATCGGACGCCATCGACCTCAGCCGGCAATTGGCCCGGAAAGCCGTGCGCTATCTCGGCGCCACGATCTCCGGCAACAGCGACCAGGTGCGCCGCGGCGAAGTCCTCGTGATGGTCGGTGGACCTGTAGCTGCCTACCGTCGCTGCAAAAAACTTTTCGCCACGTTCGCCGCTCACACCATTCACACGGGCAGTGCTGGCAGCGCCGCGCAGATGAAACTCGTCACCAATCTCGTCCTCGGCCTGAACCGCGCTGCCTTGGCTGAAGGACTCGTGTTCGCCCGCGCACTAAAACTCAATGGCGAACAAACTCTCAAAATCCTCCGCGCCAGCATGGCCTATTCGCGCATCATGGACGTCAAAGGCGAAAAGATGTTGCGCGGCGATTTCAAACCGCAGGCTCGTCTCGCGCAACACCTGAAAGACGTTCGCCTCATGCTCGCCGCCGCCAGGAAAGCTCACACCAAACTTCCCCTGACCGAAACGCATCGCGGAATCCTCGCCACCGCCGAAGCCGCCGGCCTCGGCCATCTGGACAACAGCGCCATCATCCGCGTGATCGGTCCCATTCGTCCCATCCGTCCTCTCGGGCATCGAAAATGAGTTCCCCACTCTCACCCCGCGCCCGCTACGCGGTCCTCTCCGTCGCCTTCGCCGCCCTGCTCTTCGACGGTATGGAACTCGGCCTCATGCCCATTGCCGCCGGTTCCGTGGCACAAAGTTTTCTCGGCGACGCCTTCACCAAAGAACTCGGTGGCATCTGGTTCGCCAGGCTGAACGCCAGCCTTCTTCTAGGCGCCGCGTTCGGTGGCATCTGGATGGGTTCTCTCGGCGATAAGATCGGTCGCACTCGAGCGCTGGGCATCGGCGTTTTATTCTATTCCATTTTCTGCGGGCTGGGCTACTTCGTCACGAGCCTGAACCAGATGCTCGTGCTCCGTTTCTTCGTCGGCCTGGGCGTCGGTGGTGTTTGGCCCAACGGCGTGGCACTGGTCTCTGAATGCTGGCCCAAGGTTTCTCGGCCCATCGTCGCCGGCATCATGGGCGCAGGCCTCAACTTCGGAATCTTTCTCCTCTCCAGGCTCACGGCCTATTTTCACATCACGCCTGAATCCTGGCGCTGGATCTTCGCCATCTGCGGCGCCCCCGCGTTGCTGGGCATCATCATCCTCGTCGCCGTGCCCGAATCCCCCACGTGGCTCGCTTCCCGTAGCCGCCGACGTGAGGAGGCGGTTCAGATCAAGAAACCCGCCACGCCTCTCGCCGAACTCTTCCGTCCGCCTTTACTGCGAACCATTCTCATCGGCATCGCGCTTGGTTCAATCCCGCTCGTCGGCGCGTGGGCCGCGAGCAAATGGATTTTTCCCTGGGCCGAACTCATCGCCGGCAAGGACAACCCCGACTACAAATCCACCGCGCAAGCCTGGTGGTCTGTCGGCGCCATCCTTGGCAGTTTCTTTGGAGCACAACTCGCCAGCCTGATTGGCCGGCGACTGGCCTACTTCCTCATCAGCCTTGGCAGCAGCGCCATCACGTGCGGCCTGTTCCTGTTCACCAAACCGATGCAGCCCATTTTCCTGCCGCTCCTGTTTGCCCAAGGCTTCATCGCCACGCTGTTCTTCGGTTGGCTGCCTCTTTACTTACCAGAACTGTTTCCCACTCGCGTCCGCGCCACCGGCAGCGGCATCGCCTACAACGTGGGCCGTTTTGCCACCGCCATCGGACTCTTCGCCGCTGGCATGCTGGTCGGTTTCTTTGGGGGTGACTACTCCCGCGTTGGCGCAGTGATGGCCCTGATTTACGCTCTCGGCATGATCGTCATCTGGTTCGCCCCCGACACCACGAACAAATCTTTGGAGGAATGAAGCAATGAATTGTCAATCAACACCGTCCCCTATTCGTCGCATGCGTCCTATAGGTCCTATCCTCGCTGCAACAGCCGTTTTTGCGCTGGCCCGCAATCTTTCCGCCGCCGCCTTCGCCGTTGAACACCGGCCCGACCGCCTCATCATCACTCATGAGGCAAAACCCGTCGCCCATTTCGTCTTCGCCGATACCAACATTCTCCGCCCCTACTTCGCCCACGTCCACACACCGGATGGCATCCCGGTCACGCGCAATCATCCACCCGTTGCCGGCGTTGATCCCGTGGACCATCCCACGATGCATCCCGGCATCTGGCTCGCGTTCGGCAACATCAGCGGTCAGGATTTCTGGCGCAACAAAGCCACCATCCGCCACGAGAAATTCACCATCACACCGGAAACATTTAAGAACCAACTCACCTTCGCGACGGAATCCTCGTTGGTTTCAACCAACGGCGAACCTCTCGCAAAACTCAATTCCACTTTCCTACTGATCTCCGCTCCAGACGGCTACCTCCTGTCGTGGCGCGCATTGTTCGAGCCCTTGGTTGACAATTTCAACTTCGGTGACCAGGAAGAAATGGGCTTCGGCGCCCGCGTTGCCACACCGCTTTCAGAAAAGAACGGCGGCGCCGTGAAGAACAGCGCCGGCCTTACCGGCGCCAAGAATGCCTGGGCCAAAACCGCCGAGTGGTGCGACTACTCCGGCCCGCTGAGCAATCGCCTCGTCGGCATCACCGTCATGTCCGACCCAAAGAATTTTCGCCCGAGTTGGTTTCACTGTCGTGACTATGGCCTGGTCGTCGCGAACCCCTTCGGTCGAAAAGCGTTCACCAAAGGCGAACCCAGCAGCGTGCTGGTTGAAAAAGGCGAAATCAGGATCATCCGCTTCGGCGCATTCATCCATTCCTCACCAACCAATCAACCACCGGATTTGAACGCCGCATACAAAATTTTCGCAAGCCAGTGATAACGGCGACTGCAACCGTGACTTTCGATCAATCAACACCAGTCGCAACATTCCCCCTCTCCGCCCGCCGTTTGGGGGGAGAGGGCCGGGGTGAGGTGGCCTCGTCCCACAAACTTCTTCTTAATCTTACTCTTAATCGTAATCTTAATCGTAATCTTAATCTTTTGGACGAACGCGGAGCGATTAAGAAAAAGATTAAGAGTAAGATTAAGAACCTTAAGAACCGTGTCGCCTTCCTTTTCGCGTGTTTCACGTATTTCGCGGTTCAATCCCACGCCGCCGACACCTTCACCATTCTCAAACCCGCAGCCTTCGCACATCACATCGAGCGATTCAACACGATGGAGCCGGAAACCGTCGTGAATGATATCCCGAACTCCAACTCCTGGACGTGGCTGCAAAAAAACATCCCCCTCTTCGAATGCCCCGATCCCGCCATCCAGGAGATTTATTATTTCCGCTGGTGGAGCTTCCGCAAACACATCAAGCAAACGCCCAAGGGATTTGTCATCACGGAATTCCTCACGCCCGTCAATCACGCGGGCGAATTCAACACCATCAGTTGTGCCACCAGCCTCCATCTCGCCGAAGGCCGCTGGCTGCGCGACGATCGTTACCTCAACGACTACACGCAATTCTGGCTACGCGGTGACAACGGCAAGCCACAACCGCACTTCCACAAGTTCAGCAGTTGGTTCGCTGCCGCCGCATGGGATCGTTACCTCGTTAATGGAGACCAGAAGTTCCTGACACAATTTCTCCCCGACCTCGTCGCCGACTACCGCCTGTGGGAAACCGAACGCCAGTTGCCCAGCGGTCTCTTCTGGCAATACGACGTCCGCGACGGCATGGAAGAATCCATCTCCGGCTCACGCACCGCGAAGAACATCCGCCCCACCATCAACAGCTACATGTTCGCCAACGCCCGCGCCATTGCAGACATCGCCACTCTAGCGAACAAGCCTAAACTCGCCGCCGAATTCCGCAACAAAGCCGCTACGCTGAAGCACCTCGTTCAACAACATCTCTGGGACACCAACGCCAACTTCTTCAAAGTCCTCGTCGCCTCCACCAATTCATCGGTCCCATCGGTCCCATCCGTCCTATCCTCCGCCCGCGAATCCATCGGCTACATCCCCTGGATGTTTGCCCTGCCCGATCCGCAATCATCACACGCCACCGCCTTCGCCCAACTCACCGACCCGCAAGGCTTCTCCGCGCCTTTCGGCCTCACCACCGCCGAGCGTCGCCATCCGCAATTCCGCAATCGCGGCGTCGGCACCTGCGAATGGGACGGCGCCATCTGGCCATTCGCCAGCAGCCAGACCCTCTACGCACTTGCGAATTACCTGCGCCTGCCCGACTCCAATTCACCAGTCACCAATCACCAATCACGAATCACGCACTTCTCCTCCTTCCTCACCTACACCCGCAGCCAATACGCCCACGGCAAGCCTTACCTCGGCGAATACCTCGACGAAGTCACCGGCGACTGGATCAATCGCAACGATCGTAGCCGATATTACAATCATTCCACCTACGCCGACCTGTTGCTCACTGGCGTCATTGGATTGATTCCTCGTGCTGACGACATCGTGGAAATCAATCCATTGCTCCCGCGCGATACTTGGGACTGGTTCTGTCTCGATGGCGTCAAATATCATGGCCACATGCTAACCGTGCTTTGGGACAAAGACGGTTCGCGCTACGGTCGCGGCGCGGGCCTGCGCGTCCTGGCCAACGGCAAGCAAATCGCCAGCTCAGAAAAATTGGAACGCATCACCGGCAAACTTCCATGAGTCGCACGCGCACATGCTTTCGGTTCGCCTCGGCATACGTCGCATGTGTCCTGTTCGTCCTATCCGCTTCCGCCCAAGTCGCCCCCATCGATTTCTCCACCGCCGGTTACGCCGCTCAAGCGCGGCCCATTCCCAACGCACCCGTTCGACTGGTCGTGTCACCTGAGTCAGGTGATTCCACTGC
>DASUGI010000268.1:0-23850 GCA_036274115.1 Verrucomicrobiia bacterium
ACTTTCTTGCCCGACTGAATATTGCCCACGCGCCGCAGGTTGCGCCCTTGCGTGACCACTTCATATTTCTGGTTGGCAAATTCCAGATAGCACTCGTCCAGGCTGTAAGCATCGCGGAACTCCAAATCAAACGGCTTGGGCCAGGGCGCGTTCATGATGGTTTTGCCACCCTGCCCGTCCGGCATGTCCGTTGAGTAACCCATGCCGTGCCAGAGTTCCTCCGTGATGAACGGCAGGAACGGATGGAACAGGCGCAAGGTGTGCGACAGGACAAAATCCGTCACGGCGAGCGTATTGGCGCGGCGAGCAGCGGAATCGTTAAATGGGTGACTGGTTAAATGGGTTAAATGAGTGGCCGGCGTTTGCGCCTCGCCAGACTGATTTAACCTGTTTAACTCATTTAACTTTTCCCCCTCAGTTACTTGTTTAACCAGTACTGCCTTACTCGCCTCCACATACCAATCGCAATACTCGCTCCAGAAGAAACGATACAACGCCTGCACCGCCGTGCTGAAGTTGTAAGTGTTCAGCGCCTCAGTGATTTCTTTGATCGCCTCGTGCAGCTTGAGCAAAATCCACTTGTCATCGCTTGTGAGCAGCGACGGATTGATTTCGCCCTGCACTTCGCCGCCCTGCATTTGCCGAAACCGGCACGCGTTCCACAGCTTGTTGCAGAAGTTACGGCCCAGCTCCACATCCTTCTCATCGAACAACACGTCCTGACCGAGCGGTGCACTGCGCATCGTGCCGAAGCGCAACGCATCCGCGCCATACTTCGCGATGAGTTCGAGCGGATCGGGTGAGTTGCCAAGCGTCTTCGACATCTTACGCCCCTGCTTGTCGCGGATGATGCCGGTGAAATACACATTCTTAAACGGCAGCTCGCCCATGTATTCGTAGCCCGCCATGATCATGCGCGCGACCCAGAAGAAAATAATGTCCGGCCCGGTGACGAGGTCGGTGGTCGGATAAAACTTCTTCAACGTCTCCGTCTGCTCCGGCCAGCCCATCGTGGCAAACGGCCAGAGCCAGGAACTGAACCACGTGTCGAGCACATCGGGGTCTTGGATGAAGCCCTCTCGCTCCAACCACGCGGCGTCGTCTGGACAACTTGCAGCAACTTCAAAAAAACCTTTAGACGGATCTCCCGGAGCCTCTTTGTAAACGCACCAAATGTCTGGTTGCCTGCCTCGCGTTTTCGTTTGTTCATCAATTAGGCCAAACCACTTCTTCATGTCAGTTCCATCGCCTGAACCGACTTTTCGCCACACCGGAATCCGATGCCCCCACCAAAGTTGACGGCTGATGCACCAGTCTTGAATGTTCGTCAGCCAGTGATCGTAAACCTTCGCCCACCGCTGCGGATGGAAATGCATTTTGCCGGAGCGCCGATCTCCTGATCGGCTCGAACCGGTTGTTTCGCCCAACGAGCCTACCGGGAGACCGGCGCTCCCCTCCTGCTCCACACACGCCTTGGATTGCTCCACCGACGGATACTTCAAAAACCACTGCTCGCTCAGGCGCGGCTCAATCGGCACATCCGCACGCTGACTGAACCCCACGTTGTTTTCGTAAGGCACAGCTTTGTCGAGCGTGCCCGCCGCTTCCAGAATCTCCGCCGCCTTCTTCCGCGCCACGAAACGATCCAGTCCCACCAAATCAGCGCCCGCTTCCGCCGTCATCTTCGCGTCTGGCGTCAGCACATCAATGATTGGCAACTTATGCCGTTGACCGATCTCAAAGTCCGCTTTGTCGTGCGCCGGCGTCACCTTCAGCACGCCCGTGCCGAATTCAAAGTCCACGTGCTCATCCGCAATGATCGGAATGATGCGCTGTTCCTTCGGCACATCGAGCGGCAGCGCCCGATAAACGTGCTTCCCGATGAGATGCGCATAACGCGGATCTCTCGGATTTACGGCCACTGCAGTGTCGGCGGGAATTGTTTCCGGCCGCGTCGTCGCGATGGTGAGCCAGACTCGTCCTTCAGAATCAACCTGCGGGCCGCCTTTCTCAGCCGCATCTTCCGAAGGGACTGGTGCAACCTTTTGTTGCATATGCAACAAAAGATTGTCGTCGGTGTTTGGGGTGTTTTGGAGGGCTGGTTTCCGGGTTGCGGCGTCCTTTTCCGCCACCTGCACGCGAAAGTGATACATGAAACCTTTTTGCGGTTTCATTTCCACTTCCTCGTCGGACAACGCCGTCTGCGTGGCCGGACACCAATTCACCATGCGCTTGCCGCGATAGATCAGTCCCTTTTTGTAAAGATCCACGAACACGCGCTGCACGCAGCGGACGTAATCGGGGTCCATGGTAAACCGTTCACGAGTCCAATCGCACGAGCACCCGAGCTTCTTGAGCTGGTTGATAATGATCCCGCCCTTTTCTTCCTTCCACGCCCAGACGCGCTTCAAGAATTCTTCGCGCCCGAGGTCATGCTTGGTTTTCTTTTCCTCTTTCTTCAGCGCCTTTTCCACCTGCACCTGTGTCGCGATGCCGGCGTGGTCTGTACCGGGCAGCCAGAGGACTTCCTTGCCGTCCATGCGCGCTTTGCGGGCGAGAATGTCCTGAATGGTGTTGTTCAACACGTGCCCCATGTGGAGCATGCCCGTGACGTTCGGCGGCGGAATCACAATGGAATACGCCGGGCGCTGGTCGCTCACGCGCGCCGGGTCGGCAGTGAAGCAACCCCGCTTCAGCCAGAAGTCATACCATTTGTCCTCAACCGACTGCGGTTCGTAGGCTTTGGGAATCTCACTCATGCTAAAACGTTCTTAACCACGGATGGACACAGATAAACACGGATTAATCACAAAACCCATCGATCCCATTCGAGGCGCGGATTCTTAAAATTCAGCGTCAAGCCGACTCGAAGTTTTGTAATTTTCAAATAGTTGTTCATCCGGCCGTGCTCGTGATCGGTGATTCTCTCAATCACTTTCGTATCCACGATGACCGAACCGAATGCAATGAGGTCCGGGACAAACTCAGCGACCAAAGCACCTTTGTAGATGATCGGAAACCGCTTTTGCTGCTCATAAGGAATGCCGCGCAGCCTGAACTCCACCACGAGTGCATTCTCATAAACCTTCTCGTGGAATCCATGACCGATCTCATTCAAAACATCAAACGCACACCCGAGAATCTGATGCGTCTCTTCCTTAAGCAGCAGATTGGTATTTTCGGGATGTTGCAGATCAATTCTTGAATCCGTGTCCATCGGTGTCCATCCGTGGTTGAAATCATTTCTTTAATAACGCGTATTCCATTGAATCCACCAGCGCTTGCAAGCTCGCTTCGATGATGTTCTCGCTCACGCCCACCGTACCCCATTCACGTTTCCCATCGCTGGAGGTGATCAACACCCGCGTCTTGGCGGCCGTGCCGGTCGTCCCATTGATGATCCGGACTTTGTAATCCGTAAGCTCGACCGACTTTACCCGTGGAAAGAACTTCATCAACGCCAGCCGCAGCGCAGCATCCAGTGCGTTCACCGGGCCATCACCCTCCGCCACCGTGTGCGCAACTTCATCGCCCACCCGTACACGCACCGTTGCTTCGCAAATAGACTCCTTCCGGTCCCGGCGCATGGAGACATGATACGTGTCCACCGTGAACAACAATTCAGGGTTGTGATCGAGAATACCGCGGATCAGCAACGCCAGTGAGGCTTCGGCCGCTTCGTATTCGTACCCGCCCGCTTCAAGTTCCTTCACCCGGGCCGTAATCTGGCGAGTCTCGGGCGCGTCCGGCGTGAGCTTGAAGCCCAGCTCTTTTGCCTTCATCAAAATGTTCGTGCGCCCCGACATGTCGCTTACGAGCACCCGACGGAAATTGCCGACGGCCTCCGGATTGATGTGCTCATAACTGCGCGCCACGCGGTCAATCGCGTGCACGTGCATCCCTCCCTTGTGCGCAAAAGCCGTTTGCCCCACCCACGGCGCACGCACATCATGACGCATATTCGCGACTTCATTCACGAACTCGGAAAGCTCCTTCAACTTCGGCAATGATTTTGCCGGCACGCTGCGCAACTTCATCTTCAACTCCAACGTGGGGATGACGCTGATGAGATTGCAATTGCCCGTGCGTTCGCCAAAGCCGTTGATCGTTCCTTGCACCTGAGTCGCCCCCACTTCCACCGCAGCAATCGCGTTGGCCACACCGAACCCGCAATCGTTGTGCGTGTGAATGCCGATCGGACAATTTAATTTGGACTTCGCAAGCGCGACCGTCTTTGCAATTTCGCTCGGCAGCCTCCCGCCGTTCGTATCGCACAACACGATGCAATCCGCACCCGCCTTTTCGGCCGCCTGCCATGTGGCCAGCGCGTAGTCAGGCTCATCCGCAAAACCGTCGAAGCTGTGCTCCGCGTCATAGATGACTTTCTTGCCGTGATCCTTAAGATAGCGGATCGTGTCGCCGATCATGGCGAGGTTTTCATCCGGCTTGGCGTTCAGGACTTCCGTGACGTGCAAGAGCCAGGTCTTCCCGACGATTGTTACCACCGGCGTCTTCGCCTCAAGAATCATCCGCATCAAGTCGTCGCGTTCCACGGCCATACCCTTGCGTCGCGTCATGCTGAACGCCGCGATCTGCGCGTTCTTCCATTTGCGCTTCGACGCCTGCTTGAAGAACTCCATGTCCTTGGGGTTACTGCCCGGCCAGCCGCCTTCAATGTAATGAACCCCGAAAGAATCGAGCCTCTCGGCAATCCGGAGCTTGTCCGTGGCCGAGAAATTGATGCCTTCGCCCTGCGCCCCATCGCGCAGAGTCGTATCGTAGATTTCAACTTGAGGTTTCATTCAATCGCCCGCCAGAGCGGACGGAAAGATGTAGCGAAAAAACAGGGCGCTGGCAAACCATCAAATTGCCGCCTCAGCGCAAGCAGGTGACGCGCTCCTTTGTTTAACGAAAGCTCAGGGCGTCCGCACGCGATACGCGCGCTGCTGCAAGTTCGCTGGCGGCGTATCGATTACGTTGGTGCCGGCGGAGACATCACCGGCGTAGATTTCCTCCCAATCCACTAAATTGGTCGTAGCATCCACCTTGTAAGTGCCCGCGGTCAGTCCGCTGATGTCGAAACTGAATTGGCCCGATTGCCAGGTCGGATGGAGCAGGTAAACGCTCGGTGGAACAAATGAAATCGTTTCGTTCCAACGCCCGACTCCCAGCGAAGGCTTTGCACCCGCATAATTGAACGTGCCCGCGATGTAAACATCATCGCCGGAAGTCGCAATCCCCGCGACCGAACCGCTGGTGGCCGAAACGGAATTGGTGGCGCCGTCGCCCAAAGCGGACCATTGACTGCCATCCCACCGGGCAATGCGACGGATGATATTGCCGCCGGCATTGGTGAAACTTCCGCCCGCATAAAGATAGCTGGCCGAGGCGGCGAGTGCGGAGACGGCGCCGTTTTCGAATCCGCCCCCGACCGCGGTCCAGGAACTCCCGTCCCATCGCGCGACGCGTTTCAGCGACCCGCCCGACGCGCTGGTGGTGAAAGAACCGCCGGCGTAGAGTTCGCCATTGTAGAATTCCAACGCATTGACGGTGATACCCAACGCCGATCCCATGGAACGCCAGTTTACGCCATCCCAATAGCCGACGTTATCCAGTCCGTCCCCCGTGACGACTGGCGGCGGCGTGGACCAGCCGATGTAAAAATTGCCACCGACATAAAGCCGCGTGCCATCGCTCACCAGCGCGTTGAAGACGTTGTTGACGCGCCACTCGGAAATCACCGGCACGTCCTGCCAATCACTGCCGTCCCACCGTGCGATGCCGTGCAGTCCGCCGCTGTTGTCGCCGCGCGCAGTGAACGCACCGCCCGCAAACAACTGGCCTTGATGAAACGTGAGGGCGTTCACCGTGTTGTTCAAGCCGCTGGCAAACGGATGCCAACTCACGCCGTCCCACCGCGCCACGTTGCGCGCCGTCACCCCGCCGATGTTGGTGAACGAACCGCCAGCATAGATTTGTCCACCATACTCCGTGAGCGAGAAAATGCTGCCGGTGCCAATCACTCCGCCATTCATCGTGTCCCAACTCGTCCCATTCCACCGAACGATCCCGCCTGCTTTCAAGCCGCCCGCAACCGTCATGCTCCCGCCGAAATAGATGTCACCCCCCGCGACACAAACTTTGCGCACACCGAGAAACATTCCCTGCGTGTTCGGCCCCATCAAGGCCGACCAACTGTCGCCGTCCCATTGCGCAATGCCCAAAACCCCGGCATTACCTGCGCGGACGAAATCGCCGCCGGCGTACAAAATGCCGTTCGCGCTGGCCAGACACGTGGCGCGGGTGCTCAGTTCTCCGGCCGCACCGGGCGCCAGGGCTTCCCAGGCCGCGCCATTCCACCGCGCCACGTGCCGGGCCAGGGTGCCGCCAATGTTGGTGAAATTGCCGGACGTGTAGAGTGTGTTGCCAACAAATGCGAGGCTGCTGTTCGTGCCCGCGGGGCCGCCGCCCAATGCGTTCCATTGCGTGCCGTCCCAGCGCGCCAGATTCGTAATGTTCAATCCGCCCGCCGAGCGAAACACCCCCGCAGCATACACGTTTGAACCCCGCACTTCGATGTCATTGACCGTTGGCGCCGGGCCGGTATGCAGGCCGCTGCCCAGTGAAAACCATTGGCTGCCGTCCCAGCGGGCGATGTTGTTGACCGGAAGCGCGCCCGCAAAACGAAACAATCCCGCGGCATAAATGTTCCCGTTGGTGTCCGCCGCCAGCGAACTGACAAAGGGGAAAAGTCCATTGGTGTTGCCATCCAGTCCATTCGCCAGCGGCCACCAATTCGTGCCATCCCATCGCGCGATGTTCGTGATGGAAGCACCGCCCGCCTGCGTAAAATAACCGCCGACGTACAAATCGTTGCCGACGAACAAGAGGCTTCCCGCGACGCCGTTAACCCCGCCGCCAACCTCCGACCAACTGCTGCCATTCCAACGCGCCAGACCGCGGGCCGGCACGCCGCCGGCGTTGGTGAAAATTCCGCCGACATAAACATCGTTTCCTCTAAAGGCGATGGAATAAACCACCGGAGTCGACCCGCTGATGCCTCCCGCCAAACTTCGCCAATGCGTTCCATCCCATTTGGCGATCCCTGAACTGACCGCCTCACCCACCGCACTGAACTGACCGCCCACGTAAACCTCGCCGCCATTGGCCGTGACGTTTAAAACGACCCCCTCCATTCCCGGACCGCCAAACTGAGGTGACCAATGGTCATTGTCGGCGGCAAAGCCGCTCAAACTTAATGAAGCAAGAAACGCGAAAAGAATGAGATGCCGTTTACACATAGCCCTGAGGTGGTCCGATTGAGCTCAGCAAAGCAAATCGGACCAACATGTCAATGTTGAAGTTCCACCGGACAGCTTCCCGAGCCGCGATTTTCCAGCCCCAGGCAAAAGCCCGCGCGCGAAATTAGTGCTTGCCAAATTGAGCAACATCGGTAATTTCTGTCTGGACAGAAATGAAGGAAGCATGCCGACACTGAGTCCAGTCCAACAAAAGTTCATCCTCCACTGGGGCGAGATGGGCACGCGCTGGGGCATCAACCGCACCGTGGCGCAGCTTCACGCCCTGCTCTTTATTTCGCCCAAGCCGCTGCACGCGGAGGAAATCACCACCACGCTCGGCGTCGCCCGGTCCAACGTCAGCAACAGCCTGAAGGAACTCCAGGGTTGGGGCATCGTGAAGCGCGTCCATGTTCTCGGCGATTCGCGCGATCATTTCGAGAGCATGAAGGACGTCTGGGAAATGTTCCGCGTCGTGCTCGACGAACGCAAGAAGCGTGAGATCGATCCCACGGTCGCCCTGCTCCGCGAATGCGTCGCCGAAGCGCACAAAGACAAGGAAACCGACGAATACACCGAACAGAAGCTCAAGGAACTCGCGGACTTTTTCGACACGACCACGGCCTGGTATGGACAGATTCGGCAATGGCCTACCTGGGCGCTCACCAAGTTTGTCAAAGCCGGGGACAAAATTCGCAAGGTGCTGGGCATCGGCGGCTGACCCCGCCTTTTTTTAATAGTTAATTTCTGTGAATACGGAAATAACAGACAATAAAGCAGTCCCGCCCTCCGGTTGGATTTGTTACGATGGCGACTGCCCGCTCTGTCTCCGTTGGTTGCGCCGCGTCGAACGTTCCCTGTCAGTCGCCGGGTTTGGCTTCGTGCCGCTGCAAACCCCTTGGATCAAGGCCAGGCTCAAACTCGCCGAGGACGATCCGTTGACGGAAATGCGGCTGCTGCGCGCGAATGAGCAGTTGCTCGGTGGAGCGGACGCCGCGGTAATCCTCATGCGCTACGTCTGGTGGCTTTGGCCACTTTGGTTGCTCAGCCGCTTTCCGGTCATGATGCCAATCTTCCGCGCCACCTATCGCCGCATCGCTGCGAATCGTGTTTGCGCCACGGGCATGTGTTCACTGGGTAGCAACAGACGTCCGGCGACTGCAAACCCGTGGTTGACCTGGTTGCCTGTCATTCTTCTCCCTTTAGCGACGCTTCCCTTCCGGGCTCAATTGCCCGACTGGGTTTTCATGTGGTTCTTTGTCACCGCGATGTTCTTCGGTTGCAAATGGCTGACCTGGCGACGCCTCGCAAACGCAGGCAATCAAACCACCCGGGCCCGCACCTGCGCTTACTTGCTTCTCTGGCCAGGGATGGATGCCCGCGCCTTTTTGACTGGCAAGCAAGATGAAGTGCCAACCACTGGTGCGTGGGTGTTCGGAATCGGTCGCTTGCTCGCAGGAATCGGACTCGTTTGGTCGGCAGCTCACCAAGCGCTCACAGCCAACGATATTGCCAACGCGTGGCTGACCATGCTGGGGCTGACGTTGATCCTGCACTTTGGGATATTTCATCTTGCGGCACTTGCCTGGCAACGCGCTGGAATTCCCGCCAAACCGTTGATGCAATCGCCAGCCACCGCCACTTCCCTCGCGGACTTTTGGGGCGCACGCTGGAATACCGCCTTCAACAAACTCATTCACGATCTTGCCTTCCGCCCCCTGGCGCGCCGGATGGGAATTGGAGGCGCGACGTTGTGCGTCTTCGCCATTTCGGGAATCATCCACGAACTCGCCGTCTCGTTCCCAGCCCGTGGCGGATACGGATTGCCCACGGGCTACTTTCTACTGCAAGGCGTCGGCGTATTACTTGAACGTAGCAAAGCGGGACGTGCCCTCGGTTTGGGACGCGACCTGCGCGGCTGGCTGTTCATGGTTCTTATCACCGCCGGCCCGGCCTATTGGCTCTTTCATCCAACCTTTGTCCAAAACGTCATCCTGCCGATGTTGAAAAGCATCAGCGCAATCTGAACTACCATGAACACCGCATTGCTCCTGAAACTCGCCGCACTCACCTATCTCGGTCTGCTCGCCGCCGGAGTGTTGATGCCTCGCGTCGTTGGACTGGGCGAACACATCCGCGCGCTGCCCACATTCATCCGCCAACTCTTCTGGGTTTACTACACCTTCATCGGGCTTTGCCTCATCGGCTTTGGCCTCGGATCATTCTTCTTCGCCGAGGAACTCGCATCCGGTACGCCGCTGGCACGGGCCGTTTGCAGCTTTCTTGCCGTCTTCTGGATCGTGCGATTCATCGCCGGTCGTTTTGTCTTTGATCTTCGCCCCTACTTGACCAGCATCTGGCGGCGCGTCGGATTAATTGCCGCCAACCTTGTCTTCACCGCACTGCCCTTGGTCTATGGCTGGGCGGCGCTGAAAGGAGGCCAACCATGATTGCCGTCTGCCATGAGCGGGCAAACTTCTGGCTCCGGCTTAGACTGCTGCTGACGCTAAAGAGCGATGCAAAGCTGAACCAACCGGCGCAGCCGAAACCGAAGCGACACTCGCATCGCGCCAGTGCTTTCTTTCAAATGCCATGACCTTTCGCCTGCCCACCATGCACGGCCTGATTGACCGGCGAATGCTCGTAAACTTTCGCGTCCGGCCGGAAACCGTCAGACCCTTGCTGCCGCCGTTCTTTCGTCCCAGGCTGGTCAAGGGATGGGCGCTCGCGGGGATTTGCCTGATCCGGTTGAAAAACATTCGGCCCCGCGGCCTCGGTGCGAGGTTTGGCATTTCATCCGAGAACGCCGCACATCGCATTGCGGTCGAATGGGACGAAGCCGGCAAACTCCGCGAAGGCGTGTTCATTCCGCGCCGCGATACCTCGTCGCTGTTGCAAAGCCTGGTGGGCGGAATAATCTTTCCGGGCGTTCATCATCTGGCCGATTAACGTCGTGAACGAAACCGCGGATGAATTCCGGTTGCAGATGCAAAGCCGCGACGATGATACGTTCGTTCGTGTTCACGCGCGGCGCGCTCGGCAACATCCGGCCAACTCGGTCTTCGAGTCACTTGACGCGGCGTCAGACTTCTTCGCGCGCGGCGCGGTCGGTTATTCCGCCACCACCAACCCGAACTGTTGCGACGGCCTGGAACTGACCACCGCTTCGTGGCGCGTTGCACCGCTTGACGTCATTGCGGTCAACTCAAGTTTCTTCAACAACGACAAGATATTCCCCCCCGGAACAATTGAGTTCGATTGCGCCTTGTTGATGCGGAACATCGCGCATGAGTGGCGAACGCTGCCGGCAATGAAAGGCCACGTATGAAACGAATCGTTCTCGCCGGCGGCTCAGGATTTCTCGGCAGCGAGCTGGCCAAACATTTCCGAGCGCTGCACTGGGAGGTGGTCGTCCTCACTCGCACCCCGAAGCAACGCCCGGATTCAGGGCGCGAAGTTGCGTGGGACGCCGCAACCCTCGGCGCTTGGCAAAATGAATTGGATGGTGCAACCGCCGTGGTGAATCTCACCGGACGTTCCGTCGATTGCCGCTACAATGAAAAGAACCGCCGCGACATCATGAACTCGCGCGTAAACTCGACGCGCGTGGTGGGCGAAGCCATTGCGCAGTGCAAAACACCTCCGCGCGTCTGGCTCAACTCCAGCACGGCGACAGTCTATACGCACACTTTCGGCAAGCCGCATGACGAGTCGAGTCAGGACATGGATTCCGCAGCGGATGCCAAGGATGCTTTCTCCGTCCAAGTGGCGCAGGCGTGGGAACGGGAATTGTTCGCGGCGAAATTACCCCTCACCCCAACCCTCTCCCCACCGGATGGGGCGAGGGAGCTGACGCGTAGAGTCGCTCTGCGCACGTCGATGGTTCTCGGGTTGGGCCGCAACAGCGTGTTCCCCGTGCTTCGGCGACTGACCCGGCTTGGCCTGGGCGGCCGTCAAGGCAGCGGCAATCAATTTGTTTCGTGGATTCATGTCGAAGATTTCTGCCGTGCCATTGAATGGATCATTAACCACGAAGACTTGTCCGGCCCCATCAATCAATGCGCGCCAAATCCGCTGCCCAACAAGGAAATGATGAAAACCTTCCGCGAAGTTTGCGGCATGCCCATTGGCTTGCCGGCCAACGAATGGATGCTGGAGATCGGAGCGTTTTTCCTGCGCACGGAAACCGAATTGATTTTCAAGAGCCGACGCGTCGTGCCGGGTCGATTGCTGGCAAGCGGTTTTGAGTTTCGGTTCCCGACCTTCCGCGAAGCACTGGAGGATTTGGAGAAGAAACTTGCCGGTTGACCAAAGCCATCAAGCCCAGGGATATGAGCTGTGCGTTAAATGTCACCGACGAAACAGGACGCAAGCGAATCGACTCACCCGCGAGCGACCGGGCACGGCGCCGCCTCCTTTCGCATCGGGGCGAAACGCTGCTCGTGGCAGACTGGATGCGTGTTTTGATGATGCACTTTGAAGTGGATGCGCACGCCTTCCAACACACAGTGCCATACGAACTGGATCTCCATGAAGGGCGAGCTCTTGTGACGCTGGTGGCATTCACAATGGAGAACATGCGCCCACGTGTCGGCGGGAAGCTTGGCTCGTGGTTGCTCAAGCCGATCGCGACGCATGATTTCCTGAATGTCCGAACCTACGTCCGACACCAGGGCGGGCCGGGCATTCACTTTTTGGCGGAGTGGCTTTCGAACTGGCTCGCCGTTCAGCTGGGTCCGCGCACCTTCGGCCTGCCTTATCGACACGGACACACCTCGTATCAGCACGACGGGCTCAACGGCCGATACCGAGGAAGCGTGCAAGACGTCCGCACGAAAGCTCGCTTCGAGTATCGAGCCGAAGCTGAACCGACCCTCGCGGTCTCACCATGCCCGGAGAATTCGCTCGATGAGTGGTTGATGGAGCGTTATGCCGCGTTCAACTCAGCCGGTGGACGGAAACGCTTCTTCCGCGTGTGGCATCCACCCTGGCCGCAAGTTCCAGCGGCAGTCACGATGGTAAACCTGGAGTTACTCGAAGATACGTGGCCCTTCTTCAAATCAGCCCGCCTGATTGGAGGAAACTTCTCGCCCGGCCTCAAGGGAGTTTGGATGGGCCGCCCCCATTTTGCGTGAAGCGCGGTTGTTCAATCGTCCGCCTTCCCGCGGAAGAACGGCAGTTTGATCGTCGAGGTCCACTTCGCAAAAAACGATTTCTTCTTCGACTTGTCCGAGGCAATCAGTTCAACCGGGTGGCTGCACAGCGAACAAAGTTTTAGCGTTTTGCCGCCGCGCCGGCGCAGATGCTTGACGCAACTGTCACAAAGAACCGAGTGGCATTGGGTGCAACGGTGGGTGACAACCGATTCAGGGTGGCGCGGACAGAGCATTCCGCCGCCGGGCAAAACAATCGGTGGGGTCGGAATCGCCCGCTCGATCTCCGGTATGGCGATATGCACGTCGGTCGTCTCAACAAACAATTCGACATCGCCCAGACGCAACGTCTGTCCGGCCAGCAACGCTGCTTCCGCGACCGGCTGACCGTCGATGAAGGTGCCGTTGGTGGAACCGCGATCCTGAAGCAGCAAGCCATCCGCCGTCAGCGTGATATCGCAGTGGTGCGACGACACGCTGGGATGACAAATCGCGAAATGATTTTCCGCATCACGCCCAAAGTGGTTGACGCCGAGATTCAATTCAAAAATCTCGGGTTCGCCCGTCCCATTTCTTAGAAGCAAGCGCGCCACAACGTAAATCCCGACAGTCGGGTTTATCAAAGGCGACAGGCATTGTCTAATTGGAATTTGTCAGCGGGTTTCGGACAAAAGCGTACTCCGCCACCGCGGTTCCACCAATAAGATGCTCCTGAATGACGCGCTCCAGGACCTCCGGGGTGCACGAGTGATACCAGACGCCTTCCGGATACACTACGGCGATGGGTCCGGAGACACAAACGCGAAGACAATTTGCCTTCGTGCGAAACACCAGCGGTTCCGGACCAACCAGCCCCAACTCCTTCAAGCGCCGTTTCAGGAATTCCCAGGAAGCAATCCCCTGCTCTTTGGAACAGCACTTCGGTTCCGTCTGATCCGCGCACAAAAAGATGTGCCGTTTGAACTTTTGCAGTCCGAGCTTTTTTACCTCCGCCTGAAGTTCCTCGTGCATGCGCAACGAACTCCCGCCGAAACTAGAGTTCCTCGGGATGCATCATGAGATACACCACACGAGAGAGTAATCGTCCGGCCGCTCCGCCGTCGAGCACGCGGTGGTCGAAGCTAAGCGTCAGATGCGCTTCGGTGACGGGAACAAACTGTTCCTTCTTGTCATCCCAGCGTTGCGCTTTGCGTCCCGCGCCCATGCCGAGCAACAGGGTTTGTTCCGGCAACGGAATCGGCGTGGCGATGGTCAAGCCAAACGTGCCATAGTTCGTGACCGTCGCAATCGAACCACCCGTGGCATCAGCCGGCAACTTGCGGGCGCGGGCAAGTTCGACGAGTTCATTGTAACGTCCCACAAGGTCCGCGAGCTTTTTCTTGTCGGCATCACGGATCACTGGAACGAGCACGCCATCTTCAGCTTCCACCGCAAAACCGACATCAATGCAACTCGGGTGAACGATCTTGTTGCCAACCAACCGTCCCGCGGGCGCACTGTTTTCCGAAAGCGCAATCGCCAGGGCACGCAAGCCGTAAAGGGCCGGGCCCGGTTTCGCGCCCTGCACTTTGCGGTGATTGAGCAACGGATCCATGTTCACCGGCATCCCCACGGTTGCCAACGGCCGCGTCCAACTGCGGCGCATCGCGTCCGCCACGGCCACGCGCATGGACGAAGCGGGTGTGAGCTTTTGTTCGTCCAGTTTGCTGATGAACTTCTCGAAGTCTTCAACCGTCACGCGTCCCGCCGCACCGCTCCCGGCCAGACCAGCCAGATCCGCCGCGTGCAAGCCGAGTTCGTTCATGCGCGCCTTGAGCCGCGGCGACAAGTAGCCGGCCCCACGAGCATTGGCCGGCACCGGCAACCCTCGCACCGTCGGTTCAACGCGAGCCTGCGCCCCTTTTCCCGCCGAAGCATTCGCCGGCGCAACGGCATCGGCCATCGATTTGCTGAGCTGAATCGTATCCAACCCAAGTCGAGCCGCCTCTTCCTGGCTGATTTCAATTTGCCCCAGCACCGCGCCGACCGGATAGCTTTCGTTCAGTTTGGCGCTAAGCGTTTCGATGCGACCCCGCGCGGGCGACACAACATTCATCGTCGCCTTGTTGGTTTCCACTTCAATGATGTCCTGGTCCACTTCAACCATTTCACCCGGCTTGACCAGATAACTTACGATGGCGGCCTCGGCGATGGATTCGCCAAGCTGTGGCATGATGATGGGCACTTGTGGCATAGCGTATGGCTTAGCTTTGCAGAATCTTTCGCGCCGATTCCGCGATGCTCCGCGCCGTCGGGCGATGCGCCGTCCAAAGATTGGGATGATACGGCACGGGCGTGTCTCTAGAGTTCAGCCGTTGCGGCGGCGCGTCCAACAGGTCGTAACCTTCGCTCACAACGCGGGTGATGATTTCTGAGGTCACCCCGCCCCAGGGCCAGGCTTCACCGACACAGAGCAAGCGTCCGGTCCGCGCCACGCTGGCCATTACGGTGTCGGTATCCAACGGTTTCACCGAACGCAAATCCACCACTTCGATTTCCCATCCCTCAGACTGCAGTTCCGTCGCGGCAGCGAGTGATTCATGCACCATCGCGCTGTACGTCACGAGCGTCAGATCACGACCTTCGCGAGCAATGCGGGCCTTGCCCACCGGCAACGCTTCACTGGGTAATTTGTCGGCCTTGAGATGGTAATATAAAAATTTGTGCTCGCAAAAAATCACCGGGTCGTCAATCGCCACCGCTTCGAGCAACATACTGTAAGCATCCTCCACCGTGGCCGGCGTCAAGACAATCAGCCCGGGATAATGCGCGTAAATGGCTTCCATCGTCTGACTGTGAAACGGTCCGCTTCCGGACGTCCCGCCTGAGGGCAAACGCACGGTGATTGGACAGGCCACGTTCGTTCGCCAGAACAAGGTTGCGGCCTGATTGACAATCTGATTGAACCCTACGGTCGAAAAATCGGCGAACTGCATTTCAATGATTGGCCTCAACCCTTCGATGGCAGCGCCGACCGCCAGCCCCACGATCGCGTCTTCGCTGATCGGGGAATCCAGCACTCGCCCCGGAAACTCTTTCGCCAGCCCTTTCGTCGCCTTGAACGCGCCGCCAAAGGCTCCTACATCCTGCCCGTAAATGAACACCCGCGGATCGTCGGCCAACGCCCTGGCCTGCGCCTCGCGAATCGCCTCAAGGTAGGTGATGCTCACTCGTTCCCCTCCTGGAGTTGCTGCGTCGCCAGCGCCGTCCAGTTTTCCGCGTAGGGATCGGGCGTCGCTTCGCGCTGCACCGTTAGCACCGCTTCCTCGACCTTTTGCGCCACTTCACTCCGCCACTTGGCAAGCGCCACCGGGTCCGCCCAGCCCTGGTCCAGAAGGTACTGCTCGGCGAGTTTCAAACAATCCCGTCCCAGCGGCGAGTTCTTTAAAGCTGCGTCAATGTAACCGGAATCATCGTGCTCGCCGTGACCGCAAAGCCGCAGCAAATCCGCCACAACGAGTTGCGGACCTTGATCCGCCCGGGCATTGGCTATGGCTGTGCCAATGACCTTGAGGCACTGCGTCAAATCCGTGCCGTCCACTCGATGCCCGGTGAGCCCATAAGCCGCCGCGCGATCCAACAACGAATCGCAGGCAAACTGTCTTGAGGTGGGCGTGGAATAAGCAAATTGGTTGTCCGCCACGACCATCACCAGGGGAAGTTTCTCCACGGCCGCTTGATTCAACGCTTCATGAAATGCGCCCGTCGAAGTGGCCCCGTCACCACAGCAAGCGACACCAACGGTGCCCTTAATCCCTTTCATTCGGCGCGCAAACAACCCGCCGTTCACCACCGAAATCATTGCCCCCAGGTGACTGATCATCGCGAGCAGCCCCTGCCTGGGACGGCCTCGGTGAATATTGCCGTCGCGGCCCCGCATCGGCCCCTGGACGGACCCCAGATACGTGCGGACCGCGTCGAGCAGCGGCTCGTTAAAAGCGAGGCGGCCCGCCTGGTCACGAATCAAGGGGGCGAAAATGTCCCCTTCCCGCAGAGTTAATCCAATGGAAACACTCAACGCCTCCTGGCCGCGGCCCAGAAAGACGCCTCCGTGAATTTTGCCGGCGCGATACAGGCTCGCAAATTTATCGTCCATCACCCGGGCAAGAAGCATGATGCGATACGCCTTGATGTGAAGTTCGCGTATCGAAGTCGTTTCGCTGGCGGTTTTGGGTTCCGTTGCCGACTGAACCATGCGCGAACTTTACGCCGTTGCCGCGCCGGGACGCAACGATTCTTTAACGAGCACTTGCTGAAACGGCTCTTTACTCGACATTAGAAACAAAAAAAGCGAGACCGAAGTCTCGCTGTTTGAAAACAATTTGCCGGTCCGAATTACTTCCTGGCGGGAGCTTTTTCTTCCTTCTCCTTGACCAATGTCGCACCCTTGCCGAGGCGTTTGCGCAAGTAGGTCAGCTTGGCGCGGCGCACGGCACCGGAGCGCTCCACTTCAATCTTGTCCACCCGCGGTGAATGCAACGGGAAGATACGCTCCACACCTTCGCCGTAGCTGATGCGGCGGACAGTGAACGTCTCGTTCAACCCGCGACCGCGCTTGCCGATCACGACGCCGGAGAACACCTGGATGCGTTCCTTGTCGCCTTCAACAACTTTCGTGTGCACCTTCACCGAGTCGCCAACGCCGAACTTGGCGTTATCCTTGCGAAACTGTTCCGATTGAATTTTGTCCAACAATGCCTGGTTCATAAATCTTCTTTCGGTGACAAGTGTCATGTGTCGTTTGACACGACTTTCAGGCGCGGGTTCTTGTCACCGGTCACCCGTCACCTCTCACTCACAACAAATCCGGCCGTTGCTCTTGCGTGCGCTTCTTTGCCTGTTCCGCGCGCCACTTCGCGATTTCCGCGTGATTGCCGGACTGCAACACTTCCGGCACTTTCATCCCCCGAAACTCCGCGGGCCGCGTCCACTGCGGATACTCCAGCAATCCGTGACTGAACGATTCCTCGCTCGAGCTCGCATCATCGCCCAGCACCCCGGGCAACAACCGGGTCACGGCATCAATCACCACCATCGCGGGCAATGCTCCATTCGTCAGCACGTAGTCCCCGATGGACAACTCATCATCCGCCAACGCCTCGCGAATCCGTTCGTCAAATCCTTCGTAATGTCCCGTGACAATCAGCAGGTGCTCCTGCCGCGCCAACTCCCGGGCGATGCCCTGGTCAAACTTCCGCCCCGACGGCGACATCAGCACGACGCGCGTCTTCTCGCGCTTCAAACTCTCCACCGCTTCAAAGATCGGCTCCGGCTTCAACAACATTCCCGGTCCACCCCCAAACGGCCGGTCATCCACCGTCTTATGCCGGTCGTGCGTCCAGTCGCGCAACTGGTGCAACTGCAAATCCAACAATCCCGCCTGCCGCGCCCGTTTAATGATGCTCTCATCGAGCGGTCCGGCGAACATCGCCGGGAACAGGGTGAGCACATCAATCTTCACGAACTCGGTCGCGGTTAAATCAGTTAAAAAAGTTAAATAGAGTTAAATGGTTGCTGCTTCGCCGCTCCCCCGATTTAACTGTTTAACTTGTTTAACCATTCAACTTCGTTCCGCCCTCGCCGGCTTGTCCTCAACAATCTCCAACGAACAACGCAATCCCTTCTTCGCGCTGCCGGCCTGCAACAGAGAACGGATGGCATTGATCGTTTGCCCCTGCCGGCCAATCACCTTGCCCACATCTGACGGGGCGAGGCGCAATTCATAAATCGTCATCCCCGAACGCTCCACCGGCGTGATGTTCACCGCGTCGGGGCTCTGCACGAGTCCCTTGACCACATATTCGAGGAACGCCTGCATGTCCGATAATCAATCAGGCTGCCGCCGCGGCTTTGCTGGCCTTCTTGATGAAGCTCGCCACCGTGTCGCTCGGCTGCGCGCCCTTGCTCAACCAATACTTCACGCGCTCGAGATCAAACTTCACGTTGTCGCCCTTCTGGCGCGGATGATACGTGCCAAGCTCCTCAATGAACTTGCCATCACGCGGACTACGGCCATCGGCCACCACGATGCGAAACACCGGCTGATTCTTGGCGCCGATGCGTTTCATGCGAATTTTAACTGCCATAAATTTTCTTTCGGTCACACCCGACGACGTTGCGCTAGCAAACAGGCGGGCACTTCCCCAAAACGGGAGCGCAGAGACTAGACATGTCGCGGACCGCTTGCAAGCCCTGATTTGGGTGAATTTGGCAGGTTTTCGCCGCCAACCGCCTGGCTCAGAGTGGACAACCCTTCCCCGGCCAGTCGCTGACGCAAACCGTTGACAATCGCCCGCACCAAACCCGGCCCTTCATAAACCAGGCCGGTGTAAACTTGCACCAAACTGGCTCCTGCAGTGATCTTCTCCCAGGCATCCGCCGCATCGAAAATTCCTCCGACGCCAATGATTGGCAGGTTGCCCCGCGTCTGGCGGTGAAGATGTCGGATGACCTCGGTGCTGCGTTCCCGCAAAGGCCGTCCGCTCAAGCCGCCGGTTTCGGCATAAACCTTTTGCGCCGTTGGATCGCTTGCTTCCGGTCGTGCAATCGTCGTATTGGTCGCCACAATACCGGCAATCTGTCGGGGACCGACAAGCTGAAGAATTTCATCGAGTGCTTCAAACGTGAGGTCCGGCGCGACCTTCACCAGAATGGGTTTCGGATTTCGGATTTCGGATTTCGAATTTGCATTGATCTGCTGCAACGCCGCCAGGATTTCATCCAAGGCCGCCTTGTCTTGAAGCTGACGCAAGTTCGGTGTGTTGGGCGAGCTGACGTTGACGACAAAGAAGTCCGCAAGCTCACGCAAGGTTCGAAACGAGTTCGCATAATCCTCCGCTGCTTCATTGAGTGGAGTGATCTTGGACTTGCCCAAATTGATTCCGACCGGATGCTTCGGCCAACGATCCGCCGCTCGCCATTTTTCCAACTGCTCCGCCAGGGCAACCGCTCCGTCGTTGTTGAAGCCCATTCGATTTACGATGGCTTCTTCGCGAATCGCCCGGAAGACACGCGGTTGTGGATTACCCGGCTGAGCGCGCCACGTGACTCCACCCAGTTCACTGAACCCAAAGCCGAGCGCCGCCCACGCTGGCACCGCTTCGCCAAACTTGTCCATTCCCGCCGCCAGGCCAACCGGATTGGGAAAACGCAGACCGAACAAGTCGATTGGTAACTCAGGAGCACCCAGAAAAGATTCCACCGCGCCGCAAACCAATTCATTGCGACTCGCCCAATTCAACGCGTGAAGCGTGCGTCCGTGGATTTCCTCCGCATCTGTTTTAAAAAGCACTGGCCGAACCAATTGCCGATAGCACCAACTCATGCGCGCAGTTTCAGGAATCAGTGCTCCCGAGTCGAGCCCGATTGGGAAGCTTAATTCGTGTTAGCCGCCTGCAGACTCGCCAGCGATTGTCGCGCCGCCTCGCGCACCGGCAATTCGGAATCAGACAACAGCAGCGTCAGCGTTTCCACGGCGTTGCTTTGCAAGCTTCCGTCGCGACCGAGCAAACGCGCCACCGCCCCGCTTAAAGCTGCGTTGGTGTTCCAGCGATTCACCTGCGCCAGGCCGCGCGCCCCCGCGCTTCGCACGCCCGCATCCGGATCCATGGTGGCTTTGAAGTAATGGAGGACCACGCGCGGATGGCTCACTCGCAAACTTTGCAAGGCTTCCAGGGAATTCCGGCGTAATTGGGGTGACGCATTGGTCGTGAATTCCATCAGCGCGCTCGAGACCTGCCACAGGGGCGAACTCACCCCCTGCAGCGCCACGGTTGCCGCCTCGCGGCGTTCCGGGCTGCCGGATGAAAATGCTTCCAGGATTGCGGGCAATCCAAGTGAACCGAGCTGGCCCAGGGAATAAATCGCCGAAGCCCGGACGAACTCGGCGGGATCACGGGCGCATCCAACCAATGCCGCAACCGCAGGCAACGCGTTGGTTCCGGCCTGACCCAAACCCGTCACCGCGGCGTGCCGAACATTTGCGTCAATGTTGGTGGCCGCCGACGCCAACGCGGTGATTCCCGGCCCGCCAATAATTGCCAACGCCTGGGCGGCTGCCCAGCGGGCCTCATTGTCAGCCAAAGCCACCGCCAGATCGGGAACGGCCTCGGTCGCATTGGTTCCCAACACTCCCAAGGCGCGCGCCGCGCAAGTGCGGTACATCCCGGAGCGACCCGGCTTGATCTTTCCCGCCAAATACATCTGGGCGCGCGTGGGCAGTTTGTTCCGCTGCTGAACATAGAGTCTTTCGTACCAGGAGGGACGCGTCTTCAACATGGTCCGGAGCGCGGGCACGGCATTTCGTCCCATGGCCTGGAAGGCCACGGTTGCGACGTTCGTGTTGGCCGGATTGAAGTTCGGATGGAAAACCACCGCCCAATCCCTGGCAGCGATGCCCTGATAGGTCGCGAGCCTGTCGACACGCCGTCCCCGCACGACCAGCACAACAATGATCGCTACGAGCACCAGCAGGGCGATGAAAATCTTTCGTCTCAAATCGGTTAAATGAGTGATTGGTTCAATCAGTCAAATGAGCTTTCGGGGCTTCCGATTTAACTCACTTAACGAATTACCAATCTCGGCCCAGCATACCACAGGGCCTGCACCGACCGCAGCGATTGATTTTGGAAGATAAAGTCCGCCTGCGCTCAATCAACGTCGACGAAGAATCCACATCGCCGCCAAACCAAGTCCGGCAAATGCGAGCGAAGACGGTTCTGGCACGCCGTAAACTTCCAGCGTGAAGCCGTAAAGATGTCCGACTCCAATGCCAAACAGGTCCGGAACGGGTGTTGCGCCGCCACCAAGGACATTTAGACCAATCCTCGATTCACCGTACCACCCAGGAAATGTTGGATTCGACAAGTAGCTCGTGACCGCCGAGTAATCAGTCCCGATGGTCGCAGACCAACCTCGTACCAAAAATGACAGTGTCGTGCCGGGCGAATAGGGAAAGGTAACGTGTCCCACGCCATCACCTCCTCTAAGAATTCCGGCAGTGCTCCTGTTTGTGCCGTAAAATCCAGTGAACGTGAAATCACCCGGGTCCGCAGTCCCTGCCGGAGCCACAAACAACGCAAAATAGTAATTCCCCGCTCCACTGATCAGCCCGCTTTCCCCTCCCGACATTGAATTCGTTGAGATTAACGTCTGCCCATTGTTGAAGAATCTGATCTGGCCCTGGCCGAACACACCAAGCGTGCTCAGCATGAACGCCGCAAGCAGAATTGGGGTTCGTTTCATGAGACTAGCAAACTCACATGCCACGAACCAAAGCCGTGGCAATTCTAACGATTCACATTCGCGTGCGTTGCCAGATCAACTTCTCGAGGCAGCAGGCCTGGTAAGTGACCATTCTTTTCCAACTCGCCTGGCGCGCGGCCTTCGAGCAGTTGCTTGTAAGTCGCAAAGGCCAGCAACGGCCACGCATTCCGATACATGTCGTATTTGAGATAAAACACTTTCGGGAAACCCGTGCCCGTAATCTCGTCCTCACTCCACGAGCCGTCCGGGTTCTGCGTGCGAATGAGGTACTCGATGCCGCAGCGCAGGCTGGGCAAGTCCGGATCGCCAAACGCACACAGGCCCATCACTGCCCACGCGGTTTGCGACGCTGTGCTCGGCCCCTGCCCCTTGAACACCGGATCGTCGTAGGTGTTGCAACGTTCGCCCCAGCCGCCATCGGCATGTTGCACACTCTCGAGCCAGTGCTTCGCCTTTTGCAGCCACGGCTGGTTCATGTCGATCTTCAGCGCCCGTAACCCGCGCAACACCTGCCAGGTGCCGTAAATGTAGTTCACGCCCCAACGACCATACCACGAACCGTCCTCCTCCTGCTCGTCGCGAATGTATCTCAGCGCTTCCTTGATCTGCGGATGCTTCGTGTCCCAGCCTTCGTAGCCGAGTAATTCCAGAATCCTCGCCGTGATGTCGGCGCACTCCGGATCCAGCATGGCGTTGTGGTCGGCGAAAGGAACCTTTTCCAAAATGTTCTTCGTGCAATCCTTGTCGAACGCCGCCCAGCCCCCGTCCTTGCACTGGAAGGTCATCATCCACTTGAGCCCGCGCGCGAAACACTCGTCGCGCTTCTTCACGTGGTCCGTGGGAATCTTCCGCAACGCCAGCAACACCATCGCCGTGTCGTCCACGTCCGGATTCCACTTGTTGTTGTACTCGAACACCCAGCCGCTGGGTTCAACCTTGGCGGGATTCTTATACTGCCAGTCACCACGGAAACGAATTTCCTTTTCCATCAGCCACTCGGCACAGCGCTTCAACTTTGGATGGTCTGCCGGCACACCCGATTCGCGCAGACAGATGGCCACAATCGCCGTATCCCATACCGGCGAGAAACAGGGTTCGATGCGCACGGTATCTTCGGTCTCGTGCTCCAGTTTCTTCAACTCGTACGCCGCCCGCTTCACCTCGGGGTGATCATCTCCATAACCCAATGCTTTGAGCGCGATCAGCGCATTGAGCATCGCCGGGAAAATCGCCGCCAGCCCGTCGCTTCCCTCAAAACGTTCCAGCATCCATTGCTCACACTTCCGCAGCGCACGCTTGCGGAACGGATGAATGCCAAGCCGCGCAAACTCTTCGGCGAACTTGTGCAACCGGTCCAACCACAGGAAAAAGTTTCGGAGTGAAATACGCTCCGGATCGGGTGGTAATGCCAGATCGCGCTCGGCCATGCCCGCGGGATAAAGCTCATCAAGATTGACGTTGTTCTTGAGCGGGCGCGTCGGTTTGAAGTGATTGATGATGGCCAGCGGCACCAGCATCGCCCGCGACCAATTGCTCATCTCCCAGAAATTGACATGAAACCATTTGCCAATGAGCAGCACCTCGCACGGAATCGTCGGCACATATTTCCACGGGAACAAACCCAGCAGCGCCAGATACAACTTGGAGAACGTATTCATCCGCGGCACGCCGCCGAGATTCATCGCCATCGCCCGCGCCTTCAGCATGCGCGGATCTGTGACCGGCATGCCCGCCAGCTTCAACGCGAGATACGCCTTGATGGTCGCGTTCACTTCCGCCGGCCCGCCGTAATAAATATTCCAGCCACCATCCGGCAGCTGCATCGAAAGAATGTGGTTCACGGCCTTGCGCTGCCATTCGGCATCCACCTTTCCGTTCCAGTGATGATACGCGATGGTGTCGGAAACCAAGGTGGAATCGACCATGAGTTCGCCCACCCAGTAGCCTTCGGGCTTCTGGATGCTGAGCAAATAATTCTGCGACCGCGAAAGCGCGGCCTCAAATTCGGGCCAGGGTTGATTTCCGGTATCAGGCTGTTGAACCTCCCGCCCAATCCGGTTGGTCTCGGATGAAGCTAACACGTTGCTACTTTGCGT
>DASUGI010000269.1:0-6005 GCA_036274115.1 Verrucomicrobiia bacterium
AGGCCCGCGGGCACACCGGCATTCGTTTCCGCATTTTCCCCGGACACCGTGACGTTGCTCGTTTCGATGATGATTTTGCCACCGTTCGGCATGGCATCCCGCGCGTTGGCGACCAGGTTCATCAACACTTGTCCCATATAACCCGAGTCTGCCTTGACCCGACCGAGCCGTTTCCCGAGCCTGGTGGTCAGTTCGATGGTTTCTCCAATCAGCCGCCGCAACATTTTTTCCATGTCGGCTACCACTTGGTTCAGGTCCAGGACGACGAGTTGCACAGTTTGGCGCCGGCTGAAAACCAGAAGCTGATCGGTCAACCCCTTGGCCCGTTCCGCGGCATGCCGGACTTCCTCGATGAGCCCCCGGGTCGGATCGGCCGTCTCCATTTCCATCAGCAGCAGTTCGCTGTAACCGAGAATGACCGCCAGAACATTATTGAAATCATGCGCCACCCCGCCGGCGAGATGGCCGATCACTTCCATTTTTTGCGCCTCAATAAACTGCGCTTCCAGTTTTCGTCGTTCCGCGCGGTCCGCCGCCTCCTTGAGCGCGCGGCGTACCGCCAGGCCAAGCCGGCCAATGCGATCCTTCAGTAAATAATCCATCGCGCCATGTTGCATCGCCTCCACGGCAACCTCTTCCCCGACGGTCCCGGAAATAAGAATGAACGGGATGTTCAGGCCGCTGGCCTGGAGAATTTCCGCCGCCCGCAGGCCGTTGAACTGCGGCATGGAATAGTCGGACAGGATGATATCCGGCGTGTTCTTGAGGACCGCCCGAAAGTCGGCTTCGGTTTCCACCCGGGTCCAATGGGGATCGAATTTCGCGCGGCGCAATTCAGCGACCAGCAAATCGGCGTCGTCTTGCGAATCCTCTACCATCAGAACGTTGAGCGGCGTAGTCATAGTTGTTGGACCCCGGCGAAGTGTTCAAAGTTCACACGCGCGTTGCGCAAAGTCAGGTCATCCAGGCAATCTTCCACCAGGAGTTCGTTTGCTTTAGCTTCAACCATTGGTGGTTTTCTCCTGAATTGTGAAATAGAACGTCGCTCCCTTCTCGGGCTGGGCCTCCGCCCAGATGCGACCGCCGTGCCGCTGGACGATGCGTTGGACGATCGCCAGCCCAACGCCCGTACCCTCAAATTCGTCGGAGCGATGCAGCCTTTGAAAAACGCCAAACAACTTGTCGGCGTACTGCATGTCAAAGCCCGCGCCGTTATCGCGCACAAAAAAAATCGCCTCGTTGCTCTCCCGCAGGCAGCCCACTTCCACCACCGCGGGCTTGCGGTCCCGAGTGTATTTGATCGCATTGGCCAGGAGATTGACCCAGACCTGTTTCAATAATGCCGGATCCGCCTGACAAAAAGGGAGGGGCTGAAGCTTCCATTCCATGAGCCGTCCGTCGCACTGCGGTCGCAGCTCCTCCAGCGCCGCATGAACCACCGCCGCCGGGTCAATCGACTTTCGATTGAGCGCCTGTCGCCCGAACCGCGAGAACGCCAGCAAATCATCGATCAGCGCGTTCATTCGCTGGCCGCCATTGCGAATGCGGTCCAAACAACGCCTTGCCTCCTCGGGCAACTGGGAACCGAAATTCTCTGAGAGAATTCCGGCAAACCCGTTAATTGCCCGTAACGGCGCCCTCAGGTCATGGGAAACAGAATAGCTGAACGACTCGAGTTCCTTGTTCGCCACCTCCAATTGCCGCGTGCGCTCCCGAACGCGTCGTTCCAGTTCGGCATTGAGTTCCTGAACTTTTTGTTCCGCCTGTTTTCGTTCGGTGATGTCCGTCCGGATCGACACGTATTGGCGCGGCTTTCCCTGCTCGTTGAGGAACGGCACAATCGTGGTGCTGACCCAATAAAACGAGCCGTCCCTGGCCTTGTTCCGGAACTCTCCTTTCCAAACTCGGCCACGCGTAATCGTCATCCACAGATCACGGATGTATTCCCTGGGATGAAAGCCCGAGTTGATAATGCGGTGGTCCTGGCCCAACAGCTCCTCACGCGCATACTTCGAGATCGCGCAAAACTTGTCGTTGACGTAAATAATTTTCCCCTGCGGATCCGTAACGGCCACGATGGCATGCTCATCCAACGCCGCCTTCAGATCGCCAATCTCCTTGAGAGTGGCTTTCAACTGATGGTCGTCCGCTGATTCGATCATCAAAATTTGGTGAACCGCTGGTGCGTTGAACTCCTCGTTAGTCGATCGTTCGCTCGATACATGGCTATCCATGGCACGTGACGATACGGTGGCGTGAACGCATTCGCGGATTTAATTCTGCAGTCCATGAAAAGGCGCGCTCATTTCGCTGGGATTATACCGTACTCTCATTCCGTGCGTAACTTTCAATGACTCCCCAGACTATGTCCCCGATTAAAATCAGAATTCAAGTAAGACCTTAACGGCTGTAGAGTTAAAGTGACATCGGAGCGACCGCCAAGGTCGGCTGAAAGCAAAGAGGCGTCCCGCTGGACGCTTTCGGGGGACTGGACGATGAGAGGTTCTTCTTAGCGCTGGGCGGCGGAAGATCCGTTGACCAAGTCCGGCCCTGAAGTTCCGACAACGGTGCCCGGTAAACCTGCGGAGTTCACCCGCTCCGCTCGGGCTTTCGCTCGCAGGCAGGGCAACGTTCAGTGCTCGGGGCAAAGGCCCATCGCCAAACAGCAAAGCTGCCCGAGGATGACCACCGTCAGACGAAAGAATATTTTCTTCATGCCGATTCGTGCTCTGGTCAATCCACAAACTTTTTGCATTTCGCAGTTACCACACCGACTGCGGCGCCATGAACAGATCAAAAAAGCTTCATTAAAGGAGCCCCGAAAAAATCACCTGGCAGTCTTTTCCTGGTTAGAAGTTGACTGGTCGAACTCCGCGGGAGCGGGTTTGAAAATCAGAGGGTTGCACCGCCAGGTTTGCTCGAATCGGGCTGGCAACCGTTGTGCTAAGGGCGTCTCAGATTGTGACGTATTTATGCAATCAACATTTCGACAAGGACGCAACGGAAGCCCCCGACACTGACACACGGCGATGAGAATTCTTTCCTTAAAGCGACGCGCGGCGGGCACCACCCTGGCCGAAGTGCTGACCGCCACCGCGATTCTCGGGGCGGTCACCGCGGCAATTCTGGGAGCGGTGTTTAACGGCTTCTTCATCATGGAGCGCGTCCGCGAGAATCAACGCGCCACCCAGATCATTCTCGAGAAGGTGGAAACGATCCGCCTCTACAGTTGGTCGCAAGTCAATTCCAACGGCTTCATTCCACCAACCTTCACCCAGCCCTACGATCCCCAGGCCGTTGCCGGCTCAAAAGGCATTACCTATCGCGGCACCTTCGAGATTTCCCCATTCCCTTACACCACCAGTTACAGCGACAACATGCGGCAAGTGACGGTGACCTTGCGGTGGACCTCGGAAAGGAACCTGCAACGCCAGCGAACCTTCGTCACCTATATCGCCAGGAACGGATTGCAAAACTATGTTTATTAAACCCGTGGCAAGAGGCGCGCGTGGCTACACGCTCGTGGAAATGACCGTGGCGATGGCCGTGTTCTCCATCTCCGGTCTGGCCTTGGCCAGTGTCTTTCTCTTTTCGATTAAGAGCTTTGCGGCGATGGGGAATTACGCCGTGCTGGATCAAGCCAACCGTGAGGCGATGGATCAGCTTACCCGCGAAATCCGCCAGGCCAGGCAGGTCACGTCTTACTCGACCAATAGCATCACCATCGTCAACGGCAATTCGCTCGCCGTCACTTATCTCTTCCGGCCCTCCACGAGCCAGCTGGTCCGCACGGCCAGCGACGGAAGCAACAAGGTTTTGCTCAACGACTGCAAACTGATCGAGTTCCAACTCTTTCAACGCAATCCCGTAAGCGGCAGCTACGACATTTACCCGGTGGCGACGAACAATTGGCAGCACACGGTCAAGGTCGTCCAACTCTCCTGGAAAACTTCACGTCTGATCAATGGTCTCGCGCAAAGTGAGAATGTGCAAACAGCGCGCATCGTCATCCGGAAACAGAAAAAGGCTTAACATGAAAATCATACTCTCCCAACGACATCAACACGCGGCCAGTCTCGTCACGGTGCTCGTCGCGTGTGGCATCGTTTCGATGAGCATCGCCGGCTATCTGGCGCTGATCACGCAACAAAGTCAACTGAGCGCCCGTTCTCAAACCTGGAATATGGCCATCGCCATCAGTGAGGCCGGTGTGGAAGAGGGGCTCGAGCATCTCAACAGCAACAGTGCCGACCTCGGGGCCGATAATTGGAATGCCGAAGGACCAATCTACAGCCGCACCAGGACTTTCCCGGACGGCAACAGCTACACGGTCACCATTGACAATACCCAGCCCATCAGCCCCACCATCACCTCCCGCGCGTATATTTCGACCCGCGGCTTTGCCCAGAACAGGCCTCAGGTTTTTGTTGCCGCGGCAGGAATCAATCTTGGTGCAAGTCAACCACTCACCCGAGCGGTGCGGGTGACCACTTCCCGAAGCGGTTTGTTTCTGGCTGCGATGGTCGCGAAGAAAAGCATCGATCTGAACGGCAACGGCATCCTTACCGACAGCTTTGATTCGACCTTGCCGGCGCTCAGTACCAATGGCAAATACGACCCGGCCAAGGCGGGTGACCTAGGTGATGTGGCGTCCAACGCGGGAATCATTGGCGTTGTCAGCGTCCAAAACGCCAATATTTACGGGCATGTGCACACTGGGCCGGGAGGCACGGCCACCGTCGGTTCGCAAGGTGCCGTTGGTTCTCACGCCTGGCAGAGTGCCGGCAATAAGGGCATCCAACCCGGTTGGGCCACGGAAGACGCCAACTTCACGTTTCCGGACACTACGGCGCCTTACTCGACCGGATTACCCCCGCTCAAAGATCAGGACATTGTGTCTCCCGTTGGTGTGGCTACGAACGTCACCTACGTCAACGGCACGCCCACCTTCCCGCTGGCAGCTCCGTCTGGTTACACCCTGAGTCCGATCGTGACAAATTCCGCCACCATCACTTCCACTGTCTATCCCGGCAGCAAATCCGGCATGATCACCAACACCAGCTACAACACGGTGACCACCTATCCGGGCGCCATTCCGGGCCTGGTCACCAACTACGCAAGCTTTACGACCGTCAGTTCCTATCCCGGACCAACGCCCGGGCTCACCACCAATTACAACGGGAGCGGAAAAAAAATCATGGGCTACTCCTACGCCACGAGTTTCAATTACACCTATCCTACCTATGCCTATCGCTACCCGGAACTGACCTACTCCTACAACCTTTACAGTGGCACGATTCAGTACGCGACCAACCATTTCGATTACGTGCTTCAATCCGGCGATTATTATGCCACGGAATTAACCGGCAAAGTGTATGTGGGCGGAAAAGCGCGGCTCGTGTTGCCGAACGGATTGAACATGAGCGGTAACGATCAATTCGTTTTGGGCATGCTCGGTCACCTCACGATGTACGTCGGCGGCAATTCCCTGACCGTGGGTGGCAATGGCGTGTTGAACCCCAATGGGTTTGCCGGCAACTTCATCGTCTATGCGGCGCCGAGCGTCACCACGTTCACGCTCAACGGAAATGGAGAGTTTACTGGTGTGATCGTGGCCCCGAACGCTCACGCCCAGATGAACGGCGGAGGCAACGCGGTCCAGGACTTCATCGGCGCTCTGATGGTGAATTCCGTCAAAATGAATGGCCATTTCCAGTTCCACTACGATGAAGCGCTGGCGCGCATGCCCGCCACCGGCCGATTCCTGATTACGTCATGGGACGAAATTAAATAGCCCGAGGACGCGAACGCGTTTCGGATTGTCGGGAAGAAAATTCTTGTTGAGACTTGCAGGCGTTCCAGTCACTCGCGGGCGAGGGTGAATCACTCAAGCCCGCCGGCGCTGAGTATGAGTTCCGATGAGCCTATGAACACGAATGCGGCGCAAATAAGCGATGGGGCGCGGCTTCTGCCGGGCGTGATCTTCAGCCAGCGTCCGGACTTCA
>DASUGI010000270.1:0-43984 GCA_036274115.1 Verrucomicrobiia bacterium
CTCAAGGTGTTGTGAGCCGATAAAGTGCGTTGCTGGCGGAAATGGGAAGGGTGACTTGGTTTTGCAGATTTGTGACATTGAACACGGGTGCATTGGTCACTTCTATCCAGTTGACCGCGGTCAAATCAGTATTTTGCTGCAGAACAAAAGCAATGGAAGGCTTGAGCCATGAGATTACAATATTACTGGTTGCAGTCTTGATGTTCATGGAAGGTGAAGCTTGTGTTTGCAGCGTCCAAATACCACCGCCAAAGGCTGCTGCAAACAGTTTGGATCCATCTGCTGATATGGCGACTGATTGCCAGTCTGCCGGTGGGACGTTATTTGAGACCCAAGTCACTCCTGAATCAACCGAGGTGTAGAGGCCGCCGTTTAGTACTGAGGCCATCAGTTTCGAACCATCTGCCGAACTGGCAAGCGAAGTCCAATTCTCAACTGGCAGGCCGATCGGGGTGTTTGTCGTCCATGTCAGGCCAAAATTTGTGGATGTGAAAACTGCACCTTTTGTATTAACAAAAAACCCACCAACGGCCGCAACCAACCTTGCGCCGTCGGCCGAAACAGCCATCGGCCACCACGGCCGCGAATGGGCGACATAGTTTGATTTCCAAGTGACACCGCCATTGGTTGACAGTTGCAAGAATGGTGTTGAAGCGTTGTACTGAATCGCCACAAGCTTTGTTCCGTCTGCCGAAAGTGAAACTGCCGAACCATTGACCCCAGCCGGATACCAAGAGGCACCTGAGTTGGTGGAAAGGTAAACTCCCCGAGCTTGAGGAAAGGACCCACCTACTTCGCCAGCCGCCAGTCGAGTTCCATCGGCAGACGATGCGAGAGACGACCAAAACTCAAACGGGAATGGCGCATTTGCAGGTAACCAAGTTGTCCCGGAATTAGTAGAGTAAAAAATGCTATCTCCTGCTGCGACGAGTTTCGATCCGTCAGCTGATGCACAGACCCGCAACCAGTTTGTGACCGGTGCACTGCTCTGAATCCACGAGACACCGGAGTTTGTCGATAGATAGATTGGGCCAATACTCAAGAAACCACCCGTTGCTGCAATCAATTTTGTTCCATCTGCTGACGAGGCGATGGATTGCCAATTGGTAGTTGGTGCACTGGTCTGACTCCAATTTTGCGCGTAAACGGTGCCCGTGCAGCAACCAATAATCGCAGTTAGCAAAGCAAGGGTGGTTGATTTCATCGAGATCTCTGAATTCTTCCTGGGGTTTATCTCACACGAACGAAATCCTGCAAGTGATAAGAATATTCTCGTTTATCTCTCCGCTGCTTTGCGTTGAATTCTTCTCGTGTTTCTCCCATCTTTCCCGCAGGAGTTTCTATGGCTGACAAACCGAAGCACAATTACGACGAGAGCAAGATCAAGACGCTGAGTTCGCTGGAGCATATCCGGCTGCGCACCGGCATGTACATCGGCCGTATCGGCACGGGCGCGCATCCCGACGACGGTTGTTACGTGCTGCTCAAGGAGGTCGTGGACAATGCCATTGATGAATACATCATGGGCCATGGCAAGGACGTGGAGATCACGATTGATGGCAACAAGGTCTGCGTGCGGGATTATGGTCGCGGCATTCCGCTGGGCAAAGTCGTCGACTGCGTCTCCAAGATCAACACCGGCGCCAAATACAACGATGAAGTGTTCCAGTTCAGCGTGGGCTTGAACGGTGTCGGCACCAAAGCCGTTAACGCGCTGTCGAAGAACTTTTTTGTTCGCAGCCATCGCGATGGCGAATACGCCGAAGCCAGCTTCAAAGTCGGCAAACTGAAGAAAGAAGACTCCGGCAAGACGAAGGAGCCGAACGGCACGTTCATCGAGTTTGAACCGGACGAATCTATCTTCAAAGACAGCGCGTTCCGAATGGAGCACGTTGAAAAACGCCTGCGCCATTACAGTTATCTCAATACGGGTTTGAGGCTCATCCTCAACACCCCGGAACTCACCGAGCCAAAGATTTTCCAATCACGCCACGGCTTGATGGACCTCGTGATGGAGGATTTATCCAGCGACGGCAGTGAACCGCTCTACTCACCGCTGCATTACGCGAGCAAGACGCTGGAGTTTTGTTTCACGCACAGCAATTCGCGTTACGGCGAGACGTTTTATTCCTTCGTCAACGGCCAATATACCAGCGACGGCGGCACGCACCTCAGCGCGTTTCGCGAGGGTCTGCTCAAGGCGGTAAACGAATATTGCGGCGGCAAATTCGAGGGCGACGACGTCCGCGAAGCGATGGTCGGAGCGGTGGCGATCCGACTCAAAGATCCGATGTTCGAGTCGCAGACAAAGAACAAGCTGGGCAACACGGAGATTCGCACCGAACTCGTCAACAGCGTGCGCCTGGAACTGCTGCACTTTTTCCAGCGCAACAAGCAGATCGCCGAGACGATCGTCGCGAAGGTCAAAGACACACAGGAGTTGCGGAAGGAGTTGCAGAACGTGAAGAAGCTCGCGCGAGAACGAGCCAAAGCGATCACGTTGCGCATCCCGCAGTTGAAGGACTGCAAAAATCATTACGACAAGAAGAAGGAAAAAGGCAAGGGCACGATGGTCTTCATCTGCGAAGGTCAGTCCGCCGCCGGTTCGATCACAAGCTGCCGCGACGTGAACAACCAGGCCGTGTTCGTGCTCAAGGGCAAGCCGCTCAATGTCTGGGATCTCAAGCGCGACGTGATGTACAAGAATGACGAGATGTACAACCTCATGCAGGCGCTCAACGTCGAAGACAACACCGAGGGCCTGCGTTACGAGAAGGTCATCCTCGCCACCGACGCGGACGTGGACGGCATGCACATCCGCAATCTGATGATCACTTACTTTTTCAAGTTCTTCGAACAACTCGTCCAGAGCGGACACGTCTATGTGCTCGAGACGCCGTTGTTCCGGGTGCGCAACAGAGAGAAGACGATCTATTGCTACAGCGAATCCGAGCGCGACAAGGCCGTGACTGAACTCGGCGGCAAACCTGAGATCACGCGGTTCAAAGGCCTCGGTGAAATCAGCCCGAAAGAATTCGCACAGTTCATCGGCAAAGAAATGCGGTTAAGCAAAGTGGAATACGCCCCGCGCGCCGAGTCTGCGCCAATCTTCAACTTCTACATGGGCAAGAACACGCCTGAACGTAAAGACTACATCATGGACAAGCTGGTGGTGCCAGTAGAAGAATGAACGTGAATTGCATCACGAGGGCCAGTCCACCATAGCTTCAGCGAAGGTGGAAGCGCAAAGATTACATCATGGACAAGTTAGTCGTACCGGTGGAGGAGTGAGGCGCGCGGTTGCCGGGCAGCCCTCACAGTTTCAACAACCGATAGAAGTGACGCCCGGTCGGTGGATTAACTACAAGAGTTTTGTTCTTGCCATCGTTCTGAATGCCACTGGTGACGTTGCTCCAATTTGCAGAATTCAAGCCGTTGGTGTTTTGCTGAAGCATGAAGCCGGTCGCTGCTGCTGGCCAGAACACGACGACTGTGTTGGTCATCGTTTGCTGGATGGAGAGCGAAGGTGGAATCGGCGCGGACGGAATGCTGAAGAGATACACCGACCCGGCATTGGTTGCCCCTGCGTCATCGAAGGGTGCGCCAATAATCACGCCCTCGCTTCCAAACGCCGCTAATCGGAAGCCGAAAAGATCGCCGCTGGCTGGGGCAGGGTTCGTGATCGTCGCGAGCAGCGTGCCGTCAAGGTTGAACACATAGGCTGAGCCCGCATCCGGTCCAGCGGTATCGTCACCCGTCGCGTTAATGAGGACGCGATCGCTTCCGAGCATTGCCATTCGAGCGCCGAAGCGGTCGTTCACTGCCGGTGTGGGATTACTGATGGTATTCAGCAACGTGCCGTTGGTGTTGAACACGTAAACCGATCCGGCATCCGTCGCCAGCGTATCATCGCCATAAGCGCCGACGAGGATGCGATCGGTGCCGACAGCGGCGACCGAGTTGGCAAAATAGTCGCCCGCTCCCGGGGTAGGATTGGTGATAGTTGTCAACAACGTGCCGTTAGTGCTGAACAAATAGGCGACCCCGTACCCACCGTTCGCACCTATCAGCACGCGGTCACTTCCGAGTGCCGCCAGCGAGAATCCAAACGTGTCCGCTTCTAGATTCGGGTTGCTGAACGTCGTCAGCAGCGCGCCATTGGTGGTGCACAAATAGGCAGCGCCGTAATCAATATACAGGTCGCGATCAAAGTTTGAATTCGGAGCACCAATGAGCACTTTGTCATTTCCGACCGGGACAACTACTGCTCCGAAAGAATAACTGTCGTACCCTTGGGGGAGGGTGATGACTTTCACGACAGCACCGTTGGTCGTGAACAGATAAACTTTCCCGGATTGCGGCGAGCCAATCAACACGTGGTCACTTCCAAGGGTGGCGATAGCGCAGCCAAACTGGAAGTCATAGTAGCTGTTGACCGGATTGGGATTGGTAAAGGTTGTGAGCAAGGTTCTGTTGGTGTGGAACAGATAGACGATCCCGGCGTTGGTCCCGGTGGTGTCATCCGACGTCGCACCGATGAGCACGCGGTCGTTACCCAGTGCCGCCATCGCCATGCCGAAATAATCGTCTGCTGCAGGCGAGGGATTGTTGAACGCGCGGAGCAGGACGGGGCTTTGGGCTGTCGTCGACAGCGGAATGATCAACGCGAGGATAAGCCATAGGGTTCTCATATTTTCTCAAGGTGTGGCGAGTCGGTAATGCCGATTTTCGCCGGTTGGGTTCACGATCAGAGCTTTGTTGATTCCATCGGTCTGGATACCAGCGGTGACGTTGTTCCAATTGACCGAACCCAAGCCGTTGGTGTTTTGCTGAAGCACGAAGCCGATCGCGGTTGAAGGCCAGGAGACGGCGACGGTGTTGGTGGCTGTGCGCCGGATCGTGAGCGAAGGAGGAATCGGCGCGGACGGAACACCGAACAGATACACCAATCCGGCGTTGGTTGCCCCTGCGTCATCGAAAGGTGCGCCGATAATCACGCCCTCGCTGCCGAATGCCGCTACCCGGAAGCCAAAAAGGTCGCCGTTGGCTGGCGCAGGGTTATTGAGTGTCGCCAGCAGGGTGCCGTCGAGATTGAACACGTAGGCCGAGCCTGCCTCCGGTCCGGTGGTGTTGTCATGCGACGCGTTGATGACCACGCGATCGGTTCCGAGAATGGCGATTCGAGCGCCAAAGTAGTCGTACGCCGCCGGAGTGGGATTGGTGATAGTCGTCAGCAAAGTGCCGTTGGTGCTAAACACGTAAACTGTTCCGGCATCCTCCCCCAGCGTATCATCGCCATAGGCACCGACGAGAATGCGATCCGTGCCTGCGGCTGCGATCGAGTTGCCAAAATAGTCCCAATGTGCCGGCGTGGGATTGGTAATGGTGGTCAGCAAAGTGCCGTTGGTGCTGAACAAATAGACGGCCCCGGGCCCGTAATCGTTCGCGCCAATGAGCACCCGGTCGCTGCCGAATGCAGCGAGCGAGAATCCAAAAGACCAGGCTGCCCCTGGATTCGGGTTGCTGAACGTCACCACGAGGTCGCCGTTGGTGCTGTAGAGGTAGGCCGCGCCGTGATCAAGGTAAGTGTCGGGATCGAAGTTGGAATTCGGCGCGCCAATCAGCACCCGGTCGTTTCCGAAAGCGGTTAACGCGGCTCCAAAAGAAAACCTGTCCAAGTGATTGGTAGGGGTGATGGCCTTCACCAGGTCACCGTTGGTCGTGAAGCAATACACCATTCCCTCATTGGGCGCACCGATCAGGACACGGTCGCTCCCCAAGGCGGCGAGGGCGCTACCAAACTGGTCGCCATCCCAGTACGGGGAAACCGGATTTGGATTGGTAAAGGTGGTGAGCAAAGTGCCATTGGTATGGAACAAATACACGGCGCCGGCATTGGTCGCCGTGGTGTCATCATTCGACGCACCGACGAGGAGGTGGTCGTCATGCACTGCCGCCATCGCCATGCCGTAATAATCGTCTACGGCGGGCATGGGGTTGTTGAAGGTGCGGAGCAGGACGGGACTTTGGGAGGGGGCGGCCAGCGGCGCCGTAATTATCAGCGCGCCCAACAGAGTGAGTCGGCTTACGGCGCGAATGTGTGTTGGCAAGGATTTCAGAGTTTTCATAACGCGTAATCGTGCTTTCCAATGTTTCATGCGGATTCGGGCGGCGAATCCCCTCAAGTATTTTTGGACCCAGCGATTTGCGGCCGGCTGCGGCTGGAAACAGGTGTAAACAACAATTACGCGGTGACCAAAGACTCGTCGCATCTATTGCTGTGGGGAGAATTCGCGACTGCAAAGCAAAGGGAAGTCTGCATTCCGAAGACGCTTTACTTTGGGGCCTTCTCCAACTCGGCGGGCTTCTGCCTTTGCCTGGCGGCATTGTCGGTCTTGAGCTGTCTGGCTTCCTGACGCAGGGCCTCGGCCTCGGACTGGCGGTTGGCTTTGTCGTAGCACTTCGCGAGGTTTTCGATGGACTCGATTGTCATCGAATGCGCGGGCGGCAGATGCTGGCGTTTGAGCCGGAGCGATTCCTCCTCCAACCGGATTGCCTCCGCGATGCGGTCGGCGACCTGATAGGAAATCGCCAGTTCGGTCATGGCATTTAGCGTATTGGCGTTCGTGGGGCCAGAAATACGGCCGAAGACCTCAAGACCTGATTGCCCTAACGTTATGGCTTCATTCGTGCGACCTGCTTCGCGATAAATGCCGGCCAGGCTGATCATGGCCCAGAGTGTATCCGGATGCTCCGGGCCAAGCACCTTGCGCCGTAGTGCCAGCAACTCTTCGCGCAGCTTGAGCGCCTCGTCCCGGCGGCCAGCTTGGCGATAAGAAGTCGCAAGGTTTTTTATCGCTAGTAGCGTATCTGGGTGCTCTGGTCCGAGTACCTTGCGGCGGAGTGGCAGCAATTCTTCGTACAACTTGAGCGCCTCGTCCGCACGGCCGGAAGCTCGATAGGAAGTCGCCAATTCGTTCATTGCACCGAGCGTATCTGGATGCTCCGGGCCGAGCACTTTCCGGCTGAGCGCCACCGTCTCCTCGCTCAGCTTCATACCCTCGTCTTTGCGGCCGGCGACTCGATAACAATTCGCCAATCCCCACATCGCCCAGATCGTCTCCGGATGCTCCGGGCCGAGCACCTTGCGGCAGAGAGCCAACGCTTCTGCCTGAAGCTTGAGGGCCTCGCTATGGCGGCCGGCTGCCGAGTAGATGCCGGTCAGGTTGCCCATTGCCGTTAGCGTGTTTGGATGTTCCGGACCGACCACCTTGCGGCGGAGGGCCAGCGCTTCTTCCTGTAGCTTGAGCGCCTCGTCCTGGCGACCGGCATTGAAGTAGTAAGACGCCAAGTTGTTCATCGCGGTGAGTGTGTGCGGATGTTCCGGGCCGTTTACCTGGCGGCGAAGTGTTAGAATCTCCTCTGCCATCTTGAGCGCCTCGTGCCTGCGGCCAACCCCGTGGTACGACCTCGCGACTGTGTTCATCACATCGAGCGTATATGGGTGCTCCATTCCGAGCACCTTGCGGCAGAGCGCCAGCGCTTCCTCCCCCAGCGTGAGCGACTCATCTTTGCGGCCGGCATCATCGTAAGAGGCCGATAAGGCACTCATCGCCTGCAGCGTCTGGGGATGCTCCGGACCGAGCGCCTTGCGGTGGAGCATCAGGACTTCTTCGCCTAACTTAAGTGCCTCCTGCCGGCGGCCAGCCTCATGGTAGAAAGACGCCAGACTGCGCAGCGTCACAAGAGTGTTTGAGTGCTCGCGACCGAAAGTGGCCAATTCATAATCGCGCACATTCTCCAGGAGCGGAATGGCCTCCCGGTAGAGGCCCAAAGCAGCATAGGTGTGCCCCAACCTGCCTTGAAGTGCGGCTTTGCGGCGGGGTTGATCGGCAAGTTCAGTGTCCAGTTTCTTCGCCGCCCGGTCGAGCAGTTCTGCTACCTGGATGTTGCGCCGACCGTCCCGGGTCGGATCGGGACTTTGAAACACTTCGCTCATAAAAGCGGAGACGGCTTCCGCTTCCGCGCGTGCCTGCTCCGTTTCTGCCAGCCGGTCCTTGGCGAGGTTCTCGGCCTTCTTCGCACGCACCGCCTGCCAGGTGCTGATCAGAATCCCAAGCAGCAACACGAGGACCAACGCCGTTGCGGCTGCGAACCCGAATTTGTGACGCCGGACCGTCTTCTGGAACTCATACAGCGGGCTGGGCGGCCGTGCCACCACCGGCTCGCAATCGAGATGTCGGCGAATATCCATTGCCAGCGCATTGGCAGTTTCGTAACGCCGCGCACGGTCCTTCTCCAGACACTTCATCGCGATCCAATCCAGGTCGCCACGCACCAGATGCACCAGTTTGGGCGGTTCGGTGTGGCGTTGGTGCGCCGTGGCCGTTGAAACGGCAGCTGCCAGGGTACTGAGCCGGGTCGATGGGCGCGGCGGTTCTTCTTCGCGAATGATACGCCGCATCCTGTCCAGGCCGGCGGCGAGCAATTCCTTCTGGTCGAACGGTGGACTGCCGGTCAGCAGTTCGTAAAGCAGCACGCCCAGGCTGTAGATGTCACTGCGGGTGTCAATGTCCAGCGCGCTCATTTCCGCCTGTTCGGGACTCATGTAGGCCGGCGTGCCGATGAATTGCTCGAACGCCGTGAAGACGGTCTTGTCGGTCAGGCGCTGATCGGTGGTCGCCTTGGCGATGCCGAAGTCAATCACCTTGGGGACCGGCACGCCGTCCTGCGAAGTGACCAGGATGTTCGAGGGTTTGATGTCGCGGTGAATGATGCCCTTCTGATGCGCGTGCTGGACCGCCTGGCAAACCTCCATGAACAGCTTGAGGCGTTCCTCGGTGGAAAGTTGGTTTTGGTCGCAGAAGTCGGTGATCTTGATGCCACGCACCAGTTCCATGACGAAGTACGGCCGGCCCGTTTCCGTCGCGCCCGCGTCGAGGACTTTGGCGATGTGCGGATGATCCATCAGTGCCAGCGCTTGTCGCTCGGCTTCGAAGCGCGCGATGACGCTCTTCGTGTCCATGCCGAGCTTGATGACCTTAAGCGCCACGCGGCGACGGACCGGCTCTTCCTGTTCCGCCATGTAAACCACGCCGCAGCCGCCCTCGCCAATTTGCTGGAGCAACTTGTAACGACCGATCTTGTCCCCGGCCTTTTCGGTCACAACGACGGTTTCGCGGACGCGAGAAGGATTCTTTAAGAAGTTGGAATCGGCTTCGCTGGAGACCGCTTCGAGCAGGGAAACGATTTGTTCCTTGAGCGCCACGTCATCCCCGCACGCTTCTGCGAGAAAACGCTCGCGCTCCGCCCCGGCCGGCTGGGCCTTGGCTTCGTGGAGCAGGTTTATGATTCGATCTGCGTTTGCCACGACTCAATGGTTGAAGGGTTAACGCCCTTCCAAGATGATCAATGCGGAATCCGACCGTAGATCCCCTCACACATTTTCGCGCTTTATGGCGGCGTGCGCGGCGACGCTTTTTTTGAGCTCGCACAACAGCCAGGCTCGGGCAAATCCCCAAACCCGCTCCGCCGTTGCGAGCGACACGCCCAATTCTCGCGCCGCCTCTGCCTGCGTCAGCCCGACAAAGAAACAGAGCTTCACCATTTCCGCCGCACGTGTGTCCACTGTTGCCAGGCGAGCCAGCGCTTCATCCAGTGCCAACAGTTCGTCGTCTCGCATGGGTGAAGGCAGTTCCAGGCCATCCAGGTCAACCCGCTCCCAATGGCCCCCGCGCTTCAGCGCCTGCTTTTCCCGGGCGCGGTCCACCAGAATGCGGCGCATGGCTTCTGCCGCCGCGCTGAAAAAATGCGCGCGACCTTGCCAGGACGGCTGCGCATCACCACCGAGACGTAGCCAGGCTTCGTGAACGAGCGCGGTGGGCTGGAGCGTGTGCCCCGCGGATTCCTTAGCCATTTTTGCGGCGGCGAGCTTGCGCAGTTCTTCGTAAACGAGCGGCAGCAACTGCTCGGCGGCCGTGGGGTCGCCTCGTTCAACTCGGTTAAGAATGACTGTGAAGTCACTCATGCAAGGCTTTCTTTGGAAATAGTGACCGAGAAAAGGAAATGGGAAAGCACAATCCCTTAGTATGCCCGGCGCAATGAGCCGAAGGGCCTCTTGAGGTTGCTCGGCAAATAAGTGCGCCAATGCAAGTGGAACGGACGGGGTGGCCGGCTCGACTGGACTTCTCCATGGGCAAGAACACCCCGGAACGGAAAGATTACATCATGGATAAATTGGTGGTCCCCGTGGAAGAATAAACGCGAATTCAATCACAAGGGCCTGTCCACCGTAGCGTCAGCGAAGGTGGAAGCGCAAAGACTACATCATGGACAAGCTCGTCGTGCCGGTGGAGGACTGATCAGGCTCGCGCGACCCAGCACGTAACGAGGGTCCGCAGCTCCTTGATCGGCGCAAGTCGTTCAAAGAGCATACGAACTCCGCTTCATCTCGCTCGGGCTGGGTTTCCGGTGCGGTTTGGATGAATGCCTCAGGCTTTTCCATACCAACGGTGATTCGTTGCATCTTCAGGGTGATCGCCCTGGGTATGCAGGCTGATCAAACTTACGAGTTGGTGAGCGGTGGGCCGGTCACAGTCATCCCATGTGCTTCGAACAAACACTTTAGTCCCTCAATCTGTTTGGCAGTAACGTTGTTCTCGGCCGTCTGCTGGCGCGTCGGCAGATCTTTGAACCTGGCCACGGCCTGAAAGAACTCCTCGATTTTGCCAGCGGGTTGGTAAGTGTTGATGATCTTGGCTGGCATCCCGCCCCATGCGTGCTCGACGTTGCGTGGGATGAACATGGATTCCCGAGCACCCAGGTGGAACTGCTTTTTGCCTATCTCCAACGCCACTTCGCCTTCGACGACGTAAATCCACTCGTCCTGATCCTGGTTCACATGCCGTGGCCATCCCGTATCGTTCACTTCCAAAACACACATTGCTCCATTGGTGTCTTTTCCCGACACCTTGCAATCGATTGTCGTTCCCTCCCGATTGAATCCTTCATTGAAGCGATCCTTTCCCGCCGCGACGCTGAAGCCGCTAAACAGTTCTTCACTCTTCATTTCTTTGTTCCTTTCAAGTGGTTGATGGTTTTATCGATGGTCTCAATCAACGTGCGCGTCCGCGTGACCGTCTTCTCCAGCACTTTGCGATGAGATCGGAGGGCTGCCTCTTTTTGGAATTTGGCCTGGCCCAGGATTTCCTTGATTCGCTTCAACTCGAAACCCAACTCCCGGTAAAACAGGATCTGTTGGAGAATCAACAATTGCGTCTCTTCGTAGATCCGGTAACCGTTCACCTTGGTGTAAGCGGGTTTCAACAGCGCCGTTTCATCGTAGAAATGAAGCGTGCGCACGCTGACGCCCGACATTGCGGCCACTTGTTTGACTGTGTAAGCCATCGTTTCTTTCCGTCGCAAACCACCATGGCTTGCGCACTGGTTCACTCTCGGGAATCACGTAACGTGAGGGTCAAACAATATTTCGCTGCGAGAAGGGATCAAGTAGCAATATGTTCGTTGGTGAACCGCACGGTGCTGTGAATACAGATCAGATCCGCGCCACCCAGCAGGTTGCAAGTGAGTGAAGCTCCTGCAGCGGGACTCGGAGGCGCTCGAAGACTTGTTTGATCTCCACGTCATCTCGATAGGGCAAGGTTTCCGGGGCGGCTTGAAGGAATGCGTGCGGGTCTTCCATCCCACGGATGATGCGCTGCATTTTCAACGTGGTTAGTTTTTCGCGAATGGTTCCGGACACTGCCAGCCGCAACACCAGCGCGATGGCAGCGAGCCGACCAACACGCGCCCGTTCACCCAACCATTTGATCATCTGCGCCGGAGTCAGTAGGTAAGTTTCCAAACACTCCCGTTGTCGCAAGACATGATTACTGAGCAATCCGAGCCGGTTGAGGAGACGCTCCAAGACCGGGCTGGAACGATAGAACGCGACGAAGATTTTACCGCCCGGCCTCGTTACTCTCCGCCCTTCAGCAAGCATGTTGCGAATCACATTCTCGTCGCTGGTGAAGTCGATGACGCCGGTCGCGTAGATGATGGTTTCATAAGTAGCATTACCCAGCGGCATGGCCGAGGCGTCGGCTTGAATAAGGTCGAGTCCGCGTCGACTCTTTGCGTGTCGGATCATCTCGGGACTGAAATCGACGCCGTCACATTGAAAGCCGCTCGACAGCAACTCCGCCACGAGCAGTCCTTGCCCGGCGCCGACGACCAATACAGGCGATCGAACGTCCTTCATGATGCGACGCAAGCTCGCTCGATTGAGAAAATTGTCCTCAATTGCCGCATGGTGCGGCGCCAGGGTATCCCAGAATTTGTTTTCGGTTTCCGTCACATGGCTTCGTAAACACATCGTGACCGCCATTCAAAAGCAAGCAATGCCTAGTATTGCGCAGAACCTCACAGCTTGTGCAAGCGATAGAACTTATTTCCGCTGCCCACGGGCGCACTCACGCTGAGCACATTCCCATTGGTGGTGTAAGGGGAGAGAACTTGCGACCACACCCCCGTGGTCGTGAGGCTTTGTTCGAGCACGAAACCCGTGGACAGCGGCCACGATATGGTCACAAGGGCGTTTGAGGTTGCGATGCTCAAGGCGGGCGGAACGTCCGCGCCGTGGAGACGGGCCACAAAGGGGCGCAGGACCCCGGCTACGGTTTTGAACTCACCGCTGATGACCACTTTGCCATCCGTCTGCAACGCCATGGAACGAATCGGCCCATCCGCACCAAGACCAGGATTGAACTCAAGATCCAGACTGCCATTGGCAGAAAGGCGGGCGATGCGATTACGAGTGATGCCATTGACACTCTTAAACGAACCAGCAACCAGCACTTTGCCACCAGATTGGAGCGCGAGCGCATACGCTACTCCGTTGGACAACGAGGCTGGCCCAAATCCAGAATCGAGAGTGCCATTGCTGTTGAGCCGAATGACTTTGTTGGCGCCAGCGACGACAATCTTCCCATCGGTTTGCAATGCGAGGGCGACGACGGCTGGCGGCCCGCTACCCAATTGGAAACTACCGTCCACAGTGCCGTCGTAGTTGAGTCGCGCTACGGTTGAATTCGTGCCGTTGAGCACCAGGCTTCCGCCCATCACGATCTTGCCATCAGGCTGTTGCGCGAGCGAACTGACGGCAACGCCCGGCAGGTTGAATTCTTCTTCCAAGCCGCCATTTGCGGTTAAACGGCCGAGGAAGGAGTTGTAGACTTGATAAAGTAAGTCTTCTCCGTAGATGGTGGTGATAAAGCTCCCACCCAAAAGCACCTTGCCATCGGTCTGCACCAGGAATGCCGTCGAGACAAAGGCCTGCAGACAACCGTAGCGTGGATCGCCCGGACAATTCTCCGTGTGATATCTGGCTTCGAGGGGTGGATGAAACGGAGTGGGGATGAATGCACCATCCAGACTGCCATCAAAGTTAAGGCGTGCCCTTCCATGGCGATTCGTTCCATTGATGAACGGAAGCACGTCGCTCGCCGGTCCAAAATAGGGGTCGCCGATTACGAGCGGTCCGCCGAGCAGCACCTTCCCATCTGGCTGCAACGCGATTTGAGATACGACGTTTTCCAAACCCTTTCCCGAATCAAATGTCGTATCGAGGGAGCCATCAGCGTTCAGTCGAACCATGCGTTGGACACTTGTTTCCGGCGATAGAATCGGGGCGCCGCCGAGCAGAATCTTTCCGTCTGCTTGCAGTCCAGCGGCATTGGCGGTGCCGGAAACGTTTTCGGGGTGAAAGGATTGATCCCAACTTCCATCCGCGTCCAACCGGGCCATTTGGCTCGTATTGAAACCACCGCTTCGCACCAGCAACCGGCCATCGGGCTGTGCGATGATGCCTTGGACGATTCCAAGCTGCGCAGAGTTCGTGAACACAAAGCTGCCATCGTTACTGCCGTTCGCGTTCAGCCGTTGCACCGAGTAATGGTCGGTGATCAGGTCCTCGCTCCCATCGAGAGGAGTTTGCAAGAGCCGTTTCCAGATGCCGACCAGAAGCTTGCCGTTCGGCTGCAAGGTCATTGCCGTGATGTCCGTCGATTCCCAACACGAAAACAGCGCACCGCAGTCAGGATATCGAACTGAAACGAAGCCTGCGTTGAAGGTCGGGTCAAAACTCCCGTTGGCGTTCAGTCGCACAACACCGAAATGGTTTGTGCCATCGATCCAATGAAGATTTCCGGCGATAAGCACCTTGCCGTCTGGTTGCGCGATGACCTGTCGAACGGCGCCGTTCAAGCCGCTCGCATTAAAATTGGTGTCGAGTGTTCCGTCGGCGTTCAACCGGGCCAGTCCGTTGCGATTGGTGCCATTGACGCTCACAAACTCTCCGCCCACGAGTATTTTGCCGTCCGGGAGGGAAACAAGACTCCGGAATTCGCGCGTGACGGAAGAGTACTCAGCAAACGCGGGAGCAAACGTGTTGTCCTGACTGCCGTCGGCGTTGAGACGCACCACGGCGCCGTAATAGTCTGTGTGACAGCCGGACTCGTCACAGAAAGTCTGGAGGACCGGTCCCGCCACGAGCAGCCTGCCGTCCGGTTGCAGGGTCATGGCGGTTATTCCATTGCGAGTTGGCCCGGCATCAAAAGTTGGATCACCACTGCCATCGCCGTTCAGTCGTGCGAGATTTGTGCGCAGCAGGCCTTTCACCGTGGAAAAGCTCCCGGCAATGAGAATCTTTCCATCCGGCTGCACGATTATGGCGCTGATCTGGCCATCCACGCCCGAGCCGGGATCGAAGGACAGATCCACGTCCCCGGCCGCGCCGAATGAACGGAGAACGATCGTGTGGACGAGGAGCAAAATGCAGGAGATGCGAATCGAACTGCTGAAACATGATGTTTTCATTGTTTTGTGATCTTTAAATAACCTGATCGCTGGCAAGCGACCTCATTAACTCAGGTGGACTCTCCGGAATGACGTAACGTCAGGGTCAACGGATATTTTGCAGAGAATGCGAAATAGGGTGGACGCCAGCCGCTGCGGTCTCCGTGTCCCCTCGTATTAGGTTCGAGGCTCATGGTTTTTCGGAGATGATTTACTGCGACTTCAGCCGAAAGAACTTTCGCGCGGCAGTCGAAGGAGCGGTGACAGAGATTTGTAGGCCGTTGGTCACGATGGGTTGCCCGACCGGCGACCAGGCATCTGCAAGTGCGAGGTTCGTGCTTTCCTGAAGCTGAAAGTTCAAGCCTGTCACCGGCCACGAGACGATGAGGAACGCGTTTGAGCGCGCGATGCCGAGCGATGGCACGATGGAATCTCCATAAAGGCGGGCGACACGCGGACGCACCGTGCCAGTGACTGCCGTGAAAGTGCCGCCAATGAGAATTTTGCCATCCGGCTGGAGAGCGACCGCATTGACCCCTCCGCTCGGCCCTGGACCTGGATCAAAAGAATTGTCCCAACTGCCATTGGCGTTCAATCGGGCAACTCGAACCGGGTTGAAGCCACTGCTGCCAATCATGATTTTGCCGTCCGGCTGCACGGCGATGGATTTCACATATCCGAGACGAGCCGCATTGTTGACTACATTGGTGAAAACAAAACTTGAGTCGCTGCTTCCGTTTGCGTTGAGACGGGTGACGCCGTACGCGTAAGAAATCTGACAGCCACCATCAAACGGATCGCAATGGTAGTATTCGGACTGAAAACCGACGAGAACTTTGCCGTCGGGTTGGACCTTGACCGCCGTTGGAAAGGCGACGTTGTAACAAACATCGCCACCGCAATTTCCATAGTGCCTCACGCCAAAGTCCGAAGTGAAACTGGTGTCCAGACTGCCGTTGGCGTTGAGTCGCGCCAGGCCGCTGAGATTGGTCGTGCCAAAGTAGTAAGTGAAATTTCCGCCGATAAGGATCTTGCCATCCGGCTGCGTGTTGACTGACCAGATCCCGCCGCCAAAACTGGCGAACCCCCAGCCCGTATTAAAACTGGTGTCCAAAACTCCGTTTGTTCCTAACCGGACCAGACCCTGGCGGTTCATGCCATTGAAGTCCCTGAAGTAGCCAGCAACTAGAACCTTGCCGTCCGTCTGCAAAGCGAGCGAGCTGGAAAGACCAGGATCATCGCCGCTTCCTCCCACGGCGGGATTGAAACTGATGTCGAGGCTGCCGTCGGTGTTGAGGCGGAGAACGACGGAGATGTAGATGTCGTAACAACCATTCTCATCGCAATGGGTGGAATGAAAGGCCTGGCCGGCGATGAGTACCTTGCCGTCAGGTTGCAGCGCGAGCGAAGAAACAGCGCGGTAGGGCAACGGTCCGTTCGGATTGAATCACTCCGTGGTTCGCACCGGCAGCCGCGATGAGGTCGAGGAGGGCAGTCTGGTTTTGCCCACTTTTTCGAGCACATGCTGATCCTCAATCTCATCGTCGTCGGCTATCTCATCTCCGTCATGCGAACGCGCACAGCACCACGCTGAACGGAGGACCACTTACATCGGCAAACCCACGCCCGAGCGCAAAGACTACATCATGGGCAAGCTCATCGTGCCGTGGAGGAGTAGGAGACCTTACCGGCTGAGGCGTTTCCGGCTGGGAAGTACGGATCAATTGCTCCTGGAGTTGCAACACTGCTTGTCCCGCGGAGACAACATAAACGGCTGACCTGCCTTCGTTGACCACAAACCCATTCACCGCGCTGACTTGCTACGCGCGTTCGCCTGCTACCCAAAGGAACACGTTCTCGTAACGGACAGTTCCATCGGGACGGGTGTGGGCACGATCGGCATTCGCATAGACGGCACGAACCGCTGCCTCTCCGCTGTGCGCAATGGCCGCCTGGTTGACGCCAGCGCTGGCATTCCCGCGCCATGATGCCTCGGCGCTGGGGAAGACAAAAGGACAGGCAACCTCGCCTTCATCCACAACGCGCAAGCCCGCGCTTTTCAAGAGGGCGGCTAACGCTCCCGGTTGGGACAGCGCGCCCGGATGGGGAGGCAGCGTGCCGGGTGGCGGTGGCGGCATCAACGGCCCAAGTGCTGGCATCACGGCGGCTAGAAACTGGCACCGCTCCGGAGGCCCCCAGGCGGTCACGATGATGCGGCCGCCGGGTCGGACGACGCGAGCGAGTTCGCGCATTGCCGCTGCCATGTCCTCCGCGTAGAAGATACTGTTCACCGCCGTAACCGCGTCGAAGCTGGCGTCGGCAAAGGGCAACATCTCGAGATCGCCTTCCCGGACATCGGCTGTGGGGAGACGTTGCCGGGCTATGGCCAGCAAGTTCGGCGCGGCGTCGATGGCGGTCACCTGCGCGCCACGGAGGCTGGCGAGCAGCGCGAGAAGTCCTGCGCCGCAGCCGGCATCCAGCAAGCGCGTGCCGGTCGTCACGCGGGCGGCATCAAGAGTCGCCCCAAAAAGCGGCAGGGATACCTGCTCCACGCAGGTCGCCCAATCGCAAGCACGCGCGCCCCAAAGTTGACCTTGGATTCTTGCGCTGCCCATTAATGGCTCTTCCTACCTTTCACAGCATCCAAACATTCCGTATTCGACTTGTCTTCAAGCTGACAACCAGCTCAACGGCCGCTGCGGACCACGGCGCGCGGAGCGTAGCAATGTTTGATGTGGGAAAACCATATCGTGGCCCCGTTGGGAACGCAACCGCCCGGCTGCAAAGTCTGCGTTGATCTTAAGAGCCTGTGCGCCGTCCCGGCAGCTATGTGGCCATACGAAGACTTCAAGAATCTGCGCCCCCTTAGCGTTGGTGGCGGTTCGCAGTAACCGGGGAAAGTGGAGTCAAGCAGTGTTGCCGGCTGCACCTATTTTCCTCTGAGTGCATGTCAGTCGGATTCGACCAATGCCGTTCCGGATTGCTCTTGCTTTGATACACGGACGGCGGAAGTATGCGTCCATGAAACCTCTCTCCCTTCGACCAGGCTGGCGACCGTTGTTGATTCTTTTGACCTTCCTGGTGCTTAAAGCCGACGTGGAATCGGCAGAACAGAGCCGCCAGCCAAAAGGCGACGAGTTTGACACCGTGGGTGAGGCCGTAGTGAAACTGCTCCAGAGTCACGACGCGGCGAATTTCGCGACGAACCTTGGCGTGGCGGCGGAAGACTGGTTGTCGGTTGTCAGCAGCAATCTGCCGGCAGCGGATGCCGAGAAAATCAAGAGCTTCGCCAAGGGTTCGGAATACAATCGCCAGCGGCTTGAATCCAGTGCCAAGGCAGTAGTGGCTCGCGCCGATGCGTTGAACCTGGATTTTTCCAAAGGTGCGTGGAGCTCGCGCGTCGTTGTGCCCAATGCACTGCAGAAGATGTATTTGACGAGTCCTTCCGGAAACCGGGAAGACCAGGCGACGACAATTTCTTACCTCGACAAACTGCAAATCATTTTGGTCCGTGGCGCAGAAGCGGAAACGTCTACCAATAATGCCTTCGGTCTGATCGCCCGCGGACTGCAAAAGTTTCCCACGGGCTGGCGAATCAGTGAAGGCCTTCAGTGGACAGCGTTTCCCAAAGACGTCGCTGACGCCAGGACCCTGATGGAACTGGCGATTCAGCAAAAAATCGCCGCCCGCGAATCCCTCACCGGCGACGATGATCCCGCCTTGCTCAGTTTCGGTGAAACGCTCGTGCGATTCCTCCGCGAGCGAGACACCACCCGGGTCGAAAAGGAATTACTCCTGACCAGCGAGGTGGTCTGGAACATGTATCAAAAAATGGGAGAAAAATTGGGACGCTCCGGGCCATCGCGGGCGGAGGTGGACGCCGAGATTGGCAAGCAGATGCAGGAACAACTTGCCAAAGTGCAAGCGATGCTGAAGTTGATGGAGGAGTCAGGGGTGGATCTGAAGGACGCTGACATTCAAATCAAAGAGGCATCCTTGAAACAGTGCCAGGCGCCGCTGCCGGATTCTTTGGAAGGTTTGTCGGGCCGACAATTCAAGCTTGGTTTGTCCGTAAAGACGGACAAGAAAGCGGCGAATGGAAGCTCCTTGTCGGGCGAGTACGTGCTCGCTGCCCGTCAGATCATGCGAATGGCAGACGGTTGGAAGCTGGGAGACAATTTGCATTGGGAGAAACTGCCCGACGGTGTCCTGGACGCGAAAACCGCCTCGCAACTGGAATTCGATCGCCACGTTGCGGAACGCGGGACATTACCGCCGCAAACCGTCGCCCCGGAAATTGAATTCACCACGCTGGTTGACGAAAAGAAAATGAAGCTGTCGGACTTTCGAGGGAAGGTGGTCATTCTCGAGTTCTGGGCGACGTGGTGTGGCCCGTGTCAGGAGCCAATGGCGGAGTTACAGAAGATTTGCGATGAACACCCCGGCTGGCAGGATCAGGTGGCGATCGTTCCCTTGAGCATTGATGATACGATGGAAGTGGTCCGCAAACATGTAGCCCAGCGGGGTTGGACCAATACCTTCAACGTGTGGGCCGGGGAAGGCGGTTGGCGCGCGGCACCGGCAAAGGCGTTTTATGTAAAAGGTGTGCCCACGAGCTACCTGATTGACCCGCAAGGGAAAATCGTCTGGGCCGGTCATCCGGCGGGCGCGTCCTTTGGGCGCCGTGTGGATGCGCTGCTTAAGAAGTGATTGCATTGCCCGGAATGAGGTGTGCGGCGCAGGAGGTAACTTCAGGTTGAACCAACCCAGGATTTTGTCTGGTGCTGCAAGCCATTGACAACTTGGAACCCCAAAACATACTTTTTTGCTGAAGCCATGAAGCGCTGCCGTACGCACTTTGTTTCTAAAAGCCTGATCGGCTTTGCTGTATTCCTGATGGCGCTCGCAAACGGTATCGCTGCGGAAGTTCCCAAGATCGATTTCACCAAGGATGTTCGGCCGATCCTGGCGAATCATTGTTTCAAATGCCACGGGCCGGACGAAGGCGCGAGGAAGGCGAAGTTGCGACTGGATGTCCGTGCCGAGGCCATTAAGCCGGCGAAGTCTGGAGAAAAGGCAATCGTTCCGAGCAAACCCGACAAAAGCGAGTTGATCGCACGCATTTTTACCGAGGTCGAGGAGGACATCATGCCGCCGGCCCCGGCCAAGCGTCCGTTGTCTCCGGCGCAAAAGGAGATTCTGAAACGTTGGATTGCGGAAGGCGCAGAATACAAAACGCACTGGGCTTTCATCGCGCCCCAGCAGGCGTCTTTGCCCAAAATACGCGACCAGGCCTGGCCGCGAAACCCGATCGATTACTTTGTGCTGGCGCGTTTGGAAAAGGAAGGGCTATCGCCCGCACCAGCGGCCGATAAATACACTTTGGTTCGCCGCGTTTATCTCGACCTCACCGGGTTACCGCCGACGCCGGAGCAGGCGGATGCGTTTGTGAATGATACCTCGCCTGAGGCGTATGAACGGCTGGTGGACCAATTACTGGCTTCGCCCGCTTACGGTGAGCGTTGGGCGCGGCGCTGGCTGGATCTCGCGCGCTATGCTGACACGAATGGTTACGAGAAAGATCGGCCACGTTCCATCTGGGCCTGGCGCGACTGGGTAATCAATGCGCTGAATGCCGACATGCCGTTCGATGAATTCACCATCGAGCAACTTGCGGGTGACATGCTGCCCAACGCGACGCGCGATCAGATCATCGCCACCGGCTTTCATCGCAACACGATGATCAATGAGGAAGGCGGGATTGATACGCTGGAGTATCGGTTTCTATCCATGGTGGACCGCGTGCACGTGACTTCCACCGCCTGGCTGGGGCTGACGATGGCTTGTGCCCAATGTCACACGCACAAGTACGATCCGATTCAGCAGACGGAGTATTACAGTTTCATGGCGTTCCTGAACAATGCCTCCGAACCGACGTTTTCAATCGCGGACCCGGCGATCGTTGAAAAGCGCAAAAAGGTGCAGTCGCGAATCGCCGCGTTGGAAGCGGCGTTGCCGGACCAGTTTCCCGTCCCCGCCAGGATTGCGTGGCAGATTCCCGGCAACGCGGAGTTTTCGTCGAAAAACGGGTCGGAAGCAGAATACCTCTCGGACGGTTCATTTCGATTGAGCGGTGCCGGTCCGGACAAAGATGTTTATACGATCCGGTTCGACGCGGCGAAGCAAACCATCACGCACGTTCAAGTGGAGGCAATCCCGGACGAGAGTTTGAGCAAGGGCGGACCGGGCCGCAGTGATTCGGGAAACTTTGTCCTGACTGCGCTGCAGCTGGAGGTTCAGGAGATGGGCGCGGAGGCCAAGCCAAAGACAATTAAATTTGCCAGCGCCGAGGCGGATTTTTCTCAGGACAAGTTCCCAGCGGAGAACCTGGTCGATGGCAAGGGCAACACGGGCTGGGCGGTTGGCGGCCCGGGCGGTGGCGCAAAACATCGGCACGTCATTCTGGCGCTCGCTGAACCGGTTGAGTTGACCAACCCGGCATCGCTCACGGTGCGCCTGGTGCAAAACTATGGTTCGCGCCATACGCTGGGACGGTTTCGCATCAGCGTCGGCAATGAACTTACCGACCGCATTGTGGATGCCGGGCGACGCCGGGAATTGCGCGATCAGAAGTTTGAGAAGTGGCTGGTGGCGCAGTCGAAAGGCGTCGCCGGTTGGAAGGTATTGCGACCCGCGGCCATGACCAGCAGCACGCCGATTCTGACCCTTCAGGCCGACGATTCGATCTTTGCCAGCGGTGATTTCACCAAGAACGACACCTACCAACTCACCTTTCGGAATCTGCCCGCAGACTTGAAAGCGATCCGACTGGAAATGTTGCCGGATGAGCGGTTGCCCGACGGAGGGCCCGGTTCGGTCGCCTACGAAGGGCCTGAAGGAGATTTCTGGGTCTCGGCGGTGAAGGTCAAGGCGGATGGGAGAGGCGTGACACTCACGAATGCCACGGAAAGCTTTGCCAATGCAGGCAACAATGCGGCCAAAGCAATCGATGATGATTTGCAGAGCGGCTGGTCGATCGACGGTGGGCAGGGCAAGGCGCACAATGCCGTTTTCCAATTTGGAGAAAGGGTGTCGCCCACCAACGAATTGGTTTTGGAGGTGGTTTGTGAAAGGTATTACGCCGCCGGGCTGGGGCGCTTTCGGGTCTGGGTGACGACTGATGCCGACGCCCGCGCCTCGGCCATGGAGAATGAGGCCGTTGCCATTCTGGCGAAGAATCGCGACAAAGAAAAACTTCGCACGTTGCTCACGGACCCGAACCGATGGGTCGAACGTGAACTGTTACTGCGGCAGTTCGCAAACTTGTCGGCGGACTTCAGCAAGCCGCGGCGCGAGATTGAAAAGCTCCAAAAGGAGATGCCGAAGTTCCCCACGACACTGGTGATGCAGGAACGTCCTCCCGGGCACGAGCGGGCCACCTTCCGTCATCATCGCGGCGAATACCTCCAGCCGAAGGAAGAAGTGTCTCCGGAGGTGCCGGCGTTTCTGCCCCCTTTGGCGCGAAACGCACCGAAGAATCGCCTCACGCTGGCGCAGTGGTTGGTGTCCGGACAAAATCCGCTGACCGGCCGCGTGGTGATGAACCGCCATTGGGAGGCATTCTTTGGGCGCGGACTGGTGCGCACGACGGAAGATTTCGGTTTTCAGGGCGAACTGCCTTCGCATCCCGAATTGCTGGACTGGCTCGCGGTGGAGTTTGTGAAGCAAGGTTGGTCGCAAAAGAAAATGCACCAGCTCATCGTAATGAGCGCAACGTATCAACAATCCAGCGCCGTCACATCTGAACTGCGGGAGCGTGATCCGTTGAACGTGTTGCTGGCGCGCGGCCCGCGGCTTCGATTGGAGGCCGAGATGGTGCGAGATGCGGCGCTGGTTGCCAGCGGATTGCTTTCGGACAAAGTGGGAGGACCGGGTGTGTTTCCGCCGCAACCGCCGGGCGTTTCGTCGGAAGGGGCGTATGGCGTTTTGGAGTGGAAAACGAGTCAAGGGCCGGACCGTTATCGCCGCGGGCTATACACCTTTGCCAAGCGCACGGCGCCATATGCCATGACGGCGACGTTTGATGCGCCCAGCGGGGAGGCTTGTCTGGCGCGGCGGGAGCGGGCCAATACTCCATTGCAGGCGCTCACTTTGCTCAATGACACCGTCTTCATGGAATGCGCCCGGGCCCTCGGACAGATGGCTGTGAATGCCGGTGGCGACGAAGGGAAGCGGGGGGATTTGCTCTTTCGCCGTTGCCTGACCCGACCGCCAAACCCTGACGAAATCGGACGCCTGAAGAAATTCTATGAAACTCAACTGGGGCGTTTTGCCGGTGGAGAATTGAAGGCAACGGAGATCCTGGACGTGAAGGACGGCGAACGTTTGGATGAGCAGGCGGCGTGGACAACGGTCGCGCGCGTGTTGTTGAATCTGGATGAAACCATCACCAAAAACTGAAGCCCCTTTGTGAACTGCCACGACCATTTCTACGCCGGCAACCATCCGAAAGTAAACTCGCGCCGATGGTTTTTGAAAGAATGCGGCCTGGGATTGGGTAAGGTGGCGCTGGCTTCGTTACTGACCGATGCCTTCGCCGCAAAGACCTTCGCGGCGGCTGCGAGTGATGCCTTCAAGCCGCGGTCGCCTCATTTCCCGGGCAAGGCCAAACACGTGATTCACTTGTTCATGGCCGGCGCTCCGAGCCAGCTCGATTTGTTTGATAACAAACCGGAGTTGGCCAAACTTGCCGGCAAACCACTGCCGCCATCGGTGATTGCCGGCCAGCGCTATGCCTTCATTCGCCCCGATGCCGCAGTGCTGGGGCCGCAATACAAATTCAGCCGACACGGTCAGTCAGGCGTGGAACTTTCCGAAGCGTTGCCTCATCTGGCGGGAGTGGTGGATGACATCTGTCTGATCAAGTCCATGAAGACAGATCAGTTCAATCACGCGCCGGCGCAGATCTTCCTGAACACTGGATTCGCGCAACCGGGTCGGCCCAGCCTCGGCTCGTGGGTGATTTACGGCCTGGGCAGCGCAAGCCAGGATTTGCCGGCTTACGTGGTCATGTCCACGGGCTCGGGCATCAGTGGCGGGTCCGCCAACTGGTCCAGCGGATTCATGCCGTCCCTTTACGCCGGCGTGCGGTTTCGGAATCAGGGCGATCCCATTTTGAATGTCACCAGCCCCAAAGGCGTTGATTCAAAACTCCAACGCGCGTCGTTGGAGTTGATTGAAGAAATGAATCAGGCGCGCCTTGGGATTGTGGGTGACCCGGAGATTGAATCCCGCATTGCCTCGTACGAAATGGCGTATCGCCTTCAGATGTCTGCCCCGGACTTGATGGATTTGAAGAAGGAGAGCAAGGAAACGCTGGAGCTGTACGGGTGTGATCCGGACAAGCCGAGTTTTGCCCGCTCCTGTCTGCTGGCACGGCGCATGATCGAACGGGGCGTTCGCTTTGTGAACATTTATCATGAAGGCTGGGACGCGCACTCGGACGTGATCGGTAATCTGAAGAAAAACTGCGGCGATACTGACAAGGCATCCGCCGCCCTGGTGAAGGATCTCAAGCAACGCGGTCTGCTGGATGAGACGCTGGTTATTTGGGGCGGTGAGTTCGGTCGCACGCCGATGGTGGAAAGCAATGCCGCGTTGGGACGCAGCCTCGGGCGGGATCATCACCCGCAAGCGTTCACCGTGTGGCTGGCCGGCGGCGGTATCAAAGCAGGTCTAACCTTGGGTGCTACCGACGAAATGGGATTTCATGTCGTCCAGGATGAAGTGCACGTTCACGACCTTCAGGCCACGATTTTACACTGCCTCGGTTTCGACCACGAACGGCTGACGTACACTTACCAGGGACGGCAATTTCGCCTGACGGATGTGCATGGCCATGTGGTGGAAAAGATTCTCAGTTGAGAGGATTGATTTTCGCAAACGCCGGTTCTCCGGCGCAGGCAAAAGCGCAATAACTCTTTCTTCCGAAACCGTCGGTGTGCCTCACCGATATTGGCGAGGCAGTGCGGACTTGTTCCGGCGGACAACTGCGACAATGATCCGGAATGCCATTGCCCCGACGTGCCGCAACTTTCCTGACCTGCGCTGTGATGCTAGGCGCCACCAGCGCAAATGCAGCCGAGGCTGATTCCGTTCGCGCAACGTTCAACTTCAATCCGGGGTGGCGCTTGTTTGTGGGAGATCCCACCAACGCGGCGGCGCCGGGCTTTGACGACGGCGCGTGGAAAAGTGTCACGCTGCCTCGGGCGTGGAACGAAGATGCCGCCTTCAAAGTCGCAATCGATCAGCATCCCACTGGCATCGCGTGGTATCGCAAACGATTCACGTTGCCGGCCGCGGCCGCGGGCAGGAAGGTGTTTCTCGAATTTGAGGGCGTACGCCAGGCGGGTGAATTTTTCCTGAACGGCAAATTCATCGGTCGCCACGAGAATGGCATCACGGCGGTGGGCTTCGACATCACCGACAGTGTGTTGCCGGCACCGGGGGAGAACGTGATTGCCGTGCGGACGGACAATGCCTGGGATTATCGCGAGAAGGCGACCAACCAGCGTTATCAATGGAGCGACCGGAACTTCAATGCCAACTACGGCGGCATCACGAAGAACGTAAAACTGCACATCACGGACAAGCTGCATCAGACGCTGCCGCTCTATGCTCAACTCAAAACTACGGGCGTTTACATTTATGCGACGGACTTCGATCTCACTGCCGGCGGCGCAACAATCAACACTGAATCTGAAGTTCGCAACGATCACGCTGAGCCGCGCACGTTCAGCTACGAAGTAACCGTGCAGACCACGGAGGGCAAGCCACTGAAAGCATTTGCAGGAGAAACCGTGGCGCTTGCGCCCGGTCAGACCATTACCGCCAAGGCGAGCGCTCGCGTGGCCGGCCTGGAGTTTTGGAGCTGGGGCTTTGGACGCCTCTACGACGTCGTAACCACCCTGAAGGTCGATGGCAAGCCGGTGGACATTGTACGCACGCGCACGGGCTTCCGGAAGACCGAGTTCGGCAACGGCATGGTGAAACTCAACGGGCGTGTCATCCAGTTGAAGGGTTATGCCCAACGCACTTCGAACGAATGGCCCGCGTTGGGCAACGCCGTGCCGCCGTGGTTAAGCGATTTCAGCAACGGGTTGATGGTCGAAGGCAATGCCAATCTCGTTCGCTGGATGCACATCACCCCGTCCAAACAGGACGTCGAATCGTGCGATCGGGTGGGTTTGCTGCAGGCGATGCCGGCCGGCGATGCAGAATCGGATGTAACCGGACGGCGTTGGGAACAACGCGTGGAAGTCATGCGCGAAGCCATCATCTACCACCGTAACAATCCCAGCATTGTGTTCTACGAGTGCGGCAACAAGGGCATCAGCGAAGCGCACATGCGTGAGATGAAAGCATTGCGGGATCAGTTTGATCCACACGGTGGACGCGCCATTGGCTCACGTGAAATGCTCGCCAGCCCCACCGCTGAATACGGAGGCGAGATGCTTTACATCAATAAAAGCGCGCGCCAGCCGTTCTGGGCAACGGAATACTCGCGCGACGAAGGCTTGCGCAAATACTGGGACGAATTCACGCCGCCGTTTCACAAGGATGGCGACGGTCCACTTTATCGCAATGCTCCGGCACCCGACTACAATCGCAATCAGGACTCGCACGCCATTGAGAACATAACGCGCTGGTATGATTACTGGCGCGAACGTCCGGGCACGGGCACGCGCGTCAGCAGCGGTGGCGTGAACATTATCTTTTCAGATTCAAATACACATTATCGCGGCGCGGAAAATTACCGGCGCAGCGGTGAAGTCGACGCGATGCGCATTCCCAAGGACGGTTTCTGGGCGCATCAAGTGATGTGGGACGGCTGGGTGGATGTCGAGCGTCCACGCCTTCACATCATCGGCCACTGGAATTACGCGCCCGGCACAAAGAAAAATGTCTATGTGGTTTCAAGTGCCGAGGAGGTGGAGCTGTTCCTCAATGGCAAATCACTCGGGCGCGGCAAACCGAGCCATCGTTTCCTGTTCACGTTTGAGAACGTCGAATGGCAGCCGGGCTTTTTGTATGCGGTGGGGCGGGATGCCAATGGCGCGCAGATTTGTCATGGAGAAAAACAGACCGTGGGCGTCCCGGCACAGTTGCGATTATCGGTCTTCACTGGTCCTGGCGGACCGAAAGCGGATGGCGCCGATGTAGCATTGGTAGAGGTGCGAGTGGTTGATGCGAAGGGCCTCTTTTGCCCGACCGCAACCAACGTGATCCATTTTGAACTGACCGGCCCGGCGGAGTGGCGGGGCGGTATCGCGCAGGGACCTGATAATTACATCCTGTCCAAATCGCTGCCGGTGGAATGCGGAGTCAATCGCGTGCTCATTCGCACGACGACAAACGCCGGACCGATACTGTTGGTCGCGACTTCACCAGGATTAGAGCCGCTGAGGGTGGGTTGGTTCTCCCGTGAATTTCAAGTGGTCAACGGACTGGCGCAGGAGTTACCTGGCCATGAGTTGCCCGCGAGGTTGCAACGTGGGCCGACCCCGACAACGCCTTCGTTCAAGATCAGCCGCGCGGCTGTGCCGATCGCGAGCGCCACGGCGGGCACCAATGTCGCCACGGCCAACGCCAGTTACGATGACAACGAAACCACAAACTGGTCCAATGACAATCAACTCGCGACCGCATGGATTACCTACACACTCACCCGACCAGCGACGCTCAGCGAAGTGACGATGAAATTGAGTGGATGGCGTCAACGCCGTTATCCGCTCCGTATCACTGTGAACGGAACGGAGGCGTTTCAGGGTAGCGCGCCGTTGAGCCTAGGTTATGTGACGTTGCCGCTGAAAAGTGTTACAGGAAGCACTGTTAAGATTGAACTGTTGGGTGCTGCCACGACTGGCGAAGGTTTCAACTTCACCGAACTAGCAAACCAAGAGAATTCCGCCACGGGTCACGAGCGTCAGGGACGCGGCACGTTGAGCATTGTGGAAATCGAGTGCTACGAGAGTGCGCATCCTTAACTCCTGAAGCTTTCGCTATTTCAAAGTATCCGGTGTATTCTAAACCGGCGTGAGCGCGAACGGTCCGCAAACGAGCCGAACGGGAATTGTCCTTTCGGACTTGCACCTGTTTGCCCGTCGATCCCGTGGAGACACCCGGTTCGAGAATGTCCGTCGCCTGTTGAGTAAGGCGGACCTGTTGGTGTTGAACGGCGACATCTTCGACTTTCGTTGGAGCACAATCGGCAACCAGAGCAAAACCCTTTCAGCTGCACTCGATTGGCTGAATACGTTGGCTGGCAATTTGCCGGCGTGCCAAATCCATTTCATCGTCGGCAATCACGACTGCACTGCTTCGTTTAAAGGTGGCCTGACTGACCTTGCCAGGGCACTGCCGAGTTTTCAGTGGCACGAACACCTCCTGCAGCTTGGACCGTTGTTGTTTGTTCACGGCGACTGCGCGCATCGGCGGATGGATAAAGACGGCCTCCTTCGTTTGCGCACCAGTTGGGAGCGCGACTGGCGATGGACTCCAGCGATGGCCGTTGCCTATGAGTACGTGGATCGACTAGGCATCACGAAGCGTGTTCACGAGTTCCATTTTCCCCGTCAAAAAACGGTTGAGCGGCTTGTCTTTTACCTGGATAGCTCCTGCCCGGGTTGGCGAAAAACCACGCGGGACTGCTATTTCGGTCACACTCATCTGCCGTTCGCCAATCATGAACATGATGGTATCCGGTTTCACAATACCGGTTCAGCCATACACAATCTGGAGTTCAATCCTCTCTGCTTTAAATTTACGGAGGCGATTTAACGGCTACTTCACAAACGTCAGTCGCACCCGACGTGATTTGAGCATATAAGCGCTCCACACCAGCGAATAAATCACCGCGCGACTCGCCTGAGCGTAATCCACCTTGCCGGCGTCACTGGCTTGCAAGGTTGAGATTTGAGCTGAGCCAACCTCATCAAGGAGCAGAAACAACGCGCTGGAGATTATGAACACTATGTAGGTTCGCGGAAAAGCACGGCGCCTGGAGAAGAACAGGCACAAAACCAGAAGATTCAAAACGAAAAGCCCGGCGTTGCCCAACAACTCGTAAACCAGCATCGGCGCATAAAGCGGGTGATACGAGTCCCCTTGAGGCATGGCAACGGATTGCCAGACGTGGATGGAAAAGTAACCCTCCCAATTCTGACCGATGGTCACCAGGCGAATGAAGGGGTTAAGACATAAGCCGAGTCCAACCAGAAACAGCCAGCCGCCCAGCCCGGTGAGCCGTTGGTCCTCGGGCGAGGGAATCATTGGAGGCACAGCATCAGCTGCTGGTGCGGTGCCGGTGCGATGCCAATACCACGCGGCTGCAACGGCGGCACTGCACAATCCAAAAGCCGCAAGGATTACGGTCAACCAGTTGATACCCGCCAGAAAATGCTCTGGATTCTCATCGGGGCGTTCCAACATATCGTCCAGGGTGTCTTCCATCTCCTCAAGTTTTGCCAGGTAGCTGGGAACCTGTTCAGCCGGCAGGGTGGCCAGCCTGGTGCGGCATTCGTAATGAAAACGCACCGTTGAGCCGGTGAACCTGCGCTTGTATTTGAAACTGAACGCGTCGTGCTCCACCTCCTTTTCGAGATTGGGAATGGCCCAGTCCTTATCGGGAAGATGTACCGTGATCTCCTGCTGTCTTTCCATCGGGTAAACGAAACGGAGGGGTGTTTTCCGCAAACGAGTATCCGGATCCGTTAAAGCATTGTAGAGATTATCGGCATAGAAATGTGCCTGGTACATTTTATCCGCTTTCTCGAATTCCCAAAGATTCGTGATCAGATAGGCTTCCTCTACGGTGAGCAGATTCTGCAATCGATCATCGGTGATGCGCAAAGGTCCGTTGGTTCTGATGCTGGAATAAAAGCGCGCGTAGAAATTCAGGTATTGCTCCGCCAATTTGTCAGGTTCAGTGCGCGCCACATTTTCGCGCATGCCGTCGGCGCTGTACCCGCGATACTCCGTGCGAACTGTAAACTCCACAGGCTTCTTGTAATCCTTGATGGCGATGGTCGAGAAAACCTTCCGTTGTGAAGCGCTTTGAGGTGAAGCCCGCGGAATGTCTTCGAGCGCGTTATTGCCCGGACGCAAAACAAGCGCCTTGCCGTACGAAGGCAAGTAGCGATTCCAAAGCTTGCCGCCCTGATACGAACTGGTCGGGTCTACCCAGATCGTCTTACCGTCCAACTCGAGTTTTGCAATGACGTGATTGAAAGCGAATGGTGACGGTAAACGATTGCCGATCCCCTCGCGCACATAGGTGTTCACCAGCGCCGGCAGCGCCTGAATGTTTAACTCTCGTAACAGAAAACACAGCAACACTACCTTGCCTTTGCAGTCGCCAAACCGTCTTTGAAAGGTCTCCATCGGGTCGGCAGGACGATAGGAGTCCGGACCGAGTTCGATCCCCGTGTAGCGCAAATCATCCTGCACGAATTGCAATGCGAGCCTGGCCTGTTCCTCAATGGACGATGCCGAGCTTTTCCAGCGCGCGACCAAATCGCGGAGTTCGGTGGGAACTGCATTTGTACCCGGGGCGTAAAGTGGCAACGCCCAATTCACCACGGAACTCCAGTCCGCAAAATCGCTGAACTCCAGATATGGATACGGCTCGAAACTCGGCGGCTGATAATCTTCGTACGGAATTGCAGTCAGGTTGGTGAAATTCCAGGTGTAATCCACCCGACGGGACTGGCGTGAAATCACCGGCTTTGCGTCCACCAGGTGCGAACGCAGTTCAAGTGGAGTCGCCCGTTCCCAGATCACTCGATACTTCTGACGGTCGACGGGCGCGCCTGATTGGACCCGGAGAAGGTTCGCATAATGTCCGGCAAGAATTGGATTCGCGCCGCGAAGGGTGTACGCGTATTCGAGCGCATCGCCCACGCGCAAATCCTCCACGAACACCACGGCGGTGTGCTCGCCCGTAATAACGTGGCCATCCAGCTCTGGCTCCGGCTGAATGCTGCGCACTTTCGATCGATCCAGGCGATCAATCGCTTTTCCCGCCCGATGAATGACCACACGATGAAGGTGAAGCTCTTGAAAACTCGAATCAAAACCAAAACGCAAACTGCCGGAGTCCTGCACGCCCGCTTCGTTTTCCATCAAGGTGATTACCCGCACGAATTGCTCCGCTGTTCCGGGCCGATCCTGAACTTCATAGAGCAGATAGCGCTTCTCCTCGGACTTTTCGTTGCGCGTCCAATTGGTGGCCGCAGTCCAAGCGAGCTCGCGCACCCAGTCGGATGGTGGACCAAACAGAATGTTAGTGCTTTGGGCGCGCGCGCAAATTGCCGCGCACAACAGAAGGGCAACCATCGATGCTCTGGCGAAAATGCTCTGACTCATGCGTCCTGGGTTATGCGTCGTAAGTTGCCTGCGGGAGAATGACAAACTGTGGTTGCAGCCGCAAGAACGTGCCTTGGTGTCCATGCTGCCATCCATCACGTTGCAGTCAGCGACTCATCCTGGTAATGCGCTCAAAGCGTCACGGGTAAGCACAGTGAACATCGTGACCACTTCAGGGACCGTGTGGCTGTATCGGTGGTGGAGGCGGAGGTTGCATTTGAGTTGCACCAGCAAATCGACCCCGCGCCAGCCGGATGCAGAGCGGCGGAACAATCAATGCCATCAGCGCGATGCCAAGGAGTGGCAGTTGTTGGCTCCGAGCCGTCGAGCGAACGGGTTTCAGGATGCCTGGAACGATGCCATCCCGAATGAGAAACACGGAGATCTCGGCGCGCCCGATGGTCTGCGGGTGACCCGATTTTCCGGCCTCATTCTTCAATTGCTCGCGAACGGCAAAGTAGATTCGGTCAACGCCGTAATTGTTGAGTTCGCTGGCTACTTTCTTCTCCACCAGCACCCGGCCAAGGCCGTTCAGAGTCTCGTGCAGAATCTTTTCGCCCAGTCCCCCCTTGAGTTGCGGCGTGTTCTCGAGGGCTGATTGTTCGAGCCAGACAAGGGCATTTGTGATCGAATCACTTTTCAGATCGTCCAGTTGTTGAAGAAAGTTGCCGGCGTGCAATTCCCACTTGCCGGCGCGAAATTCTTCCAGCTTCAACTCCTGGTTGGTGTTGTTCGCCGATGAGGCGCGGATCTGTACCCATGCCATGCCATCGGCAATCACTTCTCCAACTTTGGGGAAAACTTCGGTGGCAAGCTGGCTTTTCAAGAGGACTCGTTCCGTGCCGGCGATCGCACCACTCCAGAACCCAATCAAACTGAAGAGTATGGCCGAAAGCACCACGGTGACCGTAAAAATGGTCCAGCGCAATCCACGCGCAAATCGCCATTCGAGGTGATACCAACCCAGCCGCGAGAAGATGATGCAGGCGAGAACCGCCACAATTACCCCGACGACAGCGCCCAGCAGCGTCCACTTGAGAACATCGAAGATGAATCCGGTCATTTGCGACCGGCCGAACTCCCAAAGCACTTTCGTAACCCACCCTGATTGGGTGCTGGCAGCCGAGGCAGGGTCGGCGGTCGCGAAAAAGAGGAAAAGCGGACTGGCTTGCATGCGCCGTATTTAGCGCCTCATTCGCGATTAGGCGAGGCCAAAACCGCTCACCTCTTGAACTTGATCTGGTCGCGGACAATGACCACGGTTTTGGGCGGCGTATTCGGTGCCGCGCCGGCCGGGACTACCTTGAGTTGCAGCATGGTGTTTGGCGCACCACGGATCGCCTCGACCACATTTTGAAGGGGCACTTCGTTCATGTCCATGAACGGATCGCCGGCTTGCGCAATGGCGATGATGCGGTCGCCACTTTTCAACTGGCCGCTGCGCTCCGCCGGCATGCCGGGCACCAAGCCAGTGATTACGGGATACCCACTGTCAAAGCCCAACACGGTGCCGATCCCAACAGGCGCGGAGGTGCGGATCGCTTGAAGGGCGGCTTCGCGCTCGGCCGGATCAGGATACTGCTCGGCCCATTTCAATGCTGCATCGGTGTCGCGGCTGGCCCAATCGGAGAAAATCGCATCGGTGAAGCCGCGCCGGTTGGCCTCGGGGAATCGCTGGGCCAGTGCGAATGCGGCCGCCGGGTCTGAATTCACCAGGAAACGGGCGGTCACTTGCAGCACGTTGGCCCGCCCGTCCCCTTCGGTCATTTCATCGGCCCACAACATCGCCAACTCGGGGAACTTTGCGAGTTCCATCCCGAGGCCGGCTTCCAGCCCTACTCTCGCGATACGTTCAGCGCGCAGCCGCGCTGGTCCGAGTTCACCTTGCGTCCACTCGGTAACCAACGTCAACAGGGCCGTCTCCCGTTCCGTTTCGTCCGTGATCTGTTTGGCGGCGCGCATGGCGCTGAGCTTGTCGCCGGCGGCAAGGGCGCGGAAGGTTTCGCGTATTTGCGCGAGCCGCTGAAGCTTGTTCGTGGCGAGCGTTTCTTCCGGTGCTTGCGGCACAACCGGCGAGCTGACCGGCGCAGCATTGGCGGGAGCCGCGGGTTCACTTGAAGCCTGGGAAGGCATCGGCTCCGGCATTGCGGCAACGGGCGCAGGATCGGTGGATGTTGACCTCACCGGAGAGGTTTGAACTCGTGATCGAGTGCCCACGAGGAGCGCGATCGCTCCCGTGAGTAGAAGCAACGTCAGGACGAGGGTCGAGATTTTCATACTGAGCACGCCGGCTTAGCGAGCGTCAACTGAAACTGATGATGATGTTCATAGCGTACGGTCCTGCAATATTCAACCCAACCCTGGCGGGGTGTTCACCCGACATGCTTTTCTGAAGTCCCAGCGTAAGGGGTAAAGGAAAGGACAAATTATGGACACAGACTACAGCGAGACGAATTATGTCACTCGCCCCGTGGCAGCCGTAGTGAGGCGGATTTCGTGGGGCGCCGTGTTTGCGGGCCTGGCTGTCGTGATGGTGACGCAACTGACGCTGGGCATTTTGGGCATCGGAATCGGGCTGGGTGTTGTGAATCTCCAGGACGATCAGCCCGATCAGGCGCTTCAGATCGGCGCGCTGGTTTGGTTTCTCTTCACCGCGTTGCTCTCGCTGTTTCTGGGTGGCCACGTGGCAGCGCGATTAGCCGGAGTGCCGCGGCGCGAGGATTCGTGCTGGCACGGGATTCTGACGTGGAGCGCGCAAACCATCGCCACTGTGCTGTTGCTGACAACGGCGGTGGGTGGAGCTCTGGGCGGGATGATGGGTTTGTTAGGCCAGGGCCTCTCCGGCGGGGGTCAGGGGCTCGCGGCGATCGTTTCAAAGGAAGGCATGGGCGGGGTAGGACAAGCTGTCGAACAAATCACCGGCCAGGACGGTGTCAATTGGGATACCATCAAGGAAGACGCCAAATCATTGACCGCAAATACGAATCAAATGGCTGAAGGTGAACCAGCGGCGACGTCGCAGGAAGTGCAACGAGCGTTGGGCCGGATGTTCAATCGTTCCGGGGAGCAGGTGAATCCGAATGATCGGGAGGCGTTGATTGGGGCGGTGCAGCGTTACACCGGAATGCCCCGCGAGGAAGCAGCTCAGAAAGTCGCAAGCTGGGAGCAGATGTATCAGGAGGCCCGCAGCAAAGTGCAGGAGACAAAAGAGGAGGCAAAAGAAGTTGCCGGCACCGCGGCCAAAGGCATTTCTAAAGTGGCGCTCTGGACGTTTGTGACCCTGGTTTTTGGGGCCGCCGCGGCGGCGTTGGGCGGATTGTCGGGTCGCCCCAAAACGATGATCACCGAAGGCCGGCCCTGACGCTCCGCTACTACGGATTGTAATAGACGCGGAAGAAACGCGCCGGAAAGTTGCTGGCGCTCGCATCCATCCATTGAAACGGCATTACCGCAGGATTGGTGCTGTAAAGAAATTCCCAATCCACCAGGTTGGTTGAGCCTTGAATTACGTATTCGGGACCCACATCCCCGGCCACTTGCAAAGCAAAAGTTCCATTTGCGGAGGTCGCTTCCGAGATTGACGGCGGATTGGTTGTGGGAACGCTCAGGGTGGCCGCGTCGCTGAAGCGGTGACCCATGAAATTCCAAACGGCGCAGCGGTAGCTGGCCGCATCAGAGTTGGCGACTGAATCAATCGTAAAGGAAGCGTTGGTGGCCTCAGGGATCGGCAGATTATTCTTCTGCCATTGATAAAACAAAGTGCCTTGTCCCGTAGCGCCGACCGTAAATGTCGTGCTCGTGCCCACCTCATTGGTGCGGCTGGCTGGACTGTCGGTGATCGTGGGCAGGCGATTGGGCGTGGAGATGGTGTTCGGGCCGAAGGCGGCGCCGTAGTCGGCCAGCTTGTCGCGCCACACGCTGTGCCAATGGGCGAGGTTGGGATACGCGACGCCGGGCCGTGCGTTGAATTCAATCCACACCCGCGGCCCGTCCACGCGAAAATAGCTGCCCAACGTGGCGAGGTTGGTTGAACCCGAATAACCGACATAGGTTTGGGCGAGTGCGGCGGCACTCAGGTAGTCGGTCAACAAAGACGCGGCCCTATCTGCTGCCGCATGGTTCACATACGATTCGATAAAGGCTCGCACCAATGCCTGCTGATCGGTCGTCAATGCGGAGTAAAGCTGGCCGCGTCCGGAAGTGGGATACGGTTTGGGATGACTGTCGTCGTGCCCGGTCTGCGGCGTCACGCCAAAGACGACTTCGGTGTATTGACCGGCCAGCTGTGCTGCTCCCGTGAGGGTTTGGCGGAGGTTGTGGACAATATTGCTCTGAACCTCCAGGGGCATGTGAAACGTTTCGTTGGTGAAATAACTGTTCGGCTCGGAGCCGGCAAACATGGGCGTCGCGCTTATGTAAGCAGCATTATAAATGAAATTGTAGGAAGCGTGATGGCCACTGAGCTGAAGCAGCCACGGCGTGTTGGTCGACGGTGCGCCGACAAACGCGATGTAATACTTCAGCGGGCTGTAATTGCTGGGATTCACCGTCACACGCAGATACTCGTCCATCGCCCGGATCGCTTCGTAAAAATTTGTTCCCGTGCTGCTCAAGGCGGTGTACGCCACATTCAATGCGGCGGTACGCTGAGTTTCGTCCAGGGAAGAGAAGATCAGTCCGTTGCGCGTGGCTTCATAGTCCGGAAAATTCGACCAGTTACCGGCATTGGTCAGTGTGGGTGCGTAGATGACGGCATTTGACTGACTGGGGCTGAGCGTACTCAAAAAAGTTTGCGCCGCCAGGAAGACCTCCGTGGAGTTTGATTGCGCGAATCCACTGGCGCTGCTCAGCGACAGGGCACACACCACGCCGCATTTTCGGAAACAAATATGGGACAACAAATGGAACATTAATGATTTGATTCGAGGGTTAAGAGGGATTTTGAGCCGGTGAACTTGCCGCGGAAGACCACTTCTTGAATTCTCGCAGCGCCGTTGCCGAGAGCGCGGCCACGGCAAGGGCCGAGACCAGTGCCAGGGGATGGTGAGCCAGGACGTTGACCGCCGGCTCGAACGGGTTGGGAATCGCGAGCCCGCGTTCCGCAATCCAGCCCAGCGAGGCGAGCGCGGCAAAAATCGCTCCACCATTGCGGAATAAAGAATAAAATGGCGTGCGCGCCAGTAGAATGAGCCACGGAACGGTCACGGCGACTACGATCAGTTGCATCAGCTCGATACCGAGATTGAAGCCGAGAATCGTCGCCGCCAAGTACCACGGTGAAAACCCGTATTCAGCGATGCTGCCGGCAAAGGCGAGGCCGTGGATCAATCCAAAACCGGCGGCAACGTACATTTCGCGGCCCGCAAACCAGGGCCGGATGGCGTGCAGCGCGGAAACCAGGATGGAAAAGGCAATCACGATTTCCACCGGCTGACTCGGCAATTGCAACCAACCCACGGCACCGATAAACAGAGTAAACGAATGTCCCACGGTGAAGGCGGTGACAATTTTCAGGAGCTGCACGAGGCTTCGTTTCAGTCCGCCAAAGTCACCCCACCTTTTTCCCGCCGCCAATAACGGTGCCGGCAACAACAACACGAGCAGGAACAACATATGGTCCGTGCCTTCCGCGATGTGATGCATGCCGACGCTGAACACCGAACGGAAACCCTGCCACCATCCGCCATGCGTGCGATCCACGTTCAGCGACGTGATGGTAAAGAAGATGTTTCCCAGTGGCTCGGGTTTGCCGGAAAAAACCGCCGTATCCCAGTCATTGCGCACGTACACCAGCGCGTTGTGGCTCATGACTTCGTGATTGATGACCGAGTAATTGAAAACGAACTCGCGCGCTGACTCACCCGCGGGCGGGGTCATCCAGACGCGTGCAATGAGGTCGAAGGGTGGGGTGTGCAGTTGGGTTTCCAATTGCTGCACCGCAACCGTCCATTTGCGTCCGTCCGACGTTTCGGGATTTATGTGGCTCTTGAGATAGTCCTTCAACGCCTCCTGGTGCTTCGACAAAATCGCGTTCGTGTCGGCAAGCAGCGGTTGTTTGAAACTGATTTGGAGTTCTTCCAGCGGGAGGATTAGTTCGGCCAACACGCCGTTCCGATGAAAATCCAACATGACCGCCGAGCCCGGTGTCGTGTGAGCCAACACCGACCCGGTTGTCAGACACAACAGTCCAAGACTGAAACCAAGCTTGCGCAAACTTTTAACCATGCGGACCAGGAATTGAGAACGGCACGCCACCCTGCCACCGAGAACCAGTATCGCAACCGACATTTCGCGCGAGGTCAATCCCAAGGATTCGCTCACCGGGCCGGGGAAATTACGGACCTTGGTTCCTCAGCAACCGGCGGTATGCAGGCGCAGTCAGGTTAGCGGGTGGCTACGTGTGACCGTTGAGGCTCTTCATCACCCGAGCGTGTGCGAGCACCACATCGGGGTCGCGCTGCAATGCATCAAAGTAGTGTTTAGGAAATCCATCCCCCACTTCAGTGGCTACCAGGAGCTGGCTGGTCTGTTTCCTGAGGGCCGCCACGGCCTCCGCCGTGAGCGGCTCCTTTTCATCCAGAGCCACATCCACTGCCACCACCAGATGCGACAATGGTTGCAACCACGCAAACCACGGATCGCTGGTGAGCAATTGGAGAAAATGATTCGGCGAACCGATCGTGCCCATGGTTTGCTCGTAACTCACGCGCTCCGAATCGATCAAAGTCTTGTGCAGGGCGAACAGTGCCTCGCGCAAACTCGAAAGCTGCCGCCAATCCTGACTGCGTTCACGTTCCGGGCGTCTCAAATCACGTCTCCAGCTTCGCGTCCATGGTGATGTTCGCCTTGAGCAAACGGGAAATCGGGCAGCCCGCCTTGGCGGCATTGGCGATCTCCAAAACTTTATTCTGGTCCTGACCCGGCACTTTTGCCGTCACCTCAAGATGCGATTGTGTGACCGTAAACCCCGCATCTGTTTTCTCGAGCGTGATCGTCGCCGTGGTGGCGATGGATTCCGGCGTGATGCCCGCCTTGCCAAGTTCCGCGGAAAACGCCATGGAGAAACAGCCCGCATGCGCCGCCGCAATCAGCTCCTCCGGGTTCGTGCCCACGCCGCTTTCGAACCGCGTTCCAAACGAATACTGCGCTTCCTTGAGCGTGTTACTCTCAGTGGAAATAACGCCTTTGCCGGCCTTGAGATCGCCGCGCCAGACCGCTGATGCTTTTCGTTTCATTTTTGGTTTTGTGTTTGGTTGTTGAAGGAGAATTTATGCACGGCTCAGAAACTAGTGTGGCCGGGGCCAAATCTCAAGCGTGGGTGAACACCGGATTGCCGTGGCGCCCTGGCTGGGTCGAAAGGTCCATTGTTCGGCGCCGCGAACCGACCCACGATGGCGGCAGATTTTTTTGATCCATATGCAAACAGCCGTCGAGACTCACAAGGCGCCACGCTCCATTCAACCTCCCGCGGCAAAACCCGCGCTCAGCCCGGCGGCCATTCTCCAGACGGCCTTTGGCTTCTGGTCCTCCAAGGTCCTGCTCACCGCTGTTGAGTTTGGCGTGTTCACCAAACTTGGCACGGGTCAGCTCACCGGAATTGAACTGGGCGAACAGCTCGGGCTGCACCCGCGCGGCATCGCGGACTTCTTCGACACGCTCGTGGCCATGAAGTTTCTCGAGCGCGAAGGTGATGGCCCGACCGCGCGATATTCCAACACGCCGGAAAGCGCGCTCTTCCTGGACCAGTCCAGCCCGCGTTACATCGGCGGAATCCTGGTCATGCTGAACGCCCGGCTGTTCCAGTATTGGCACGATCTGCCCGAAGCCTTGCGCACCGGCAGGCCTCAAAATGAAGAGAAATACGGCCAGAAGGGAATTTTTGAGGCGCTCTATGCCGAGCCGGCGAAACTGGAACAATTCATGGGCGCGATGACGGGCCTTTCGCGGCTCAACTTCGAGGTGTTTGCGCAGCAGTTTGATTTTTCCAGATACCAAACGCTTTGCGACGTCGGCGGTGCAACCGGTTTGCTCAGCATCGAAGTCGCCAGGGCGAATCCGCATCTCAAAGCCATTTCCTTCGACCTGCCGCCGGTTGAGCCCATCGCGAAAAAACACATCGCCGCGGCCGGGCTGAGCGATCGTATCAGCACGGCTTCAGGCAATTTCTTCACGGACTCGCTGCCCAAAGCCGACATCATCACGATGGGAATGATCCTGCACGATTGGAATCTGGGAAAGAAGCGGCACCTCATCCGGCTCGCTTATGACGCTCTGCCGCCCGGCGGCGCGTTCGTGGCCATTGAAGCCATCATTGATGATGCGCGCCGGGAAAATGTCTTCGGGCTCCTGATGTCGTTGAACATGCTCATCGAATTCGGCGATGCGTTCGACTTCACCGCTGCAGACTTTCGAAAGTGGTGCGGGGAGGCCGGCTTCAAACGCTTCGAAACCATTCCGCTCGCCGGGGCGCACAGCGCGGTGGTGGCCTACAAGTAAGGTTAACGCGCGGGCGGCTCGCATTCCGCGAGACGTTTGGCCAGGAACGCCTGCTCGGACTTGATCTCAGCGAGTTGCAGCGCTTTGCGGAAGTGACCGGCCGCCGCGTGCTGATGATTCAGGCGCAACTCGAATTCGCCCAGCACCGCGTGCAGGAGATAGTAAGACTCCAGCGATTGCAGATTCTGAATCGCGTGGACCGCCTCAATGCCGGCCTGCGGTCCGCGCACTTCCGCGAGCGCCACCGCCCGGTTCAATGCGACCACCGGTGAATCGTCGAATTCCACGAGGCGGTCATACAGTTCCAGAATCTGCGGCCAATCGGTGGAAGCGTAATCCCGGGCCGCGCAGTGCACCGCGGCAATGCCCGCCTGCAAATGATATTCGCTGAGTTCGTTGCCGGCGGCTGATTGCGCGATATGAAACATGCCCCGCGCAATGCCGGGTTGGTCCCAGCGCGAGCGATCCTGTTCCTGTAACCGGAGCAAATTACCTTCGTGGTCCACCCGCGAGGGAATCCGTGCCGCGTTCAAGAGCATCAACGCAAGCAAGGCATGCGTTTTGGGACGATTGCCCGCGGGATGCTCCGCGAGCAATGCCGCCAGGCGGATGGCTTCGCGACAAAGGTCTTCGCGCACCAACGAATCGCCGCTCGACGCCTTGTAACCTTCGTTGAACAACAGGTAAAGCGACTGCAGCACGGCATCCAGCCGCCGCGTGAGTTCTTCGCCTTCGGGAATCTCAAACCGGATCTGCGCGTCGCGAATCCGCTGTTTCGCCCGCGTCAGCCGTTTCGCAATCGCGGCTTCCGTGGTGAGAAAGGCCTTGGCAATTTCCGGAGGGCTGAATCCGCAAAGGGTTTTCAACGCCAGCGCCACCTGGTCCTCGCGGGAAATGAGAGGATGGCAGCAGACGAACATCATCCGCAGCCGATCATCCCGAATCTCATTCTCGAACCTGGGCGACTCGCTCTCGTTCTCGCCGCCACCCCGTTGCTCGATCAACGCGATGATTTGCCCCTGCTTGTCCTGAAACGTCTTTTCGCGCCGGATGGTGTCCAGGGCCAGATTCTTCGCCGCCTGCGTCAACCACGCCGCGGGATTTTTCGGCACGCCGTAGTACGGCCACGTCTGCAGCGCCCGCACCATCGCCTCCTGCACGACGTCTTCCGCCAGTTGCAATCGCTCGATGCCGAAAATGCCGGTCAATATCGCGACCAGCTTGGCTCCTTCGTGGCGAAACAGATGATCGGTCAGCCCGGAAATATCTACCGGCGGGGTGGCGCCCGTGGGCGTGGCGGTTGGCTCGGCGGGGTGGCTCACGGGCTCAGGTTTTGGTGGTGACGGACTTCGCGATGCCTTCCAAATGCTCCAAGCCGACCACGCGCTCCACGTTCTGTTCGCCGACCGGTCGTACTTCAACGACGCAACCGTCGTATTCCAGGCCGGGACATTGCTGCGCGATCTGTATCGCCTCCGCCTCGTTCGCTACCCGGAGGTGGAAATATCCGGCGATGGTTTCCTTGGATTCAGCGAATGGTCCATCCGCGACAGCGCGTCCCTTCCGGCCCGACACCAGCTTGCCGGAATCCAGCAACGGGAGTCCGCCCAGGCATTTGCCTTCGGCTGCCAACCGTTGAAACCACGCATACCAGGCGGTCACCACCTTCTTCAATTCGTCGGGTGGCAGATTCTTTTCCCAGGTGTTGCCCCGAAAGAACAACAGGTAATCAGTTTGGTTGCTCATGGTGATTGCCGAGAACGATGAACGCGGCAGCCCTTCGACTGCCGCGTCCGCGGTTCGGCGGAACGGGTTACTTCCGCGTGTAAGTGATTTCCATGACCTTCGAGTTCGCCCCCAATGACGGGTCGTGCATTTCAAAGACATGTTTGTCTTTGCTGACAATCCGGGTAATCATCCTGGCCTGCTTGTTCTTGTCCCCGGTCATGGCGCACGCGTAATCGCCATTGCAAGTGAGCGTCTTGTTGGCAGCGTCGAAATCCCCCTCGCTGGTCACAATGGTGGTGCTCATGTTGTCGATCCAGACGCCGCGATATTTCCCGCGAACATTGTCATAGCCCGTCAGGCTCATCCCCCGGAACGGCTGGCCCATGAAGTCGCCGCTGAATTCCTCCTGCACATAACGACCGTCCAGAATCCAGGTCGCCTTCGCTGTTCCCTTGCTCTCGGTTGGAGGCTGGCCCGGAGCCATCCAGGCTTTGACCTCCGCGTTCCACTCGCCAACGAACGGCTCAAGGGCCTTATGCTTCGCCCCGGGCGCAATGGCGGCGGCCATGTCATGTCCCCCGTCCGCCTTTTTTGCGTCAGCGGCTGGATTTTTATTGTCAGCCAGCGCCAGGCCAGCCAGGAAGACTGCGGCCACAACTAATGCGCCGCCCGAGCAATAGATGCTGCGTTTCATAGTTTCTGCCTTTCTTGTTTTATTGGTTTTTCTTACGACAAGGGTACGACGAACAAAAATAGCTTTGCCGGACAATCATCCCGGCTTTTCTGCACGTCAAACCTGCACCAGTTTCCACTTCCCGCGCCGAAACAGCCAGATGCCCACCAGTCCTGCCAGCGACTCCGCAATGACGATGGACCAGAACACGCCGCTTTGTTTCATGCCGGCGTGAAACGCCAGCCAGTATGCCACGGGAATTTCCAACAGCCAGAACAGGAAAAAGTTGATTTTGGTAGGGGTCATCGTGTCGCCGGCGCCGTTAAAGGCCTGGGGCATCACCATGCCCCAGGCGAAGAACAGGTAGCCGTACGACACGACGCGCAAACATTCCGCGCCCACCGCCACGACGCCTGGTTCGTTGGTGAACAGGCGGACCAGCGGTTCGCAGAATATGATATAACCCACCGAGACACACGCGAGAAAGGCCATGACCGCGAAGCCGGTAAGCCATACCGAACGCTCGGCGCGTTCGGGCTGCTTCGCACCGAGATTCTGTCCGACCAACGTCGCTGCGGCGTTGGACATCCCCCAGGCCGGCATCAACGTGAACACAAAGATGCGCACCGCGATGGTGTAGCCGGCCACCACTTCGCTGCCAAACTCCGAGGCGATTCGCACCAGTCCGATCCACGATGACGTCGCAATGATGAATTGCCCAATGCCGCCCAGGGAGGTGCGCACGAGCCGGCCCATCACTTCTCCGTGCCAGCGCACTTGTGACCACAAGACCCGAATGTGCTTCGCTCCGTGGAATAAAACCCACAATTGCACCAGTACTCCTGTGCCGCGCCCGATGTTCGTCGCGATCGCGGCGCCTTCGACGCCGAGCTTTGGAAACGGTCCCCAGCCGAAGATCAAAAACGGATCGAGCACAATGTTGATGGCGTTGGACAGCCACAACACTCGCATCGCGATTGCTGCGTCCCCGGCTCCGCGAAACACCGCGTTGATGACAAAGATCAGCATGATGACGGCGTTGCCGCCGAGCATCCATGCGGTGTAGCGATAGCCATGTTCGATGGCCCACGCGTCCGCGCCCATCAACGCTAAAATGTCTTTCGCAAAGAAAATGCCCGCGATGGCAAATGGAATACAGGCGGCGAGTGAAACGATGATGGCCTGCACCGCCGCATCCGCCGCTTCCCGCGGGTTCTTCTCGCCGATGCGCCTGGCGACCAGCGCGGTGGTGCCCATCGAAAGTCCGATCGCCACGGCATAAATCAACGTCAGCACCGATTCCGTCAGCCCCACCGTTGCAATCGCCGACGCGCCCAGCGACGAGAGGAAATACACATCCACCACCGCGAACAACGACTCCATCGCCATCTCCAGCATCATCGGCACGGAGAGCAGCAGGATTGCGCGCCCGATGCTACCTTGCGTGTAATCCATGTTCGTGCCGCGAATGGCATCACGCAGATCCCGCCAGAGATCACGGAAGCGAAGTTTTTTCTGCTCCGGGTTGCCGCTCGCCGGAGCAGAGGAAATGGCTTCCTCGTTCAAATCCATAGTTGGTTCGGCCAGCCTAACCGATTCTTTGGCCAGCGAAAGTTCGATTTAGGGCACGAGACGACTCGTCCTTCCTTGGAAGTCCGGACGGCAGTGGCATTTTCACGCATTCGCGCGTGATTTTCGCGGTGCCTCGCTGCGCGCATGCAGCATTTCATGGGTATCTCCCGCACAATTCCTCATCTCAGGCAGCTGGCTCGCGCGATGCTCTCGGAGATATCAAACAGCCGAGTCGGA
>DASUGI010000271.1:0-18584 GCA_036274115.1 Verrucomicrobiia bacterium
GGATTGGCGCGTTCCACCTCGGAACGCTGGTCAAGTTCGGCGCGAACGAGGTCGCCCACCATGGAATCGAAATGCCACGCGCGCTTCCAACCCAGCTCTGTTTCCGCCTTGCGCGCATCCCCGCAGAGGCCAAATGACACCTGTTGTTTTTGGTCGGTGCGTGACGAGGTTTTTACGTAAGCCTGCCAGTCGAGTTCTGCCGCGGCAAACGCAGTTCGAACAAAGTCTTCCACGCGTTTTGAAGTTCCGGAGGCGAACACATAATCTCCCGGCCGCGGTGCTTGCAGGGACAGCCACATCGCATTCACGATATCCCGTGCGTCGCTCCAATCCCGCTCCGCGCTCAGATCACCCAGTTGCAGTTCCTTGGCTTCGCCCCGTTTGATCGCCGCCACTCCCAGGCTCAGGCGACGGCTTAGATAATTGGGCGGACGTAGCGGTGACTCATGATTGTAAAGATGGCCGATGGCCACGAACTGCCCATACTGTTCCCGGTGCAAACGCCCGAATTGATCTGCGGCCAGTTTGGCAATGCCGTAGGGCGTGACTGGCTTCATGGGCGTCGCTTCACTTTGTGGCGACTCGGTCGGAACCCCGAATACTTCCGAAGACGAGGCGAGAAACAGTTTTGCCGCCGGGCAGAACTCGCGCGCCGCTTCAAGCAGCCGCAACGTGCCGAGGGTGATCGCCAGCACGCTCTCCTCCGGAACCAAAAAACTCTGGCGGGAATCCGTTAATCCAGCCAGATGATAAATCTCGTCCGGTTGAGCTGTCTTCAGAAAACGCACCAGCGAGAATGGGTCTTCCAACGAACCGGTTGACCATCTGATCGCGGCGAATTGCTCCGGTGGATAGCGCCGGCGTAATGCTGGTGCTTCGCGATCAAAAGGGAACTGAAGCAAGCCATGCACCTCATATCCGCGCTGGAGCAATCCGCGCGCGAGATAAGTGCCGTCCTGCCCCGCAATTCCAGTGATCGCCGCGCGTCTCATGCCGCCGCTAGCTCACCAAATGCACCGTCGGCATTGGGAGCAGGAACTTGCCGCCACGTTTGAGGAACGCGCTTTCCCGCTGCTTGAACTCGTCCATGAAATGCCACGGCAGCACGAGATAATAGTCGGGTTTCGCCTTCCGCGATTCTTCTTCCGAAATGATCGGGATGTTCGTCCCAATCGTGCGGCTGCCAAACTTATCCGGGTTGCGGTCGGCGATGGCTGGAACCAGATCTGGCGTGACGCCGATGTATTGGAGCGTGGTGTTGCCTTTGGTTGACGCGCCATAGCCGTGAACCAGCTTCTTCTGCTTCCTGGCTTTGACAAGGAACGCTCGCATGTCCTTGCGAATCTTCTCAATGTTCTTGCGGAACGCGGCGTAGGGCGCATCCGTGTCCAACGCCTGTTCAAACTCCTGGATGCGCAGTTGCTGAACGCGTTCACGCGCCGCAGGACTCGGATTGACTTTGCCTTTGTGTCCGACCGCGATACGAAAACTCCCGCCATTGCAACCATTCAACGTCACATCCACCACCTCAAGGTCATGCTCGGCAAACAACCGTTCCATTGGCGCGAGGGAGTAATATTCCAGATGCTCGTGGCAGATGGTGTCAAAGCTGTTCATCTCGAGCATCAACGGCAAATAGCTCAGTTCGAGAATCCAGATGCCTTCCTCGTGCAACACGGCTTTGATATCGCCGACGAACTTGTGCGGATTTTCCAGGTCATAGAACATCGCAATGGAGGTAATGACCTTGGGCCGCTCATAGGGATAGACGGAGCGCAAGGCGTCGGCGGAGAAAAAGTCGTTCACGACTTGCACGCCGTTCTTGCGGGCGTATTCAACGATGTTGGTTGCCGGATCGATCCCCAGAATCCGCAATCCGCCGGTGCGGTAGGATTTCAGGAGCGTGCCATCGTTACAACCGATGTCCACCACCAGATCCCCGGCGTGAAGCTTCACCGTGTCTTCGGCAAACCGGGTGATTCCGGCCAGGTGATCGCGCATGCTCTGGTTGATTCCCGAGCGATAAAAGTACGAGCGATAAAGAATGCGCGGAGGAACGCTGTGGCGAAGCTGGACCAGACCGCAAGCACCCTGATCCTTGTCCGGATCACAACGCACCAACTCCAGGGGGATGCGGCGGCTCACCGGGGGTTTCCCGTCCGGCCCGGCGAAAGATCCTGCGATGTACTGGTCACCCAGGGACAAGACCGGTGACAAGCCTTTGCTACCGCAAAGCCGGCAGCTCTGGCGGGCCACCAAAATCGGAGAAAACAACAGTGACATGGAAACGAGGCTCGCAAATGCCTTGCAGCCAGGCAAGGAGGAACTCCCGCTCACCGGCTTGGGACGGGCCGCCCTGAAGCCAGCCTAGCTCGTCACCTTGATCTTGCCTTCCTGGTGCGCTTTAAGCAGTTCGATATCCGCCTCGACCATCAGCTTGACCAATTCCTTGAACGTTGTCCTGGGTTTCCAACCGAGTTTGGTGTGTGCTTTCCGGACATCGCCCACCAACGGGGCCACCTCCGCCGGCCGTCCATATCGAGCGTCATGGACGACATGCTTTGCCAATCCGATGATACCCGTGATTGGTCACTAGGCCGATATGCTGACGCCCGGTTGAGGCTGTATGATTTTGATCTTTGGATGCCGAGTCCTGATCTGCTCTTCAAACCACTGGCGGGAATCGTGGTTGCCATGCCCCAGGTAAACGGCCCGTGGGGAAACCTGGTCGACGAATTCCAACAGATCTTCGCGATTCGCATGCGCCGTCAAATCGAAATCCTCCACATCGCAACGCCGGGTTACCTGCCCGGCACTCGGACTGAACACAAACGTCTCGCCAGGTTTGGATGCTTTGAGCCGCCCACCGGGAGTGTCGGGATCAGCGTAACCGACAAAGAAAATGGATTGCCGCTCGTCCCCCATCATCCGAACGGCCAGGTCATGTGCGGCGGTATTCTCGCTCATCATGCCTGAGGTGATGACAAAGATGCGCCCACCGCCCAGCTTCATTTTCTCCACCTGACCCGCGTCGAGTACGATGAGTTTCAGCGCCTCGTGCAATTGCAGGCTCGTGTGTTGCCGATGCGTTCGATGCGCTTCCAGATCGTATATCTCGGTGAAGACCCGCCCCAGGCCGCCGATGTAGATCGGTTGACTGGGCAGTCTGCCTTCCCGCATCAGCAGCGCGAGCAGTGCGAGGATTTCCTGGGTGCGTCCCAGTGCAAACGACGGAATCATCACGCAGCCCTTGCGTTTGAGGGCGCGAAGGATGGCCGTGGTGAGCCGCTCCACCTCAGTGACGCGGGTGACGCCCTTCGCCACAGCGCGATTGCCCCGCGTCGTTTCCATGATCAACACGTCCGCTTTCACATCCTCAAACCGTGCGGCGCGCAGAATCGTCTGGTCGTGAAAACAAACATCGCCTGTATAAAACATCGTCTCCTTCTGGCCGCGCAACATGATACCAGCGGAACCAAGTGTGTGGCCGGCGTCGTAGAACTCCAAAGTCGGCGAGGAAAAGCCGGCTTTCGATTTCTCGTAAGCCGCCCATTCCACTTCGCGATTGTAACGAAAGCCCTGAAACACCGGTGCGATATCGTCCACTTCGTCATGCGTGTAGAGCGGGTACTCCTTGAGACCCAGTTCGTCGCGCTGGCGCGTCATCACGTTTACCGAATTATGCAGGACGCGCTCGATCAAAAAATAGCTTTGCTCCGGCAACATCACGTGTGCCTTGGGAAAGTACCGCAACGCCACCGGAAGCGCTCCCACGTGATCGTGATGACAGTGAGAGATTGCAATGGCGTCCACTTCCTCTTGTTGCACTGCCGAATAAAGTGGCAAGCCGGCGCGACCCTCCAGTTTCGGATGCATCCCTGCATCCAGCAAAATCCGATGCCCTTCAATCTCCACGAACCAGGAACTGGCCCCGATATCCGTGTCGGGGTTCAAATTGACAATACGCATGTGCGGTGACGCGAAGGCTAGTGAAATTTGCCGGTGTCTCCAGACAAATCATTTCGCAATCGAAAATGAGCGGATTCAGTCCGTCCGGACTCGATAGAAACGCAACGGATTGTTTGTCGTTTGTGAGTCGCTGAAGGTGAACACCCCGCCCGAGAATTTGCCCGTCGAAATGATCGACCAACTACTGATCGGTAAATTGAGGTTCGACGTCGCCAGGACGCGATTCGTTGCGCCGCGCCGACCAGTGCCGGCGAGCTGTATCTGGCCATTCCATGCCTGGGTGATGCTGATGAACTTCGGCGGCACCGTGTTCGCCTCATCGAGAGTGAAAACAGCTGGCGATTGGTAAATGCGATTCACGGTTTCCGTCGGCATGGCGGTGGGTCCGTAAATGCCCGTCCAGGGCGCGAACCACGACCACCACACGCCAAAGCGCTGCATCTTCTCGATGTCCGGCACCCCGCCAAATTCCGTCAACGCGAGCAGCTTCTTTCCGTTGAATCGCGCCAGTAACGCCTGCCACTGGCCACTGAGTGCGTCGCTCTTGTCGGTGGGGTAAGCGTCCACGCCAATCACATCGACAACGTCATCGCCCGGATACCACGCGGGATTCTCACTGGTGAGCACCCAGATGAGATTGTGCAATCCGTGATGGGAAGTGAGCCGTTGATAGAGCAGTCGCCAGAGCTGCTTGAATGGTTCCGGTCCTTTCGCCCCCCACCAGAACCAGCCGCCCTCGGATTCGTGCAAGGGCCGCCACAGCACGGGAATGTTGTTGCTCGAAAACTTTTTCAACTGCACCGCAACCGCATCCATGTCTCGCAGCACCATCGCGTATTCCGTCGAGTTCGTATTCGCCAAGGCCGCGGCGATGTCGAACGTGGTTGCCTCCGTGTAGAACCCGCGCCACCATTCCTGCCCCGGCTGGTTGATCAAATTGGTTGGAGCATTCCAATGCCAGCACATGGCCTGCACCTGACCCAATCGCTCCTCAGCAATCATCCGCTCCGTGTAATTTGCCGGTGCACCCTGGTATTGCACTCGAGTCGGAGAATAATCAATCAAGTCACCCGAAATGATGAGCGGCTTGCGACCCGACGTGTTCAGAACATAAACGGCCTCGTTGGTCTCGTGCTGGCCGGACCACGTGATCTTGCCGTAAGCCGCCACCAGATCCGCCATCAACATCCGTGCGGCGAAGGTGGCGTTCGAGTCTACGAGCGTGGCCGGCACTGGAAGCGGCGGTGGGGGTGCATTGGTGAAAACTAAATCAGCGCGATCAATCTCGTAGTAATTCCACCCGCCACTGATTTGGAGCGTGTTGTTGCCATTGGTTAGTTCCACCAAGCCGGCGTCGAACATCGCGAACGTGGTGCTTTGCGGAAACATCCCGGTTGCGGTCGCCCCATTCAGCGTCGCGTCAAAACCTTTCTGTCCGTACTGCGAGCGAAAGCGAATGCGCAGGTTGTAGATTCCGTTCGAAGCGCCGAACGTCCAACGAACGGAATCACCGGTGTTGTCAAAGCCTGTAACGTAGCCCGTACCCGAATAACCGGGGGCAGCCGTTGTCACCGAAGTTCCCGTGAGGACGCCATTTTCCGCTTCAAGCACGATCGTTGCGGCAAATGCGCTTCCTGCCAGCTTTAAGGCAAGTCCCAACGCGGCGAAGGGAACTGTAAGTTTCAACATTTGAGTTGATGGTAACACACGCTGAGCCGCTCGACACGTCAGTAAAAAAAGACCGCGGCTTTGGTCAATTTGCCCGAACTCGGTAAAAATGTTGTGGAGAATTTGTCGCGTGAGGATCGGTGAATTGGAATTGGCCCGGAGATGCTTCCACAATGCCGCCAAGCGCGGTCCATTGGGTCAAAGGCAACGAAGCGTTGGTTGACGCCAGCACCCCGAACGTGGCGCCGACGCTGTTGGCGAACGCAAACTGGAAAGCACCATTGCTCAGTGTTTTCGCCGCCGCGATGGTCGGTGGCGTGGGAATGGGCACCGGGATGTTGATGATGCGGCTATCGCTGGGAATGCCGTTGACGAACACTGTGACCAGCGCCCATCCCGGCGGGAAATTCCACACCGGCAGTGAGGTGAACGAATCAGTGGACCAGTTGGTGGCCTGCAGAAACATAGTCTGGCCGCTCGCGATGCTGCGCAATTGCACCAAGGGATAATCCGTTGAGGAGTCGCGATTATTCTTCGACGCGCCAAAGACCCCCCGAAATTGCGATCCGGTGACGACCAAACTGCTGCCCAAACTGAGTGGTGACGTGGCAAAAGTAATCTGCGGGCGCCACGAATTGCTAATTCCTGAATACGGACTGAAAAGCAGGTTCGTTGCATCCGGACCGGCGATTCCATTTCCGCCAAGAATCAATACTTCGCCACTGGCAAGCATGGTCGCGGTGTGTCCCCAGTGATCGCCAATATGAATGCCGGTCCAACGTTCTGAGATTGGATCAAACAGCTCAGCACTTGGAAACGAGCTTGGTCCGGCTCCAGCGACGAGGACATCCCCGGTGGTCAGGAGAGTTGCGGTGACCTCTCCTGAACGATTATTGAATGAGGTTGTTGTGCTCCAAAGTCCCGTGACGGGATCATACAGTGCGGCGACGGGTTCTCTTCCGACGAGCAGGACTCTCCCACTGGGCAACAATACGGCAGCCGGATTAAAACCGGTTGCGGCGGTCACGCCCGCGGCCGACCACTGCTCTGTGGTTGGATCGTACAGTTCTGCGTCGTAGCTATTGCCTCCCGCGACCAGTACTTTTCCATTCTTCAAGAGGGTAGCGGTATGCCCGAGTCGATTTGCTTTCATGGAACTGGTCGCGGTCCATGACCCGGTAATCGGGTCATACAATTCAGCACCAAGCCCACCAAGAGATGTATTACCGCCGCCGGTCACCAGGACCTTTCCGTTCGGAAGCACAGTGGCCGTGTGACCATATCGGTTGGTCGTCATGGAACCAGTTGGCGTCCACGTTTGGGTTTGCACGTCGTACAATTCAGCGCTGGAGAACGCAGGGAAAGACTTCCTCCCGCCGGCGACCAGAATCTTACCGCTCGGCAACAGAGTTGCCGTGTGCCACTCGCGGTTTGTAGTCATCGGTGGAATCTCAGTCCAGGCCTTCGTCAGTGGATCGAACAGCTCTACGCTGGATTCGGGAGTTGCCCAAAGTCCGCCCACCACCAGTACTTTTCCATCCGGCAAAAGTGTTGTGGTATGCCGCTGTCGGTTAACGTTCCGGTTGCCAACAGCCTTGATGGTGATGTTTGTGGAGTGGTAGGTGTGAAAATCACGTCCGCCTGGTAACAGTACTTTCCCGCCGGGCAAGAGGGTCGCAGTGGGAGCCAATGTGAAGTGAAGGAGGTTGCCGGTTGGCGTCCATGATCCTGAATTTGGGTCGTAAAGCGTAGCGGTCGTGTTCCTCGATGCGCTGCCGTCTTGTGTTCCAGCCGCAACTAAAACATTCCCTGAGGGCAACAGAGTCGCCGTATGACCAAACCGAGCCGTGGGCATTGGAGCGGCGGGAAACCACGAACCAATTCTGCTTTCAAACCGCCGGTCGCGAGCACATGACCGTTGGGCAGCACTGTTGCCACGTGCGCACGATAGCTGAAATTCGTACTCATCGAGCCCGTAAACGTCCACAGCCCGGTGTCAGGATCGTGTAACTCCGAGCTTGTGTAGCCCCCCGACCCATTGTGGTATCCTGCCACCAAAACCTTTCCGCTAGTCAGCAACGTTGCCGTCTCACTTACACGATTGGTGTTCATTGATCCCGTTAGGGTCCAAAAGCCGTTGGAGGGATCATAGATTTCTGCACTTAGCGTTGTTGAATTACCTCCAGTAACCAGAACCTTGCCATTGTTAAGCAATATGGCGGTATGACCTTGGCGCCAGTATGCCATGTCTCCTGCAAGCTCCCATGTCCTCGTCTTCGGATCGTAGAGTTCGGCACTTTTTAGCCCGAAGCCTCCTGTCACCAGTACCTTCCCATTAAACAAGCGGGTGGCAGTATGTCTGTCTCGCTTTGCATTCATGGAGACGATTTGGCTGCAGGTCCCGCTGGCGGGATCGTAGAGAAAAGCATTAGACGAATTATAGTAGCCACCCGCCAACAATACTTGACCGTCATCGAGTAAAGTTGCAGACGCAAGGTCAGCCGCAGGCACCACACCATTTGTCATCGACAACGAAGTCCAAAAACCCGCTTCGGCGGAAGCAGCGACAGCGAAACCGAAAAACACAACAGTTCGCTGAACGGCTGTTCGCAGAAAGGGAAAGGATTTCATCGGATGCCCTATGGTTGCCAACTGTTTCCGGGAAACTGGCCAGACATTACGTATCCATTCGTTCGCCGTCCAGCCGGTAGTTTGCGGATTTCAGCAGGCACTCTTTCCTTTCCTCCCTCGAAAAGCTGCCCTAGGCTGCTGGATTATTTGAGTTCAGAAATTCGCAGTCATGAGCAAAGAATTCATCCGCATAGGCGGGGCGCGAGAGCATAATCTCAAGAATCTCACGCTCGAAATCCCGCGCGACAAGCTGGTGGTCATTACCGGCTTGAGCGGCAGCGGCAAGTCCTCGCTCGCGTTCGACACGATTTACGCCGAAGGGCAGCGCAAATACGTGGAGAGTCTGTCCGCTTACGCGCGGCAATTCCTCGATCAAATGCAGAAGCCGGAGGTGGATTACATCGAAGGGCTCTCGCCAGCCATCGCCATCGAGCAACGCACGAGTGGGATGAACCCTCGGTCGACGGTGGCGACCACGACGGAGATTTACGATTACTTGCGCTTGCTCTACGCGCACGTCGGACAGGCGCATTGCCCGGACACCGGCGAACCCATCGTGGCGCAAACCACCAGCGACATCGTGGATAAGATCCTCGGGTTGCCGGAGAAGACGCGGGTGATGTTGCTGGCGCCGGTGGTGAGCAAGCAGAAGGGTGAGTTTCGCGACGTGATTGAGCGCTTGCAACGGGAAGGGTTTGTGCGCGCCCGGGTGGATGGTGAGTTGGTGGAACTGACCGACCCCAACGTGCGCGTGAAACTGGATGCGAAACAGACGCACACGATCGAGGCGGTGGTGGATCGCCTGGTGATGGAAGACAAGGTGCGGGTGCGTTTGCAGGATTCTGTCGAGACAGCGTTGCGGTGGGGCAATGGGGTGATGGTGACTTTGCACCAAGTCGAGAGTCGAGGGACGAAGGTCGAAGGCCAGAAACCGCGCCCGGCGCTCGACCCTCGACCTTCGACTCTCGACTCTACCGCCTGGATCGAAACACTCCACTCGAACCGCATGTATTCCCCGGGCACGGGCAAGAGTTACGAGAAGCCGACGCCAAAACATTTCTCCTTCAACTCGCCCAACGGTGCGTGCCCGGTTTGTCATGGCTTAGGGCAGAAGATGGTTTTCGACGAAGGGCTGGTGGTGCCCGACCCGGACAAGTCGCTGGAGCAAGGAGCGGTCTTGCCGTGGCGACGCGGCGGGAAACGAATGATCGTTTACTACAAGGCGATGCTGAAGGCCGTGGCATCGCACTACGGCGCGAATCTCGAAGCGCCTTACAAGAATCTTCCCGAGGATTTCAAGCGCGTGCTGATGCACGGCTCGGGTGATACGGAAATCACCTTTTACTTCGCGCGCGCAGGCAAGGTGAGCACGGTGAAGCGCCCGTTCGAAGGTGTGTTGCCGAACATGGAGCGGCTCTATGCGGAGAGCGAAAGCGAGTTCACTCGCAACCGGCTCAAGGCGTTCATGAGCCCGCAGTTTTGTGATGCGTGCCTGGGCAAGCGGCTGCGGCCGGAGATTCTGGCGGTGACGCTCGGAGGTGACGAATCGGAGAAACGGGGAAACGGCGAAACGGAGACCGTCGCCGCCTCGCCGTCTCGCCGTCTCGCCGTCTCGCCGAAAATCCCCGGCTTGTCCATCATGGACGTCTGTCTGCTTTCGGTGGAGAAGGCGGATGAGTTTTTTGCGAAGCTCAAGCTGACGGAGTTTCAACTCAAGATTGCGGGTGAGGTCGTCAAAGAGATTCGCGCGCGCCTGGGTTTTCTGAAGAACGTTGGATTGGGCTATCTGACGTTGAACCGGGAGAGCGGGTCGCTCTCTGGTGGCGAGGCGCAACGCATCCGGCTCGCAACCCAGATTGGAGCGGGCCTGGTCGGCGTGCTTTACATTCTGGACGAGCCAAGCATCGGCTTGCATCAACGCGACAACGATCGCCTGCTCGAAACGCTCAAAGGCTTGCGCAATCTCGGCAACTCGGTGCTGGTCGTGGAGCACGACGCGGACACGATTCAGGCGGCGGATTACATTCTGGACCTCGGACCTGGGGCGGGCGTGCATGGCGGCGAAGTGGTGGCGGCGGGTTCGTTGGAGCAGATCAAAGCAAACAAACGCTCATTGACCGGGAGATATCTGACCGGCGAACTGAACATTCCGCTGCCGAAAGAACGCAAGAAGCCGTCGGTGGAGCGCGGCTCGATCGAGATTATTGGTGTAAGCGAGAACAACTTGAAGAACGTCAACGCGCGGATTCCGATTGGATTGTTCACGTGCGTGACCGGCGTGAGCGGTTCGGGCAAAAGCACGCTGGTGGACGACACCTTGCGACGGGCGTTGATGCGGAAGTTTTATGGCTCGAAGGAGAAGCCTGGCGCGCACAAGGAGATTAAGAACTACGAAGGGCTGGAGAAGATCGTGGTCATTGACCAGACCCCCATCGGCCGCACGCCGCGGAGTAATCCGGCGACCTACACGGGGATGTTCAATGCGATCCGGGATTTGTTCGCGCGTTTGCCGGCGGCCAAGGTGCGCGGTTATGAGTCCGGGCGATTCAGTTTCAACGTGAAAGGGGGCCGCTGCGAGAAGTGTCAGGGCGATGGGCTCATCAAGATCGAGATGAACTTTCTCCCGCCGGTTTATGTCACCTGCGAGAACTGCAACGGCAAGCGCTACAATCGTGAGACTCTGGAGATTGCTTACAAGGGGTTGAACATTTCCGACGTGCTGAACCTCACCGTGGACGAGGCGGTGAATTTCTTTCGCGCCGTGCCGCAGATTTTTGAGCCGTGTTTAACCCTGGCGGAAGTAGGCCTTGGTTACATTCATCTCGGGCAAAGCGGCACCACCCTCAGCGGAGGCGAAGCGCAACGCATCAAGCTGGCGGCGGAATTGAGTCGCAAACAAACGGGACGCACGCTTTACATTCTCGACGAGCCGACGACCGGGTTGCATTTCCACGACGTGGCAAAGCTGCTTGAAGTGTTGTTCAAGCTACGGGCGTCGGGGAACACGTTGCTCGTCATCGAACACAATCTCGACGTGATCAAGATGGCGGATTGGATTATCGATCTCGGACCGGAAGGCGGCGATGGCGGCGGGCAGGTGGTAATTCAAGGCACGCCGGAACAAGTGGTGGCGTGTCCGCAGAGCCACACCGGCAAGTATTTGCGTTCGGTGCTTCCGGTTTGAGCCCAAGTGGCTTAGGATTCTGGCCGTGACGAAGCTGCGTTTGATTTTGCTTTGCGCGCTGCTGGCGCTGACCGGCCCGCCAGCGCTCGCTGCTTTGTCCGGCAACGAGAAGCGAGCTTTCGATTACGCGGCGACGGACTTTGGCCTGGGTATATGGGACCGCGCTGAAATCGAATTCGCTCAGTTCATCGAGAAGTACCCCAAGTCCGAGCAACTTAACAAGGCAATCCTGTTGCAAGCGCAATCGCAGTTTCGGCAACGGAAGTATGATTCAGCAGTAGCGTTGCTGACGGCGCGAGAGGGGGACGCGGGTCCGCTTGCAGACCAGTTTCTCTTTTGGGTGGCCGAAGCGCAGTTTCAAAATGGCAACTACGTTGAAGCCGCCGCGAGCTTTGGAAAACTGGCGCGCGAATTCCCCGCTTCCAATCGCCGACTGGAAGCCGCGGTTGGCGAAGCGGCCGCCCGGGTCCGAATGTCCGAGTGGGCGCAGGTGACCAATCTGTTGCGCCGCGCCGATGGGGCGTTTCGTCAATCCGCACTGGGCTTGACGAACAACGAGACGGTGGCGCGCGGCTACTTGCTGCTGGCGGAGGCACAACTGGCGCTCAAGAATTATCCGGATGCTGAGTTCTGGTTGACCAAGGTCGGCAACGCCTTCAGTGGCGAACTCGACTGGCAGCGGCGAAATCTTTTGTGCCGGACGCTGGTTGGTTGGGGACGTATCGAAGACGCCTTGCGAGAAAGCGCGGGTCTGCTCACCGCCGCGGAAGCGACCCGGCAAAGGGAACTGCTTTCCGAAAGCATCGTCCTTCGTGCCGACGTACTCGAGCAACTTGGGAGAGAAGAGGAGGCGGTGACCTTATTGCGGCGTAATCTGGAGACCAACGCACCAGCCGCACGGCAGGAACAGGCCCTGGCAAAAATCACGTCGCTGGCCCTGGAGCAGGCGCGCTACGACGTGGCCATTGATACCCTGCAGTCGTTTGTTAATCAGTTTCCCACCTCAGGTGCGGCCCCGATTGCCTTGTTAACGCTTGGCGAAGTTTACCTCAAGCAATACGCCTCGGTGCGGGCCACCAACCAGAACAACGCCGTCCCTGCCGTGGCCACCAATTTGTTGCCGCTGGCGATGAACTGTTTCGATCGCGTCACTACCCTTCACTCGAACAGCGTGCTGGTGGGCCGCGCTCATCTTGGTCGAGGCTGGTGCTATTGGCTGGAAACTCCCCCAAAGTATTCTGAAAGTGCGAAAGCTTTTGATGCGGCTGTGGAGTTTTTACCTTCATCGGAAGATCTCGTCGTAGCCCGCTTCAAGTTGGCTGACGCATTATTCCAACAGAAAAGTTACGCGGCGGCGCTGGAAAACTATCGCGCGGCCTTGCAAACCGCAACCAACTGGCCTGCTGCCAACGCGGAACTGCGGATGCCCGCGTTGTATCAATCACTGCGAGCGAGCCTTGCGCTGACCAATTTTCCGAATGCAGAAGAAGCCGTGCGCGAGATATTGCAGACCGATCCGGCTGACGCGTCTAATGCGCGAAGTTTGTTGCTGGTGGCGCAAGGCCATGTGGATGCCAACGAGCCCGCGCAGGCGCAACCCTGGTTTGAACAGTTCGTCGCGCAGTTTCCGAATTCAGAATGGCGGCCGCAGGTGGAATTGCTCATTGCCCGCGTCCTGGAACAACAATCTGCCTGGACCAATGCGCTGGCCGCCTACGAAAACTGGCTGACACGCTTTCCATCCAACGCGCTCCGGCCGCAGGTGGAATTTCAACGGGCGCTGGCCCTGGCGCGTTCGGGCAACGAGAGTAACGCGCTGAACCTGTTTACGAATTTTGTCGCGCAATATCCGACCAACGCCCTCGCCCCGCGGGCGCAGTGGTGGGTCGCGGACAGCCTCTTTAATCGCGGCGAGTTCGCTGCGGCCGAACTCAAGTTCAAGGAGCTGTTTCAAAACTGGAAAACGTCCGATCTCGCCAACGAAGCGCGGATGATGGCCGGACGCGCCGCGATGCAATGGTCCGGCTATCCCAATGCGATCGAGTATTTCACCAGTCTCATCAGCGATACGAACTGTCCGTCCGATCTCTGGATTCGCGCCGTCCTGGCGTGTGGCGGCGCCAAAATGAGGGTGGCCCCAGCCGAGACAAACCGGGTGGCGGGTTATACGGCAGCGGTCCAAGTGTTCGGATTGATTCCCCAACGTTTCCCAACGAATGAATCCGCCGCGGTCGCCTGGGGCGAGATGGGCAACGGTTACCTGCAAATGGCCGCGCTCGACCCCGCCAACTACGAGGCCGCGTCCAATGCGTACCAAAAGGTAATCTCTCTGCCTGCTGCCAGCGTGTCGGCCCGAAGTCAGGCACTCTGCGGGCTGGGCGCGATTTCAGAAAAGCTTGCTGACAAGGCCGGCAACGACGAACGCAGGGCGCTTTTGCTGCGGGCCCGCGATCTCTACCTGGACGTGGCGCTGGAAAAAAACCTGCGTGAAGGAGAGACGGCTGACGACTTCTATATTAAGAAAGCAGCCTTCGAAGCGCTGCGTCTGCTCGAGCTGATGCAGGGCTGGTCGACCCAGGACGACGATACAGTCCTCTATTTCTGCCGCCGAATGCAACAAGTGTTACCGGCGATCAAAACCCGCTTCGAAGCCATCATCACGCGGACCCAGAATCCGTCACAACCGGAAAAATCCTAGACCGAGGTTTGACACACTCTGCACCGGCCACTAGGTTCGTTCTGTAAAAGAAAATGCCCGACACACCGACATCTGAAACAGCTCTGCTGGAACTGACGCCCCACGCGGCTGCAGAAGTGAAGTCGCTCGCCGCCCAGCCCGACAACGCGGGAAAGTTCTTGCGCGTTTATGTCGAGCAAGGCGGATGTTCCGGCATGCAATACGGCTTGGTCTTCGATGAGAAGCGTGATGGCGATTCGGTGTGTGAACAGAACGGGGTCACGGTGCTGGTTGACGCCTTCAGCGCTCAATATCTGCGGGGCACACGCGTCGATTTCAGCGATGCGCTGACCGGTGGCGGGTTCAAGCTGGTTAACCCTAATGCCCGGCAGAGTTGCGGCTGCGGCAAGTCCTTTCAGGCCTAGTTCTCCATCGCTCGAAGGCAAAAGGCTGATTCCGGCGCGCGCCCGATACGTCGTTGCCTTTTGGAAACCCCGGGGACATCATGCGGCCATATGGAAAACTGGCTTTGGTTCATTCTCATCGGATTGGCCGCCGGGTTTCTGGCGGGGATTGTCATCAAAGGTCACGGGTTCGGGATCCTGGGTAACATCATTGTTGGCATTATTGGCGCCTTGCTGGGGGGCTTCTTGTTCCGGCTGCTTGGCCTGAGTACAACCGGAAGGATCGGCGAACTGCTCTGTGCGTTCGTCGGCACCATCCTGCTTCTGTTCCTGTTGAAGTTCGTCAAGCGCAAGGGCGCTTAACGCGGCAGCGCCTTTCTCGTGGTCCTTTCGGGCTATTGAAGTTTCCATTGGCTCGCGCACATTGAGCGCGTGAATGAGAACAAACCAATTCACGTGGTCGTGGTTGGCGGCGGCTTTGGTGGGCTGACTTTCTGCAAAGCTTTCCGCCATCCGCAGGCTCGCCTCACGATCGTGGACCGCACGAATCATCACCTGTTTCAACCCCTGCTCTACCAGGTGGCGGCCTGTGGTTTGTCGGCGCCTGAAATCGCCCAACCCATCCGCGGCATTCTTTCCCATCGGAACGACATTACCGTACGGTTCAACCGGGCGGTGGATTTTGATCTGGAGAAAAGGAAGGTCGTTCTCGAAAAGGGCGATTTGAACTACGACTATCTGGTGCTCGCGATGGGTGGCCAGACCGGCTACTTCGGCCATCCGGAATGGGAACAATTTGCGCCCGGACTGAAAACCCTCGATGATGCGCTCCGCATCCGCAGCCAGATTCTCCTCGCCTTCGAAAAGGCCGAGAATGAAACCGACCCCGCCGAGCGCGATCGACTGATGACCATCGTTGTGGTCGGTGGGGGACCAACGGGCGTGGAGCTGGCCGGCGCTTTCGCCGAGCTCGCGCGCACCGTATTGAATCGCGATTTTCGTCACATTGATCCGAGCAAGGCGCACATCATTCTCATCGAAGGATCGCCCCTGGTGCTCTCCCATCTGCCACCGGATTTATCGGCGAGTGCGCAGCGCCAGTTGGAAGCGCTGGGCGTGCAAATCCGCAACAACATTCACGTCAAAAATATTCACGCTGGCGAAGTGGAGCTGGCCAACGGCGAAATCATCCGGGCCGGCAACATCATTTGGGCCGCCGGTGTGTCAGCCACGCCGCTGACGAAAAAGCTTCGTGTAGAACTGGACAAAGCCGGTCGCGTAAAGGTAAATCCCGATCTCAGCCTGCCGGGTCACCCCGAAGTGTTTGCCATCGGCGACATGGCTCTCGTGTTGCAGGAGAATGGCAAACCTGTTCCCGGGGTTTCGCCCGCCGCAATGCAAATGGGCAAACACGTCGCCAGGATTATTGAAGGCGAAATTGATTCCGGCACAAAGCCGGCAACTCGCCCTGCGTTCAAGTATTGGGACAAAGGTACCATGGCGACGATTGGCCGCTCGGCGGCGGTGGCCTGGATTGGACGCTTCAAATTCTCCGGTTACCCCGCGTGGCTCGCCTGGCTGTTCATTCACCTGATCTTCCTGGTGGGCTTCCGCAACCGGCTGGCCGTGCTGTTCCAATGGGCCTACTCGTATTTCTCCTACAAACGCAGCGCGCGCATCATCACGTATCCACCGGCGCCGGCCGAAGTCAGGAAGCCGGCCTGAATCACTTGTTTTCGGTAACGGTCTTGAACGGATTCCGTTCCGGCGCCTCTTCATGCGTCACGACACCCAGTAATCCGCGGAGAATCCAGTTGGCCGCAGGAATCCGATGCCGCAACCAGACGGACATGGGTTCAGGTTTCGCCCCGAGTGCCGCTTTGGGTTCAAGTGCAGTCCGTCCCAGCGATAACGATTTACAACCCCATGAAATCGCATCAGCGATGGTCACGTGCAGCAGTCGCAGATAAATCGGCAAACCTTCCGCTGCTGCGATGCGATCAAACCCAATGTAGTAGGCGATGGCCGTGTCGCCGTCGCGAATGGAGGTAACAAAACCAAGAATCTGTTCGCCGCGCCGGATGATCGTGCAGCGGAAGTCATCGCCCAACGCAAATGCCAGCTCTCGCAAATAGCTTTCCACCAGCGTGACCAATCGTACGGACGCATTGCGTTGGACTGCCAGATACAGTTCATGCAACCGCGCCGAGTGTGACGCGAGGTCGGTCAAGGATTCCACCCCGCAGCCGGCGGCCGTGAGTTTCTTCAGCTGTTCCCGGGCATTGCGCCGGTATTTCGCATCAAGCGCCGCGAGGTAATCATCGTAAGTGCGCCAGGCGGGATTGATCGCAAGCACCATGTTGGGCTCGGTTTCCAGCGGACGATAGCTGAACCGCCGCAACGCCTGCAGTCCCTGCTCCCGTTCCGTGACGTCCTTGACCAGCACCAGATTCGTCTGCCCCAGCAACCGTTCCGCGCGCCGGATGCGATACAAGGCTTCGGCCACGCCGGGCCAGAGCGCGGCCGGGTCTTCGCCATCGGCAAACGCAATGCCATGAAAACCCCACGACATCAGATTGCCCGCTACCAGCAGTGGTTCGTTCAACCTGGCCGTAACGATCTTGGCCGCCGGAGTCAGGACGCGATGTATGGAATTTCCATTCTTGCTCCCGCCCGATTCCGTTTTGAGTAAATGCTGGTTGGTCACGGTAACCAGTTGCGCAGCCAGGGCGGCAACCGGTTGTTCCTCGCGGAATATCAAGGCGTACCGCGGCATCACGTTGTCTGGTCCATGCGCTTCGATGACACGGAGAACCTTGCGCATAAGAAAGACGCTGCCCTTGGCCGTAACGCTGTCCCAGACCGCGCCATTAAGGAAATCCACGCGATCCGCAAACGCGAAGTCAAACCCGCTGGGTCGATGCCGTTCCTCGTGCCGCTCGCGCAACTCGCGCAACCTGGTGGCGACCTGTTTCAGCGGATTTCGGGAAGTGCTCTTGCTGGCCATGGAATGTCACCGCCAGTCAACACCCCCCCGCTGAAGCCGGCAAATCTTTTCAGTCGGCGAACGCAGCGCCCTTTTCAGCCCTTCCACCATTGGAAAAATGACGGCAGTTTTCCCTCGTGCCCGGAAAACGGCGTTCCTCTTGCTGCAATCCGCGCAATATGGCGGCTGAAAACAGAAAGCTTTTATTGATAGGCGCGACAGGTTTTAACCGGGTGCAGGATGGGCTGCGGCTCGACTGCCTTCCCTGGGACCACCTCTCGGAAGTTGCCAGCGTGCGCGATTATGACGGCCTTGTTTTGAGTTTGTTGAGCATCGCTTCAACGGAGACGCGCGCGAAAGTGGATTGGGGCAAGTTCACCCGGCTTCTGGACTTTTCCGCCGCGACCGATGTCCTGACTCATGGCGGAAAAATCATCATCCTGGGCGATCCCCGGTTTGAGATTCCGGACGCGAAGGGGCAGGCGCAACCGTTTCTCCGTTGGACGGGCGTCGATTTCGAGTGGAGCAACCAACCCGGTGACTCCGTCAAGTTTGATGAACGCAACAGCATGTTCAAAGGTTACGTGAAGCACCTGCGCGCCTGGGACTACTCGCTTCGACAGTGTCGGCTGAACAAGGCCGTGTTTGCGGAACGATGGGATTTGAGTGATCTCGAGGCCAGGGGACATCGGATTTCCACCCCGGTCGTTCCCGTTTGCGCCAACCGGGTTGGCCATTCGATTGCCTTTACCTTTTTCCAGCGCGTCACCCGGGACGGCCGGATCAAAATCCCGTATGGCTTGACCTACGTCTTGCCGAAACTCTCCCTCGACGAAAATGAAACGTTGCGGATCGTGCTGCGGGACTTTTGCGACGTGCCTTTCGAAACACCCGAGCCGGAATGGTTGGCGGACATCAACATTCCCGGTCAAAAAGCTCTCGACGCGAGGATCGCGGAAATCAATGCCGCGCTTGCCGAACAGCAAGCGGCTTTGCAGCAGGCTCTGGCCGAACGCGCGGAAGCGCGCACCTGTCTGAAATTGCTCTTTGAGGCCGAATACGCCT
>DASUGI010000272.1:0-2114 GCA_036274115.1 Verrucomicrobiia bacterium
GCCTCCAACTTCGCGACCGCCAAGCGAAAAGCCCCGCACGTTGATTGACGATCTGCTCTCGGAGCAACAGGAACTGACGGCGGTCGAGAAATTCTCTCGGGCCCATGATCAACACGCGGTCCGCGGCGAGCTTTATCGCGATTTACTTCCCGCCACGCCGCCCGCGCCCGGCCAGCAATATGCGTTCGAAGTAGACCTCGACAAATGCACCGGTTGCAAGGCGTGTGTCAGTGCGTGTCACTCTTTGAACGGCCTCGATGATAACGAAACCTGGCGCAGTGTGGGATTGCTCGTCGGCGATCCGGCGCAGGATTATCGCGCCCGGCGTGGTGCGGCGGCGTTTCAACAGAACGTTACGACCGCGTGTCACCACTGCGTTGATCCCGGCTGTTTGAATGGTTGTCCAGTGTTGGCTTACGACAAGGACGCGGTCACCGGTATCGTCCGTCATCTCGATGACCAGTGCATTGGCTGCCAATACTGCGTGATGATGTGCCCTTACGAAGTGCCCCAGTACTCCAAGGAGCGCGGCATCGTGCGCAAGTGTGACATGTGCCACTCACGTCTTGCCGTCGGCGAAGCGCCCGCTTGCGTGCAGGCCTGTCCGACCAGCGCGATCAAAATCACCGTGGTCGAACAATCCAAGGTGCGCGGCAAGTATCGACAGCTCTCAGCGTTTAATTTTCAACCAGCGTCAACCGTTACTTCGACCGCGAATAACTTTCTGCCGGCAACGCCGAATCCGGCGATCACGCTGCCAACCACACGCTTTGTCACCGCGCGCACGTTGCCCGAAAATCTTTTCGCCGGGGACGATTCAGCCATCCGGCGGGCTGATTCGCACTTGCCCCTGGTGATTTTGCTGGTGCTGTCGCAACTGGCCATTGGCGCGAGCGTGGCAGCGATTTTTGTGAAGCCCGAGTTGCCGCTGCTGCTCACGGCTTTGGTCGTGGGCACAATTGCCTTGGTTGCGGGTTCACTTCATCTCGGGCAACCACTCAAGGCGTGGCGCAGCTTCCTCGGCTGGCGCAAATCATGGTTCAGCCGCGAAGTCATCGCGCTGGCCGGGTTCGTAGTTCTCGTCGGACTCGCAGCCGCAACGATGTGGTCGTCTGCAACTGAACCGTTTGAAAATATTCTAGCGCCACTCGCCGGGTTGACTGGGCTGGCAACAGTTGCTTGCTCGGCGATGATATATGTCAGGACGCGCCGCGATTTTTGGAGTGCGTCGCGCAGCTTTCCGAAATTCTTCGGCACCACGCTTTTGTTGGGAACGGCAACCACCATGGCGGTGGTCTCGTTCACAAAACCCAACAGCAGCGCGCCTGTTGCTTCCGCGATCGTGGTGCTCGTTGCAACGGTCGCGAAGCTTGCGGTCGAACGATGCATCTTCACTCACCTGGTGGACGAGGAAACCGCCGCCCAAACACCGCTTAACAAGACGGCGCGATTGCTCAACGGCGAATTGAATGGACTGGTGCGTGGCCGTATCGCTTTGGGGGTCATCGGCGGCGCAGTGCTACCGCTGATTGCGGTGGGGCAAACGGCGTCCGTGATCTCATGGCTTGCCGTAGTGGCGGCAGTCGTGTGTGTCGCGGGTGAATTCATCGAGCGCTATCTGTTCTTTACCGCCGTCGTCACGCAGAAAATGCCGGGAGGGCTTGCCTCGTGAGTGTTGTCGCAAAAAAGCAGCCGCACGCAAAGGTCGCAAAGGTCGCAAAGGAAAACTCTTTGTTGCGTCAATGGAGCGGGCCACTGACGCAAGATCTAACGTTGCACCCCGGCGATTTTGGTCTGGGTAAAGTTCCCGCGCGTTTGCGACCGGATGCAACGACGCGTTCTGTGTGTGGGTTTTGTTCGACGGGTTGTTCGCTTGATGTGCATTTGCAATCCGGCGTGGCGGTGAACCTCACGCCGACGGCAGATTACCCGGTGAACCTCGGCATGGCCTGTCCAAAGGGCTGGGAAGCGCTCACGTGCCTGGCTGCACCTGACCGCGGTACAACGCCGCTGCTGCGAAATTCAAAGACCGGTAAACTTGAAGCGGCGGATTGGGACGAGGCGATGCAGGTGTTCACGGTCAAGTTCAAGGCCATCATGGATCAGCACGGGCC
>DASUGI010000273.1:0-4626 GCA_036274115.1 Verrucomicrobiia bacterium
CTATCCGCAATTCGAGGAATGGGTGAAGCAAAACGCCAAGCACCTGGACAAAGCCACCATTCACAAGCTCAACGTGGCCATTCAGGGCTACATCCACAAAGACGAAGTCCGCGAAGGAGTCCTGAAAGCCAATGGCATCAGTGATGCCGGCTCGGTGTGCCCGGACGCCATCAACTTGAACAATCTCGACGACTGGTACGAGTTTCACCAAAGCGTTTTGAAATAGGAAGGTTAGCGGGATTGCAAGTCATCGCGCCACTCTCACCTGCTGAACTGTGGCGGGCTGAATCAGCAACTCTGCGACACCATGCTCTATCAGGAAGATCTACGGGAAGCGCAAGTTGTCGCCGTTTGGGTCGGAGACATTGAAACGGAAGGTGATCTCGCTGAATATCTCGGCACGCCTTTCGAGTCTGACTTTGGCTTCCTGCTTGATCTCGACGATTTGCCAGAGTTTTCGCGCTCGTTTGACGAACCACGTTTTCACGCGCACCACAATCGGCCGTTTTTGAAAACTGACGTCAGCGAATTAATTGAGGCGTTTTCCTGGCCGACTGACTTAAAGGATCAAACTGCCAGAGCTTGTCGAGAGAAGGGCTTCGATAGGGTCAAGACGGTCGTGGTCTTTCCGCACCTTCGCTACCGCGAGGAGCTTTGTAGGAATTTGCACGGACAGCTGCATTTTATTGCCAACCTCCCTTGGTCGGAGGGAGAAGAACTTTGGGCGACGTTGCAAAGCAAACGCATCATCGCTCCGCCATTTCCTAAATTGATTCGACACGAATTCGGTGATGAAGGAAGCAACTTGTGGTACTGGAAAACACACATTCAATTGGAGGCTTGGAAAGGATTTGCCGCATACTCGGAACTCTCTTCTATGGGCTGGTCGCCAACCAAGGGCTGTTTGCCAGATGGCGATTTTTCTTTGACGGTTGATCCCGTTTCCCGAACAGCAAGCCACCAGCCGACCGCTGAACAGGCCCGGGCTTTCGAGCTTCTCACACAGAATCATTCTCAACTTTACGCGTCGGTCCTGGCAGCGATTTTCAAAGCTTATCCTGGATGGCGGGAAAACCACTTTGGCGGACAATGGTCGGATGACGGCGGCAAAACGTATAAGAGCGGCTGGGAACTGCCGGAAATGTTACCGCCGGACGAGATGCCCGAGGTCAAGTCGGTGTCTGAAATGACCCGCCTGGTCAGGCCAGATAGCTTCGGAATTCTTGCCGCCTCCAACGATGGCATTGCGCAGATCCGCATCGGGTTCAGCTGCAAGTGGGATGAAGAACACGGCTTCGCCGTGCTCATCCGCGGTGGCAAGGACATCGAGGTTGGTGATTCGGACCTGGGTATCTAGCCGGAACCATTCCCTCGGACAGGCGTCGCGCCATCAGCTGTTAATAGGGGCGCAGCCGATATAATCGCGTCTTTGCGAAACGAGGCGGCACTCGCCCGTTTTGGCCGGTATCCACAATCTGCCGGGTGCCACCGTCGATTTGGTCGACCGGCAACCACGGTGCTGAAAAGCCATCGCACGATTCCAATTGCCAGACAGTTCCCGGTGGCGTTTCCGCGACTAAATGCACGTTGTCAGCATCACACGAAACCACTTTCAACGTGGACGCCTGCGACATTCGAGGAATAGCTCTGAGGCTCACGTCAAAAGCAACGTCATCCCAGGTCGCATTAAACGAATTGCCCAACTGCACGGCGATGAGATTGTCTCCGGTTTGAAGCAGATGCTCAAAGGGAGTGAGATCGAAAAAGCGAGTTTCGTTGCCCTGTCCGCTAACCGTTTCAATGCCTGAACTCTTTATCTCCTCACCATTAAGAAACACACGCAACGGATAAATCGTTCCGCCGTAATTATCCGTGCACGTCGCCGCGAGCAGCAGGTCCTGGCAGGCGGAATTCAGGACGAACCTTTTCCGGAAATAGTAACTGGATTTCTGTTGCGGGAGGCGGGTGGTGATGTTTGTCGGCCCGCTGCCCGCTCCGAATTTGGCATACCCCAGCGGCCAGGCTGAATCATCAAACGACGGCGAAAACCAATTCGTCCCGGGTGGGTTGCTGAAATAGCGCCAGGGCTCACCAAACGAAATCAACGAGGACCAGTTGGTTGCATTCGCTGGCGGGATCTGCCGGAAGAACAGGTTGTCCAGATACAAAGCGCCGTTAACCGCACCAGCAGTCGAGAAGCGATGACCCAGTTCTGCGTTGGGGAAGCCAGCGGGCATTTGAAACACGCGATTCGCATAGGTCCACGCGCTGGCGCTGGTTCCGAATTTCACCGGTGGCGTGAAGTAACTGGGATAGGGTCGCGTGGGTCGCGTATTGGTATTCGCTGCAGTCTTCGCCGAAGTCCATTCGAGCCATTGCTCGCCGGTCTGCGACATCGCATCGCTCTTGAACCAACCGCCAAAGCTGTAGAATGCACCGGGCTCGACAACCAAGCCAGACTTCGGAATGCCGTATTGGTTGCATTGCGAAACCGTGAAACTGTTGCCCTGATTTTGCAGAACGACGCGCATGGCCTGGCAACCCTGGAGCATATTGGTGCAACCTTGCATGTCCCCGGGATCTATGCTGGAAAACCATTTGTCCCAGCGGCTGTTGTCGTTGGCTTCAAAGCCGGCGTTCGCAACCAGGTTACTGTTGCACAACGGCATGATTGCAAAAGAGGACGAGCACACCGTGCCTGTGGAATGCATCGCGCCGACTACATAAAAGTACTGCCACCCGCTTTGAAGATTTGCATCGGTAAAGCTGGTCACATTCGACGCCAACGTTGCAATGTGTTGAAGCGGTCCATCTGCTCTCTCGGCGCGATAGATTCGATAGCCGTGGTTTCCGTTCACATTGGCCCAACTGAAACTCGCCGCTTGAAATCCGGAAAGCCTGTTGGTCACCAACGGAGTGCCCGGCGGAAATAATGAAGCACGATTGCCGTTCCGACGCATGTTACCGCGATGGGTGGACCAGGAGACGCCGTTCGTTGCGGTTGCTCCCACGTTGTGGACGAACACCTGGCCCAACGTTGAGCGATAAATCACGTCCAGCTTCCCGTCGCCGTTTGCATCGGCGAGAGCCGGAATGTGCTTTATGCCCCCCGTCACCGGCAGTGCCAGCCTCAACGTTCCATCAAGTGCGAAGGCCAGCAGGCCTCCAGTGGAAGGTGTGAGCGATGGATTGTAAGTGCCGATGACAATCTCTTCCTCGCCGTCGCCATCCACGTCGCCCACGACTGGAGGCGTTGGCAGCAACGGATAAAAATTCTTCGGCCAGCCGGAACGCGAGACTAGTTCAACTCCATTCCAGTATCGGAACGTGATTTCGTACGAATGATTGAAGCCGAGCACATCAATGTGATTGTCGTGGTCTGGATTCACTGGAATCAGTGACGCGCTGTTGTGCCAACCGAAGTTGTGCGTGATATCCAGATGCGGCAACCAACGCCGCCATAAGATCGAACCATCGTCGTCGAGAATCGTCTCGTTCGGTTGCCAGAGCGTTCCGAGTTGCGAGCCGGCTACGAGCACCTCATCCCGGCCATCGCCATCAATGTCGTTTGCGTAGATGTCAATTGGCTGCAAATACGAGCCCGTCATCAAACGCTGATTCTTGCCGAATTGCTTGTGCAACATCCCGCTCCCCCAAAGACCGAACGGCTTGGTGCGGTCGAAACACACCACACTGTCGCTGTCATTGAGCGCATAAACGTCCAGCGCCGGCTTGGGTTCGGCGCGGCCGATGGCGAGTCCCGCTTCAAGCAATTGGTGCAAATGATAAACGAAGTCCTTTTGACCTGTCGCGGCATTGAAGAAAACCACGCCACCCGACCAGGTCTCGCCCGCCGTGCCCCATTCACCCGACCCAAAGATATCGTTGATGAACGGATTGAAATCCTGATAGCCGTCGACCGGGTCGGGATCGATTTTCCACGCCGTGACGACCTCGTTCGTGCCATCGCCATTCACATCAGCCACGATCGGAGGCGAGACCTGCGAAGAAAAAACGGCGTTGCTAGGAAGTCGATTGATGAATCCACCGCCATTGGACCAGTAAAACCCATTGGTCACTGTCTGATACCCGCTATTCGGGACGTAACTGGAAGCCGCCACCGTGTTCGACCAAAGCACCGAGCCGTTCCCGCGCAGGGCAATGACGTGATTGGCTCGAGTAAAAATAATTTCATCACGTCCATCGCCGTCGAGATCGTAAAGTGTTGGCGATGTATTGATTTCTTCGCCGCCGGCTGAGTAAGGAAATCCCGCGAGCCGCGTTCCGTTGTATTTGAAGGCATCGAGAAACCAGTGTCCGGAGCTGTTGCGATACGGAACAACGATCTCCAGATCTGGCGAACCATCCAGTTGGCCAAGCCCCAGCGTGCCGAGATGCCAACTCGCATCACCCGCTTGAAAAGTAGAAATGAGAACCGCCGACGCTCTTAAAGCAAAAAGCGTCGCGATCAATCCCATGCACAGTCGAACGGCTTTGTTCCCCCTTGTATTAACTCGAAACAACATGCACTCCGGAACCGAGACGAGCCGGAACTCGAATGCGGATTCTAACCACAAACCAACGCGGCTTGTAAGCACAAAGTTGTGATTCCCCGCTAGAAGGCGT
>DASUGI010000274.1:0-3697 GCA_036274115.1 Verrucomicrobiia bacterium
GACTGATCGAGTGCGTTACGCTGCTCCTGATCGTGTCCCGATTGAGGTGCTGCGAGCAGCGAATGAAGCAGGAGGAATTGCGGTGAGTGTGCCAGTCTCGGCCGAGGGGCGGCTCGAACTGCTTTGGTACGTGCATGAACAAAGCATCAGCACGGATTACCATCGCTATGGCAATCTGGGATTGCGGGCCGAGGAGAAGCGGGCTGAGGTGCTTTGAACTGATCCATTGTTGCTGGAGCGAACTCATGGATAGGAGCGCGGACCGCCATGTCCGCCCTTTCACTTTCCATTGCAACGTTTCCCTTCACTCTGAATTCCCGCGGACAAGGCTGTCCGCGCTCCGGGCCGCGGCGCTACGTAACCCTCAGTTTCACCCATACCCAGAACTCATTGACGCCTCTGGCTCGTCTGGTCACTATCGGACGAACCTGTGAAATCAACCAGATTGCGCCTGGTGCTGCTCGGCGTTGGTTTATGTCTCGCACTCGCCCTTGTGGCACTAATCGTTACGGCCCCGCCGCATCCGGTGGCGTTACTTCGCGTCGTCGATGCAAACGGAAAACCGATTGCTGGTGCGACAGTCATTCCGGAAGGGTTGCGCACCAAGGACGGTCCCTACCGCTCCGGCTGGTACGGTTGGAGGTCAGAGGCGAACCACGTGACCAATGCTCCTGTAGTCACCGACGAGGAAGGGTACGCTCAGGTGACTTATCCGAAATTCGTTTTCGAGCGAATTGAAACCGGTGTTCTTTGTCTCAGCGTGAACCATCCCGACTTTGTTCCGGATCGTCCGGAACGCGTCGTGGCCACAGCGTTGCCGGCGGGCGCGCCGTTGACGGCGAAGGTGAAGCACCTGTGGGAGCGGGTGCTTCACAAGAAACTGCTTTCCCGACCTGAGCCAATCGTATTGCACGCGGGCGCAATGCTAAAAATTTCTGTTACCGACAAGGGAGATGCGCCTTCCAATGCAGTTTTGTTTGCGCAGGCATCAGGAGCGAGCGATTCCGTTACTTGGGTTCGGCCTGAGCCGAATGTAATTATTGCTCCCCGACTTGCCGCTGGAACGCAATTGGTGCGCGCCGTGATGCTGGATTCCAACAGATGCGCCTGGTTCAGCGATGTTGTTTCAACAACTGCCGTCGCGGGACAGACAAATGAACTCGCTCTGGCTCTCAAGCGTGGTGTGGCAGTGCACGGGAGACTGGATGACGCTGTGCCTCGTCCCGTGAGGAATGGGCGTGTAGTGGTGAATGTCTGGCCGCAAGGAGCAAAGCCGAAAGAAAACCCGCCACGATGGCATGCATGGACTGCTGTGAAAGAGGACGGAACTTTCGTGATAAATTCGCTGCCCCATGGTGAATTGGAAATTGTAGCGATGTGTGATGGCTTTGTGAGCACGAACGGTCCGGGGCGTTTCAGGACGCGTTATCCTCAACAGCATTCCCTCGGTTCAAACGATCTTCATCTCGTGATGGGAATGGAGACAACAGCCCGACTGGAAGTGCATGTCACCGATGGACGTGGCAAGGCTTTGCCGGGTGCTCGGGTCGTGACATGGCCCAATGTGCGCTACGGCGAATGGGCATCGACTATCTTGATGAGCGATTGCTACAACAGCGCCGACTTTTTGTTGGGCAAGTTGGACCGCAAGTCGTTTCGGCGGTCGGTTCTGGATTTTGAAGGCACGAGCGATACCAATGGACTGGCCGTGCTTCCCAACCTCCCACCGGAAGTGACTCAGCTATCGGTCGAACACCCACAATTCGTCCTGCCCATCGTACGAACTTCGAATAATCAGGATCATCGGCGAGCCAGTTTCACGCTGGTGGCCGGCAAGACCAATCGCATTTCCGTCCAACTTGAGCCAAAGGACAGTTCGTCGATCAGCCATTACTAACGGCATTTGTTGCTGGCATTGAACATCGGTTGCTTCTACGCAATCCGGGTCATGGACGTGTTTTGTTGGCGGATGAATCCGACCCGGCTGGCCCGGGCGCACGCGTCGCAACTCGAAACCGGGAAATGCACGGAATTCAAAGGATCAAGACAGTGACGGTGCGTTGACTGATAGGCCAAACTCTTGCACGCTGGACTCAACAACAGCAGAAGTGGATCGGTGGACGCGAAAGCAATAATGAACACAGGAGTATCCTCCAGCGACTCAGAAGAAGTTGCGCGAACGACGCAGTCGCGTGCAGGTGCAGACCTGCGACCGGTTGCTTTCACCTTGATCGAACTACTGGTGGTTATTGCAATCATTGCCATTCTTGCCGCTCTGCTGCTGCCAACGCTCGGCCAGGCGAAATCCAAAGCGCATCGAACCTACTGCATAAACAATCAACGCCAGATTGGTATTGCGCTGAGAATGTATGCCGACGACAACGCTGATTTGTTGCCGGTCCATGATGGCTGGGCTGCACTGGGTGGCCAGCGACCCACGAATGCGATCACCGCGGGCAATGCCTTCGATTACGGCGGTACTGAGCGCGAAACGAATCGACCATTGAATCGCTTTGTGGGCAACGTGCAAGTGTTCCGCTGTCCAGCTGATAAAGGCGATGCATTAAACCCAACCGCGTCGAGTTGCTGGGAAGGCTGGGGCAACAGTTATCTCGTTCAGTGGACGGTGGATTCGTTCGCGGTGAAGTACGTCACCGGTAGCGGCGGGAAATACTTTCCAGCCACGCGCCCGATCAAAATGTCGCAGATCATAGCCAGGCCGAGTAATAAGCTGATTCAAGGCGACTGGCCGTGGCATGCAAACCGCGTTACGACTGACAACAAAAACGTCTGGCACAACGTAAAAGGCAAACGAGTTGAGGCGATCTTGTTCGGCGATGCTCACGTGGAATTCTTTAAGTTCCCGACCGTGATGCCCACGTCGATTGACCAAAGGAATCCATACTGGTAGTGTCCTGAAGAATTGACCCGCACTGAATGACGAGAGAGGTTTCTCATGAATTCCGGTGCGAAATCGTAATTCAGGGTACGGCTACGGATCGGACGAAGACCAGGCTCGGTGCAGCCCCCAATGAGATGAGGGGACGATCCGTAAGTGACAGCTTCAAAGAGCGCTCAAATTTGCCGACGGTTTTTTGGTGAATGGTGTAAGTTTTCGAGCCCGGTGACCTTTATTGCGAGCCAAGGATGAAGCCGTTGGTGAACCTTAGGAATTTATGGCCGAAATTATTTTTGATTGTCCCTCGTGCAAACAAGCGGTGCAAGCCGATGATGCGTGGGCGGGACAGGAGATTCAATGTCCGCGGTGCCACTCACCGATGATTGTCCCCGGCGGCGCAACAAAAGAGGAGCCGCATTACACGGGCAAGGGATTGGTTGACGTGCCGAAGGAAACCAAACTGTCGGCGGGTGCAACGCAGGTCGCGCGGTCCACGACGGGCGGCGGCCCCGTAATCCGGAATTTTCAAGCGCCCACAGGCAGGAAGCAAAATCCGATCATTAAGTATGCTGCCACTGCAGTTGTTCTGGTGGCACTCGCAGCTGGCGGCTGGTTTGGCTGGCCCTATCTGAAACCGCACTTGCCATTTTTAAACAAAGGAAGCGAAACCGCGGCGAACAACACTGCGACATCCGGGCAGGGCGGCGACGCGGCCGCTGCAGCGCAGACTCCGCCTCCCCCGAAGGAAGTGCCGATGACGCCGCCGGTTTACACCCTTGATGTTGCACAAGCCCAGTT
>DASUGI010000275.1:0-7524 GCA_036274115.1 Verrucomicrobiia bacterium
AGACCGGGCGGGCCGGTTTGAAACGGCCGAGGGCGGAACGCTCTTCCTGGATGAAATCGGAGAAGTCCCGTTGGACATGCAAGGCAAGCTGCTGCGCGTCTTGCAGGAGAAACGTTACGAACGCGTGGGCGACGACCGCACCCGCCAGGCGAACGTCCGCATCATCGCCGCCACGAACCGGGATTTGAAGAAAGCGGTCGCCGCGGGTCGTTTCCGCGAAGACCTCTATTACCGGCTGCACGTCTTTCCAGTCCAGGTCGCACCATTGCGCGAACGGCGCGATGACATTCCACTGCTGGCGAAACATTTCGTTGAGCGATCCGCCAAGGAACTGCGCTGTCCGCAACCGCGGTTGACCCGGGCGGCCATCGTCCAACTTCAGAGTTACGACTGGCCGGGCAATGTGCGCGAGTTGCGTAACGTGATCGAACGCGCGGTCATTCTCGCGCGGGGTGGCGCGTTGCAATTTGATTTGCCCGGTTTACCCACCGCTGCGCCCGCGCCGGCCAGACCGACTCCCTCAATTCAACCCGGCACGAAATTCCTCACCGAAGTGGAGATGTTACAGCGCGAGCGCGACAACCTCCTGGCTGTCCTCGAACAGGCGAACTGGAAGATCAAAGGCGTTGACGGCGCAGCCGAGCTTCTCGGCGTGAAACCCACCACGCTCCTCTCGCGCATGAAGAAGATGGGATTGAAGCGAGCAAAGTGAAGGAGCGGCTGTTGATAGGGCTTGCAGCTCAGCCTTTTTAGCGCGCTGGTTTTGCCCGAGGCGACTTCGACTTGCGCGAATATCTTTCCCGCCGCTTCGCCTGATAAACATCCCTCCGGCCCGCTGCCTTTTTGTCCATCGGCCTGGCTTTGCGGACGGGTTCAATGGTCTTCGGCCGTGCCTTCGGCACGAGCACAATCGGGCAACCTTCATAGCCGAATGCCTTCCGCATTTCACCGGCGAGATGCTTCTTGTAAGGCTCGGAAAAAAGTTCGTCGCGATTCACGAACAACAGAAACGTTGGTGGCGCTTGCTTCACTTGCGTGGCGTAAAAGAATTTCAAGCGATGCCCCATGGCGCTCACAGGCTGGCGCCGCTCCACCGCGTCGTTGATGGTGCGATTGAGGAGCGACGTGGGGATTTTCTGCTGCAACTGCGCCGCCACGTAGCGCACCGCTTCAAGCAATCGATCCAGGTGGAAGCCCGACTTTGCTGAAGTGAAGATCACTGGCGCGTAATCGAGGAAAAACAATTTCTCCTGCACCCAGTTGCCGAATTCGCCCAGCATCGTCAGTGGACCTTCATTGCCTTCGTAACGCTTCTTGTCTTTGCGTCGCCCAATCTCCTCCTCGCGCGCTTTGCGAACGGTTTCGTCGTAAAGATCCCATTTGTTCACCACGACAATGCACGCCTTGCGATTCTCAACGATGCGATCGGCAATCTTCTTGTCCTGCTCCAGGATTCCCGATTCGGCGTCCAGCACGAACACACAGATGTCAGCTCGCGCGATGGAATCTTCACTGCGCTGCACGCTGAAGAACTCGATCGTATCGTCCACTCGACGCGCCTTCCGCATTCCCGCCGTATCAATCAAAATGTATTTCTGCCGCACGCCATCGGTTTCCACTTCAAACGGGACATCCACCGCGTCGCGAGTCGTGCCGGGAATGGGGCTCACAATCACGCGTTCAGACCTGGTGAGCGCATTGATGATGGACGACTTGCCCACGTTGGGCCGGCCAACGATGGCGAGTTTGAGCGGTTCCACGTTCCGGGTTTCATGTTCCAAGTTAGCGATGTCTTCACCTGGAACTTGGAACTTGGAACTTTCAACTTCGGGCAAAAGGGCGCAGGCTGCATCCATCAACGGCTCAATTCCCTCTCCATGAATCGCAGTTACAGGAAAAATCTTCTCGAATCCGAGTTGAGTAAACTCGACTACTTGCGGCTCGACCTTGTGCGTGTCCACCTTGTTGACCGCCACCAGCACGGGCTTACCGGACTTGCGCAAGCGCTGTGCGACTTCGCGATCCAACGGCACGATGCCTTCCTGCACGTTGACCACCAAAACAATCACGTTTGCCGCATCGATGGCCAGTTCGACCTGTTCCACGGCGGCTTTCGTAATCACGTCCTCGGCCTTCTCGCGGCGCAACAAACCGATGCCGCCCGTATCTACCAGCGTGAACGGCCGGCCGCGCCATTCCGCCTCAGCGCTGACGCGATCGCGCGTCACGCCCGGTTGATCGTGCACAATGGCAATGCGCCGTCCGACGATGCGATTAAACAACGCGGACTTCCCCACATTTGGCCGACCCACAATGGCGATAAGACCTGACATGCCCTCAGGATGCGCGATTTAAACAACCTGAGGAAGGCAAAACCGGATGCCTCACGGCGCACCAATTTAGCGTTACACGGCCAATCAATCATTCCATGCTGGCGTGAACACGGTGCCGACTCCATGACGTGGCCACTCATTGAACGCGAGCTTCGCACTGCCTGGCGCAAGCGCCGCCTTCATCGCACGCTCCTATGGGGAACCGCCGCCTGTGCCGGCGTGACGGCGCTTTTTCTACTCTTCAGCGAAGGCGGCCGAATTTGGGGCAGAAGCCTCAACCTGCTTCTGTTTCTTGCCGGGCTGTTCATTATTTCGCGAGTTCCCAGTTACACCGTTGGAATTTTCACTGAAGACCGGCGGAATCAAACGCTCGGTCTGTTGTTTCTGTGCGGCATCAACTCCACCGCATTGTTTGTCAGCAAAACGCTGGGTTCAGCATTGGTGTCGTTTAATCGTTTGCTGCTGCTCTACCCTTTCCTGGCGGTGTCATTTCTCAGCGGCGGACTTTCAGTCGAGCAGTTCGTCGGCACGGCGGTCAGCCTGCCTGTCCTCTTGTTTTTCGTGATTTCTGTTTGCACGCTGGCTTCCGTTCTGTGCCAGGAAGAGAGCACCGCGATGTTCGTCGCCAGCGCCGTCGGTGCGGTCCTTTGCCTCACGACGCCGTTGATTTACGTGCTGAGCCGCTTGAGCGGTGGCACGACGGCATTCGTCCAGCAACTACTCGCTCTCAGTCCCGCAAGGCCCGCCTACCTGGCGTTCAAACAAGTCCCCGCTGGAACGGCGGGCGAGTTTTGGCAGGCAACCGCGATTTCGATTTTCTGGTCCGGGTTGATGTTCGTAATTGCAGGATTTGTCTTAAGCCGTGCCTGGCAGGACAAGCCTGAAGTGATCCTTCAAGGATCGCGGCGGGCGCGATTGCGGGATTTGTTGCACGGCGACGCAGCCTGGAGACGCAACCGCTTCGAACGCTGGGAAGCCATCAACCCGTTCGTCTGGCTTGCGATGCGAGATCGCTGGCTGGTGACACTGGCATGGATTGTAATCGGAACGGTGCTGACGGTCTGGTTGGTCGCTTGCCTGCTTTGGCCGAAGACATGGCTGAGTCCGTCCAGCATGTTTCTAACGGCGCTTTTTCTGAACTATTCCTTCAACTGGCTTTCCGTCTTCGCGGCTGCCAAAACGATCGGTGAGAATCGGCGCTCGGGTGGATTGGAACTGTTGCTGACCACCCCACTCAATCACCTGGACATCGTTCGTGGTCAACTCGTCGCGCTACGGGAACAATTCCGGCCGGTTGCATTTTGCGTTCTGGGCTTTGAACTCATCCTGTTAGTCGTTGGAATTCTGACGCGCACCTGGACTGCCGCCAGCCTCGTCATTTACCTGGTTATCTGGTTTGCTTTGATCTATTGGACTGGTTCGTTCACAAGACCGCTCCGTAATGTTCTGCCAGTGTTTTGGGATAGCATGATTTGTGGCCGCCCGGCATACGTCGCTCTGAAGAAATCCGGCTTGTCACCATCACCCCTGTCCATTGTGTACTTCGTCCTGGTGGGCGGAAGCGCCCTTCGCGGTTTCACAACTGCCGGAATGACCGCGTTCCCCACCGGCTCATTGTTCGAATTCGTCCTGTGCGGCATTGTGGCGATTGCGCTCGTTAGCACCCGTGCCATTCGCAGGAGAACTCTGGAAGGCGTTGAAAACCGTCTGGCGTTCGACCTGCGTACCGTTGCCGCCAGTCCGCCACCGGAACCCTCTGATCCGCGTTACAAGCATTGGAAGAGCGGAGAGCACTTCCCGGAAATGTTGGCGGACATGCTCATTGGGCGGGTTCTTCAGCAAGTGGAAAAGGAAAAACGCGAAAGGCCCCCTCGACAACGACAACCGACCGCCAGAGCGGAGCGGCCAAGCCCCTCCTATGGGATCAAGGATACGCGAGACGAAAGAACAGGTTTCCGCCATTGGAGGGAGCCGTGATGCTCTGGTTCGTTCCGTCGTTGGCAACACCGCCAGCCACCGACCAAGTTCCCGAATTCAAACTGATTTTCTGCTGGAGCACCCAGTTCGTCCACGAGGCCGGCCAGGAAACCAGCGCGTTGGGACCGAGTTTAGCGATCCTGAGCACGGGCACATTCACCAATACGGAAACTGAATCGCCGCCTGAGTTCGCAGTTACCAGGTCAACTTTGCGGTCCGCATTCACGTCGGCGGCCACGATTGCGGAAGGACTCAACCCAACGGCGGGCGACAGAACTGAGGTGAAGTTCGAGCCGCTGTTGGTGAGCACCGACACCGTGCTGGCAAGAAGGTTGGCGCAGATCAAATCGGGTTTGCCGTTGGCGTCCACATCCGCGGCCGTCACTGAACCTGGGCCGTTGCCGACGCCGGGCAGAACCGCTAGCGCGAAGAGTCCCGTGCCGGAATTGGTCAGGACAGTCAGCGTATCGTCATCGTAGTTCGCACAGATCAAGTCCACCCTGGTGTCGCCATTCACGTCGGCGGAGACTACTGAAGCGGGACTGCGCCCGACTGCGATCGTGGTTCTCAAATTAAAAATTCCATTACTCCCATTGGTAAGAACCGAAAGACTATTTGCCTGAAAATTCGCGCTGATCAAATCAGGGCGGCTGTCGCCATTGACATCCGCGAGCGCGACCGAAATCGGGTAATTGCCAACCGCTGGCGTCGATGCCAGAACGAATTGCCCGTTGCCATTGTTGGTCAGGATGGTCAGGGAGGATGAACCGGAACTCACGGCAACGAGGTCCGGTTTGGTATCGCCATTGAGGTCAGCGGCGGTGACGAAGTTGGGGAGCACTCCCACCAACGGCGACGAGGAAAGCACGAAGCGACCGCTCTTATCGTTCGTGAGCACCGAGAGCGTGTCCACGGTGTTATTGGCCGTCACGAGATCACTCCAGCCATCCGCGTTGAAATCGGCGGCCGCTATCGAGCGCGGAAAGTTGCCCACGACATTCGTGGCGGAAATCACAAAACTGCCAAAACCATTGTTCGTGAGCACTCTGACTTCGGGCACAGCGGAACTTCCAATCGCCAGATCCACTTTGCCATCGCCATTCACGTCCGTCGCAACAACTGAAAAAGGCTCGTCAACGACCGGGAAATTCGCGGCGGGGGCAAAGGCGATTTCGGCGCGGGAAAAAGGAAGAAACGTCAGGCACGTCAACCCTGCAAAGAGCGTCTTGCACGGGAACTTCATAAACGACGCGCTGTTTTAGCACGGCTCGCGACCGACACAAACAACTTTTATCCGAAACCGACGTTTCAACCGCCTATTTTCCGCATCAGAGCCTTCGCCCGGCTCACCCAAACACGGTCGCGTTTCCGTTGAAACGCCGGAGCATGTGGGTCTTCCGTCAAAACTGCATTAAGTTCCGCGCGGGCGAGGTCCGGCTGATTCTTCGCGAGATAAAGCTCGGCCAGTTGCACCTTCGCGCGCGGATAAGAATTGTTGGCGACAACGTATTGCCAGGACTTCAAGGCATCGTCGGATTCGCCCAACGCCATGAGCGTTTCCGCATAGGCCATCGCGGTGTAGTTGTACTCGTGCTTGGGATTCTCACGCAGCACGCCTTGCAACAGCGGCTTGGCTTCAGCCGGTCGTTTCAGCCGCAAGAGGCATTGACCCAAATGCGCGCGCGTGTCGAGGTCCTGACCGTCGCGTTCCAACGCCGCGCGGTAGGCCGCTTCAGCCTTGTCGAGTTTGCCTTGTTGAAAATACACGTCGCCCAGTTGCGAGTAGTGATGTGCCTTGTCGAGATGATGAATCTGGGCCTGAAGTTCCTTGATGCGACGGCGGCTTTGCGCTCCGGGCAACTCAAAGCCACGCATCACCGTCGGGCCGCGGAAGACGTAGAAAAAGTAAAAGACGGCTCCGAGACCCCAAAAGAAAATCAAGATGACGACCCAGCCCCATTCCCGTTTGCGAATGGCGTCGATGATCATCCAGACATTAAAAGCCGTCAGCAAGATGGCTGCAACCAGACTGCCCCATGCTTGCACAGTGTAAATGGCGGACGTGGTCGAGTCGCCGTAGGAATCCATGTAAAAAAGCTAACCAACCCGTCTGCGCGCTGGCAAACAAACTTTGCCCCGCCTAGACTAGGACGTGGCCAAGCGCACCAAATCACGCACGAAGCAGCGCGCGCAACAACTGCGTCGCGCCTACGAACTCATGCGCGCGCGCTTTGGGCATCAGCGTTGGTGGCCGGGCGAAACGCCATTCGAAGTTTGCGTCGGTGCGATCCTCACTCAGAACACGAGCTGGACCAATGTCGAACGCGCCATCGCAAATCTGAAGTCAGCTGGTGTGCTGGATGCCAGGAAGATGTTCGCCCTGCCCGAAACCAAACTCGCTCAACTCATCCGTCCTGCGGGTTACTTCAACGTCAAGGCGCGGCGATTGCGCTCTTTTCTCCACGCGCTGGTCGAAGAATACGACGGCGAACTGCATCGACTGTTTGCCGGAGAAACGACCGCGGTTCGCAATCGCTTGCTCGATATCAACGGCATTGGCCCGGAGACCGCCGACTGCCTCCTGCTCTACGCCGGCGGCCATCACAGCTTTGTTGTGGACGCCTATACGAAGCGCATTTTCTCCCGGCATGGCTGGTGTTCGGACGATGCTGATTACGATTCGCTCAAGCATCTTTGTGAATCGGCTCTGAGCGGTAGGGACGCGTTCCAGCCGCGTCCCAAACTTCTGACCGGAAAGATGGAGATGGCGACGCGGTGGAACGCGTCCCTACCAGGTTCAGGGGGTCAATGCTCGAATAACTCGGCGAATTCTCTCCCTGATCCGGAGCATCTCCTCTCGCGGCCCGCGACCACCATCTCCTCCATTCAGAATGGAGGAGAGGGACGGGGAGAGGATGTGCTCCGCGGTTCTCGAGTTCAAGACGGGAATCCAAATCCGGCGAATTTTTCCTCCACGCAGTTGGATTATTGGCAGGATTACCACGCGCAATTGGTGATGGTGGGAAAGCACCATTGCCGCAAACGTGAACCGCGCTGCCAGGATTGCCCACTGCATCCGCTGATGCCTTCATCAAAGTAGCCGCCGACGCAGGGAGCGGATTCAATCCATGGCTGTGAACGCGAAACGGAGCGCGACATTTATGTCGCTTCAGCGTGCCAATCAAAAGGTGCGTTCGAATCAGTACAAAGCGCT
>DASUGI010000276.1:0-15890 GCA_036274115.1 Verrucomicrobiia bacterium
GCCGCCAGGTTCTTCGCCGAGGACGTGCCACGGTTCGAGCGCGGTTCGGAGTTCGATGTGGATGTCACGCTGCGCGAGATCGCCGATGAACGGGAAGCGGAACTCGAAGTGCGGTGCGAACCAGTCGAACTCGAAAGGATAACCGGCATCGCGGAGGTCGCGGATGACATCTTTAAAATCTGTCTCGCAGAAGTGTGGCAGCATCCAACGGTCATGGATGTCCGTGCCCCAGCGCACCAGGCCGTTCTTGTATGGTTCGTTCCAGAACTTCGCGATGAGTCCGCGCAGCAGCAGATGTTGGGCGAGGCTCATGCGCGAGTGCGGCGGCATTTCGAACGCACGCATTTCGACGAGCCCGAGTCGGCCCGCCGCGCTCTCGGGCGCGTAGAGTTTATCAATCGAAAACTCCGAGCGATGGGTGTTGCCGCTGGAATCAATCAGCAGATTGCGGAATAAGCGGTCAACAAGCCAGGGTAGGACAGGCGTCGCGCCTGTCTCTAACTGTTTGTTTTCAGATGGAGACAGGCGCGACGCCTGTCCTACGCCGAGTTGCCGCTCCAACTCTTTGAACGCGATTTCGAGTTCGTAAAGCGAATCATTGCGCGCTTCATCAATGCGCGGCGCTTGCGAAGTCGGCCCGATGAACAAGCCGCTGAACAGCCAGCTCAGCGACGGATGATTCTGCCAATACGCAATGAGCGAGCGCAGCAGATCAGGCCGGCGCAGAATCGGCGAGTCGGCGGTGGTTTCGCCGCCGATGATGAGGTGATTGCCACCGCCCGTGCCAGTGTGGCGACCGTCGAGCATGAATTTTTCCGTGCCGAGTCGCGTTTGCCGCGCTTCCTCGTAAAGCACCGTGGTACGTTCGACGAGTTCGTCCCATGATTTGCTCGGATGCAGATTCACCTCGATGACGCCCGGGTCCGGGGTCACGGCGAGTTTGTTCAAACGCGAATCGCGTGGTGGTGTTTCGCCTTCGATGATGACCGGCGTGCCCATCTCAGTGACGGCGGTTTCGATGCCAGCGACGAGATCGAGATAATCTTCCGTCGTCGCGACGGGCGGCATGAAGACGTGCAAGCGACCGTCGCGTGGCTCGACACACAACGCGGTGCGAATAATCCACGGTGCACTTTGGTGTAGGACAGGCGTCGCGCCTGTCTCTAACTCTTGCAGGTTGGTTTGTTTCGCTTTCTCTTGCGTTCGCGGCTGGCCAATACCGCCCTCTTGAAATGAAGTTTGAGACAGGCGCGACGCCTGTCCTACGAGGAAGCGCTGGCCGGCGCGGTAAGGAAACTCCTTCGGCAGTTGCGGCAGATGCGGATTCGAAGGGTCCTGCTGCCAGTTCCACGGATACTCCTTGTCCGCAACCCATGGAATAGAATCGAGCGGAAGGCGTAGACCCATCGCGGAATCGCCGGGAATGAGCCAGAGCGTTTCGTCATCGCGCAAGAACCACGCACCGGACATCCAGCCTAGTTGATTGCTAGACGATGCCCGCTTGATCGGCAGCGCGTAGCCAACGACTTCGCCGAGACCCTTCTGGAAGATGCGCGCGATGCGGTCGCGCTCCAGCTTGTCCTTGAGATTGGATTTCTCCGGCGTGACGTTGGAGGGCAGGCGACGCTCCTTCCACGTGTAATAGAATGCGTCTTCGTAACCTGGGAGCATGTATTTCGGGTCAGCGCCGACGACGCGGGAAATTCTTTCGAGCAACGCCTTCGCGTCCTTCGCCGCGTAGCCGTAATCCTTCGATTCATCCGCAATCAGGGAATCATCTTTCCAGATGGGCACGCCGTCCTTGCGCCAGTAACAGCCAAGCGCCCAGCGCGGCAGTTGTTCGCCGGGATACCATTTGCCTTGGCCGTAATGCAGCAGAGAACCGGGCGCGAATTTGCGGCGGAGTCGCTTGATGAGTTCGCCGGAGAGAATCCTTTTCTTGTGCGAGACCGCGGTGAAATTCCATTCCGGGCCATCCGGATCATCAATGGAAACGAACGTCGGCTCGCCGCCCATGGTGAGGCGCACGTCGCTCTTTTGCAGATCGGCATCAATCGCATGGCCGAGGGATTCAATCTTACTCCATTGCTCATCGGTGTAAGGGAGTGTGACGCGCGGAGATTCGTGAATGCGCGTCACCTTCATGTCGAAACTGAACTCGCTTTCGCACTTGTCCACGCCGCCACTGATGGGCGCGGCGCTGGAGGGATCGGGTGTACACGCCAACGGAATATGACCTTCGCCCGCGAGCAAACCGGACGTCGGATCGAGACCAATCCAACCCGCGCCGGGCAGATAAACTTCCGTCCACGCGTGAAGATCCGTGAAATCCTTTTCCGTGCCGCTGGGGCCGTCGAGCGATTTCACGTCGGGCTTGAGTTGAATCAAATATCCACTGACGAAGCGCGCAGCGATGCCAAGGTGGCGAAACAGTTGAACGAGCAGCCAGCCGGAATCGCGACACGAACCGCTGGCGAGCTGCAAAGTTTCCTCGGGAGTCTGCACGCCCGGCTCCATGCGGATGGTGTATTTGATGTCCTTCCAGAGTTTCTGATTGAGAGCGACGATGAAATCAATCGTGCGGAGAGCCGGTTTGCCGTCGGCGCCAATAGTTTTGCCATTCAGCAATTCCCTTCTGACGTCGCCGAGGTATTTCGAGAACTGCGGCGTGGCGGAGCACTTTAAGCGAAACGGTGCCAGTTCGTGATCCAGCGCGTGGTCGTAGCTGAACGGGAAATGTTGCGCGTCCGGCTCGAGAAAGAAATCAAACGGGTTCAGCACGGACATCTCCGCGACCAGATCCACTTCGACGCAGAATTCCCTGGTCTGCTCGGGGAAGACGAGTCGCGCCTGGTAGTTCGATTGCGGGTCTTGCTGCCAGTTGATGAAATGCTTCTGCGGGGAAACCTTGAGCGAATAACTGAGGATGCGCGTGCGTGAATGCGGCGCGGGCCGCAGGCGAATCACCTGCGGCCCGAGATTTACCAAGCGATCGTATTTGTAATGCGTTTTATGATGCAGGGCGACGTTGATGGCCATAGCTTGTTTACCCCATGAGATAGTTAAGTCACACGTTTGGGGTTACTCACGCGGTTTATCTCACGGGGTAAATAGGGCTCGATCGGCTCCGCGCCGAGCGTGCCGGCAAGCGCGGCAAGATAGGCGGGAGCTTCCACCTCCTCGAGCTTCTTGCGCGCGCGAATGAGCCGACTCGGAATGCCAAGACGCTCGGCCTCGTCCGCGTGGCTCGCGCGCTTGACGAACTTGTCGAGATACTCGACGTGACGACGCCAGAGTTTGCGGTCAACGGCTTGCTTTGCCTTCAGCCGCGCGGCGTACCAGTCACTCGCCAGCAGATTCTCGCGCGTGAACATTTTCCGGAAGTCCGGGTCATCGAGGCCTTTGCCCTCCCATTGATCATTGAGCATGATGTGGAGCAAAGCGCGCAGCGGCGGGCAGGCTTGTTTGACGCTGCCATCGTCGAAATACATTTTCGCGACGCGCTTTTGCGTGGCGACGATGTTGTCCATGCCGTCCACGAAGATCTCCTTGTCCTGCAATTCCGGCTTGAGCATCTCCTCGGTGAACACCGCGTGCGGATGATTGAATACGCGGCCGAAGAACAGGCGCGTGAATCGCGAGTTGATGCGATAACCGAGCCGACTGGCGAGAACCTTCTTGCCGTTGTGTTCGAAGTCCTCGCACTTTTCGAGGCAACGTTCGGCAATGAGAAATTTCGGATCGCGCTCTTCGGGCTGCATGTGACACCAGACTTCGGGCACGAGCAGACTGATGTCGTGATCCACGCGCACTTTCGGCCCGACATAGCCGGCCGCCGTCACAAATGCGTGATGACCCGTGAGGATGAACGAAACCAGTGCGTTGTTCAGATCAATAATCGGAGGCAGCGCGTTGAACGGTCCTTTGGTCAATGCGCCTTCCGAGCCCGCACCCGTCGTCGAAGGCGATTTGCCGGTGATGCTGCAAATGAACTCCATGAACAGCTCGGGCAATTCGAAGTAGTGAATCGGGTTGTAGCACGCGAGCGGGCGGATGCCGGGTTCAGGCGGATTGTTGCGGCGGCCCGGCAGCACGGCGGCGACGGGAGTGTAAATCGGCTTGCCTGGGGGCAAACGACGACGCAATCGCGCTCCTACCTCCGCCAGATAACTCTCGCGGGGGTTCAGGAGGTCCGGACGGATTTGCAGGTAGCGCGGATTTTTGCTGGGTTTGCCGTCCACCAGACGCGGTTGCGCGGAGCACACGAAATAGTTCGGCTTCCCGGTTTCGGCGATTTCGCGAATCAACTTCTGCATCGGCTCGGTGAACTGGTTGAAACCGATCGAGTCCTCCACGAGTTCGCGCGCGACTTTGGCCGGGAGCGGTTCGTAATTGGAAAAGAAGTTGTCGGTCCGCGCGAAGTCCGATTCGGTCACTTTGTCGTAACCGCGATGAATGGCATCGTCAGGCCGCTGGAACAAGCGCGCTTCGCAATTCTGCGCGAACTTGAGCGAGGCAGCATTGGCTTCACCGCCCACCGCCGTGGCAGGAACAATCACTGAAGCCGTGATGTCGTCCTCCATCTGGATTTTGACCGCCGGATGAAAATCCTTTCGCAGCCCGAACGTGCGCCATGAGCCGTCGGCATCAAAGCCCACGCGCAGATACGTGGTGACCAGCTTGCGATTGTCGCACTTCAATTCGTTGGCCGGCGTGCCGTTGATGATGTCCACGCTGAAGTGTGACCGCCAATCCGCGCCCCAATCGGGCTTGTAGTAGCGCTTCACGACGAAGGTCAGTTCCTTGATGTATTGCGGGATGGCTTCGAGCCACGCGTTGTATTCGGGCTTGTAGTCCTGTTCGTCCGGCGTGAGCAGCTTGATGACAGAGCCCAGCGAACGCTCGCTGCTGAGAATCTTGCGAGCGTCCGTTTTCGAGGTGTCTTTGAAGCGCGAACTGTAATCGCGATCAATCAACTCGGCGACCTGGTCGAAGTCCTTTTTGAAATGAGCCACGAAAACGGGGCCAGTGAGAATGGCGTCGGTAATGGGCTTGGATATTTCCGATTTGCCGCCGCCGGAAACGGTGCACGGCTTGTGACAGAGCAAACCTTCGGCGACTGAACCAACCAACCGCCACGCGCGGTTCGATCCGGGCTTTTCCATCCGGACTTTGTAGCCCGAGGGGCGCACGTAGGTTTTGCCGGCGAGCAATTTGATGGAGTGCTCGTCCTTTCCACCCCAGGAAATCTTTTGTTTGTGCAGGTCAAATCGCGCGTCCTCGGGCACGTAAATGATGTCGGGGAACTTCTTGTCCACCGCCCAGCCGTCCGGCTGCAAATCCATCACGTCACGCTGCATGGTGCTGACCTCAGCGAACGAATGGCCCATGCGTTTGACATGCTTGTCGCCGCTGAATTCCTCGCCAAGATCATAGGCCGCGAAGGCGAGCGCGCCGCCGGCATGTTCCTCTTCGCACAGACCGAAGAGATTCGCCGCGTAGCTGATCTGGGTCTTAACCTCTTTCTTGCAATAACCGAAATAGTTGTCGGCGATGATCGTGATGATGACGCCGGATTCGTCGCGGCAGGTGAGCTTGAACGCCTGGCCGTTGTTGTAGAGTTCCGACTCGTCTTTCCAGCACGCGCCGTCGCGGCGCTGACGTTCAGTGGCTTTATCCCAATGCGGCAAGCCGGCCTCCTTCTTGGTGACTTTGGTCAGGTGCGGCGCAAGCACGACGCAACCCGTGTGACCCGACCAATGTTCGGAATCCAGGCCCGCGTCGTTTTCCGGCAGGTTGGGATCGCCACCGTTGCCGAAAATGTTTTCAACGAAGTCCAGATTGCTGACCAGATTGCCGGGCGCGAAGAAGCGAATTTCCATTCGCTTCTCGGGCGTGAAACCGGGCACTTCGGGACATACCAGCGGTCGCAGCAACAGCGACACAAAACACTCGGCCGGTTGCGGCTGAGTGGACGTGAACGGCAGACGCAATAGTGATTTCGGTGCAGCGAAGGCAAGCCCCAGCATTTTGGCAAACACCGCTTTGGGCACGCCGATTTTGTCGTCGGGAATTGGCAAACCACCTTCGGCCACGTGAAAGATGCCGGCAGTCGTGCGGCGGTCGCTCCTGGGATTGTGCAACACGCCTTGCTTGACGCGATACGAACTGATGATTTCCGACGTGAATTCATCGCGGTCCACCGGCAGCGATAAAACCCGCGCCATGCCTGGGCAATCGAGGGTGAACGTGCGCACGGGCAGTTTCGGCACGGGCACCTCCTGCAGGTAGTCGTAGAGGAAAGTCTGAATGCGCTGGTCCGCGGGACAGAGATGGCTGGCGAGCAAACGTTCCTTCTCCCGGTATTGCGCGACGACCATTGTGACGAAGTCGTGCATCTCGGGGTTGGTGGACACCGGCTGATGGCCCAGCAACTCCAGTTTGACGTTGATGTACGGGAGGAGCCGATCTTGTGAAATCATGCGACCTCCGTTTTCGTTTGTTCTGCGTCCTGGCCGACGGCAACCGTGCAGCTCGGCGACAACTGATCAAAGCCCATGCGTGATGGTTTCATGAGCTTTGAATCGTACAACGCTGGCCGCATATAGCGAGCAGGAATCAATCACCAACGAACCAATCGGTTGCCGGCGTGAGGATGCCGCTGCGTTTCATTGCTGCTGTTGTTCCTCCTGTTGCACCATGATCTCGTCTTCCAGATTGTTGAAGTTTTGAAAGATGTAGGCGTTGAACAGCGCCATGCCGATGTCATTAAGCTTCGATTGCAGCCGGTCGAGGTAGGCGTGCAGGCCCGCATCAAAGATTTCATCGATGGTGCTGAACTGAAGTTCCGCGACCAGGCGACCGGCGAGTTTCTCGGCGTCGTTGCAAAATTTGCCTTCGGCTACGCCGGAGATCCTTCGCAAAGCGTTGTTCAACTCGCTCAGGCAGAAACGCACCGAGCGGGGGAAATCTTCGTTCAGCAGCAGAAACTCGGCGACCAGGCGTGGGCTCACTTCCGCGCCGTGAATGGTCTTGTAGGCGTCCCACGCACTGCAGGAACGCAGAATCGCCGACCATTCAAGGGCGTCCTCCTGGCTGACGGTTTTGGGCACGCCTTTTTCGGGCAACGAATCGTAACGCAGATCGAGAATGCGCGACGTCTTGTCCGCGCGCTCGATGAAGCTGCCCACTTGCGCGAACCACCAACCTTCGTTGTGAATCAATGTGGCGGAGGTGAGTCCGATAATGTGCAACGAGCCGGCCTTAATATGCTGAAAGAATTCACTCGGACTATCCTGCCAGACGGTGCGCGCCTGGTTGGTCTTCACAAACCAGTAAAGGCGGTTCAGTTCCTCCCACAACTCCACCGTGATTTGATCGCGCACCATGCGGGCGTTTTCGCGGGCGTTGCAAACTGACGAAATGATGGAGTTGGCATTTTCCATCTGGAACACGAGAAACTCAGTGACGTTTTGCGCCGTGGCCTTCTTGTGCAGTTCAAAGAACTGTTTCTCGTCGCCGGTGGTTTGCACCAGCGGTAACCAGTGTTCGGCCAGTCGCTTCTCGTCGAGATTACGCAAGTCGAGCAGCAACTGGATGTTCACGTCCACGATGCGTGCGATGTTCTCGGCGCGCTCGATGTAGCGGGCCATCCAGTAGAGAGAGTTGGCAACGCGGGACAACATGCTAACAGTGATTGGTTAAATAGTTAAATTGGAGATTGGTCGGCACGGGTAATTGGTTAAACGAGTTAAATAGGTGATTGGTTTCTCGCTTTGGTCGATTTAACTCATTTAACGATTTAACTGATTTAACCGTTTAACTGATCCTCACTCGTCTCCGTACAGCACCCACGTGTCCTTGCTCCCGCCGCCCTGCGAGGAATTGACGACGAGCGAACCCTTGCGCAACGCCACGCGGGTCAGCCCGCCGGGCACCGTCACAATCTTCTCTCCGTAGAGCACGAACGGGCGCAGATCAATGTGGCGTCCTTCAAACAAGCCATCCTCCGTATGCGTTGGATGACGTGAGAGGGAAATGGTCGGTTGCGCGATGTAATTGCGCGGCTCGGCTTCCACCTTCTTGTGGAAGTCGTCGATCTCTTCCTTTGATGCCTTCGGACCAATCAACATGCCGTAACCACCCGATTCGTTCGCCGCTTTGACGACCAGATTCTCCAGGTTGTCGAGGATGTATTGCTTGTCCACTTCTTCGTTGGCCAGATAGGTCGGCACGTTCGGAATGATTGGCTCCTGATCGAGGTAGTATTTGATCATGCGCGGCACGAAGTAATACACCACCTTGTCGTCGGCGATGCCCGTGCCGACTGAGTTTGCGAGGGAAACGTTCCCGGCTCGATAGGCGTTGATCAGCCCGGGCACGCCGAGCATCGAATCGCGGCGAAACACAGTCGGATCAAGGAAATCATCATCCAGCCGGCGATAAATCACATGCACTGGCTGCAAGCCCTTGGTCGTGCGCATGAACACCCGCGCATCGCGCACCACGAGATCGCGGCCTTCGACGATTTCGATTCCCATCTGCCGCGCGAGGTAGGTGTGTTCGAAATACGCCGAGTTAAACGCCCCCGGTGTGAGCAGAACGACGGTTGGATGCGCCACGCCCGACGGCGCGATGTATTCCAACATGTTGAGCAACTCGCGTGGATAATCTTCGACCGGCCGCACACCAATGCTCTCAAACATCTGCGGAAACGACCGCTTCAATGCGCGCCGATTCTCCAGCACATAGCTGACGCCGCTGGGACAACGTCCATTGTCCTCGAGCACCAGGTATTGTCCCTTGTCATCGCGAATCAGGTCCGTGCCGCAGATGTGGATGTAAATATCCTTGGGCACGTTGAAGTTCACGAACTCGCGCCGGAAATGTTTTCCCGAAAGCACGTAGAACGGCGGAATGACGCCGTCCTTTAGAATCTTCTGTTCATGATAGATGTCGTGGAGAAACAGGTTCAACGCCGTGATTCGCTGGGCGAGCCCGCGCTCAAGCATCTCCCATTCGGCGGCCGGGATGATGCGCGGCAGCAGGTCGAAGGGGAAAATCTTCTCCGTGCCGGCGGAATCGCCATACACGTTAAACGTCACGCCCTGTCGCAGAAATGCGAGATCGACGGATTGGCGCTTGAGATCGAACTCCTTCGGCGAGAGCGATTGGAACAATTCCCGGAACTGGCGGTAGTGCGGGCGCACCTGGCCGTCCGCATCAATCATCTCATCAAAAAAATTCTCCGGATCGTAGCCTTTGAGCAACCGATTCGATGGTTTGGATTTGGTCTGAGTGAGCATTTTCCGACAAGGCCGGTCTTGCTTGCCGGTTCAGGATGGGCTTGTCGAATGGCGACTGGCAACGCGAAAAAGCCCGCAATGCCGGGTCTTATGACGCCACCGAACGTTGCGGCGAAGTCGCCCTGTATTCCCGAGAGACCGATGGACTAAAGTCAGCATGACACCTTAGCAGCCGCCTTGCCTGCCAAAGTCGCCTGAGGCAGAACGATTCAGTAGGATAGGCGCCGCGCCTGTCTCTAACTAAAAAAACTCCCGCTTGAGCAGGTCAAAAAACGGAAGAAGCTGCACTGTTTAGTTTATGCTGAGCCCCAAGAGATGGAGACAGGCGCGACGCCTGTCCTACGGGGAGGGTTAAAGTGAGTCCATCACGCCGCCGTGTGAGGCTTGAACCATCGAGGCACAAAGCTGAAGAACGCCAGCACCGCCAGAGTCAATCCGAGAATCAATCCGCGCACACCCCACGAAGCTGCCTTCGCCGCGCTGGCCTCCAGTCCGATGTGCAGGTCAGCTTCTTTGTCCACGGCGACGGAACGCTGGAACGTAAGCACGCGCCCCTGCTGCGGAATGTTTGCGCGGATGGCAGTGGCGGTGCTGATGGCGGCGTCCTGTTGTTGAATCAACTTCTCCGCCAGTTTCATGGTCGCCGCGTTATCCTCGGCATTGTTGCGCTCGATGATTTGTTTGGCGTCCTGTTGCGTGTAGTTCAAATCCTTGTCTTCGCGCAACTCCCGGAGGTTGCCCAGCGCGGCGGTGTCACCGGCGTTGGCGGCCTGGCGAACATTCAATCCCACCAGCGCCTGTTGCAGCTTCAAATTGTGCAACTGCACGCGGGCGTCCTCGTTGAACGCGTTGTCGTGCGTGCTCAAGCCGTAAGCGGACTGAAATGCGCGTCGCGCCTGCTTGGTGTTGCCTTTTGCAAGGGCGGAATTGCCAAACGCGAGCATTTGTTCCGCCTCCACCGTCTTCCCGCGCTGCCATGCGGCTTCGCCTTGCAGGTAGCTTTGCAGGTCGAGGGTCGCCGAGGCGGGCGCGACTTGTTGCTCGGCAAGTTGCAACGTCCCCTGCCAGTTCTTCACCTGCCACTTCTCGTTGAGATACACACGCCACGAAATGTTCTCCAACGGCAGATCAAACTTCGGCGCGAGCAATTCCAGGTCGAGTGCGCCTTCGCCGGGTTTGCCAACCTGGCTGCTGTAGAAAATCTCCACGGGCACGGGCTTGTCATTGCGCGATTGCTGCTCCAGTGGAATCAGGATCGTGTCGCCCTCGCGCCAGGGCCACACGCCATTCTGATTCACGAAGGCAAACCAATAGCTTGCGCCCTTCGGCAATTTGACGTGGAGCAATCGCTTGTCCCCGGGCGACATTTCGAGCCGCGCCTGGGTGAGCATCACACCCGCATCGGAAATCACCGAACTGAACGTGATGTTGTGAACGCGCGCGGGCAGAAGCTTCACGGCTTCGTGCCGATCCAACTTCAGCGGCAATTGAAACGCGGGTTCGGCGAGTCGGAACGCGAAGTTCGCCGACGCCGCCTGCAAGTTCTGCTGCAATGCGCGCGGGATGCTTTGCCATTCGGTCGGCTGCAGCGATGGCGTGGCGTCCACGTTCACTTGCACCCGTCCGCCGGAGTGCAGTGTGACAAAGCCGCGCTGGAGATTCACATCCGCCGCCTGGATACCTCGCAGGATTGCCTCTGCTGCTGAATGCTCGATGAGCGTCTGGTAGTTCACTTGCAACAAATATTGGCCAATGACGCGGCGTTGCAATTTCACTTCCCATTGTTCCAACCCGTTCGTCACCGCGCCCGGCACGCGCAAGAAGTCCGAGATCAATTCACCGGTGAACCGGACATTCTCAGCATTCGTAGGCAACCAGACGCGAAACGCCTTCAAGCCGGTGTTCTCAATCTGATACTGCAGGTTCGCGGCGATCTTCATTTGCGCCTCACTCACGGTGGCATGTTGGAGGCTGGTGACTTGAATCCAGGGATCAACCTGTTCGAGATCCAGCGCGAATTTCCACGGCGATTGCAACACACGGAATGCCAGCACGCCTTTCTGTCGAACGCCGGAGCGTTGCGGATCGAGCTGGGAAAGGCCATCCACCGTCGCGGCCTGCAATTGCATTCCTTGTTCCGGCACGACGAGCAGTGTGCCTTGTTGTTTGCCGGCCTCACGCAACGTGAGTTGCGGCACGACCCAATCGCGGGTCGCTTTCACACCCGGGCCGGCGAGACTGATGCTGAACTGCTGACGGCCTTCAGTTTTTCCTTTCAAATTGAGCGTGATGACGCGTCCCGCGTCGGTCTTCAACTCCGTCCAATGACTCAGCGCCGCGCCGCTGATGGCTTCGACGTCGAAGTTCGTGGGCATCACAAAGCTCAATCGAAAGATGCCCGCGCGCGTAATGTCCACCGTGAGGCTGGAGGCGAGCACCGTGCGATCTTCCCCGAGCGAAAGCGTATCCTGCATTTCCACGCGCACGTCGGGTTCGACCGGCGACGCCTTCAATGACGCCGTGGCCTTCGTGTCGGCGTAGCGGAAACCGCGTCGCACCGTGAGTCCGGGAATCTGCGCGGCAAGGGCCGGCGCGATGTTGGCCGGGAAGTCTTCCAGATTGATTGGCGATAAGCTGTCCGTGTTCACCGTGTCCAGTTGGACTTCATTGCCAGTGGCAATGCCGAGTAACCCAATCTGTCCGGCCGCGCCGTTCACGGAGATCAGCCCCACGGTTTGTTCAAATGGCAGCGTCCCGCTGGCTACCTGAGAGCGCACGAGCAGCGTGAAGGGACGCGATTGCGGACGCGCGAACGTGACGCGCAGCTTGCGCGCATCGGGGTCAAAGCGCCACAGCGATACCAGACCCGGAGCGGCCGAGTTGACGCGATTCTGGCTGTTCTGGGTTTGGGAAGTTTGAGCCTCGTTACCTCGGCTGCTACCAACATCTGTAATTGTCGTACCGCGTGGCACGTCGAAAATCAATTCGCTCAGTTCACCCTGGGCAGGACGAATTGAAACCAAATGCGCGCCTTCGATCACTCCCGCCGAGGGAACGTAGAGCTGTGAAATCTCCGCGTAATAAACCGCCTTCTCGCGTTTCACATCGCGGCTGCGCGGCTTCCAGCCAATCCAGGCATCGTTCACCGGCGAGAGCACCAGCGCGGCGACCGTGTTGCTGCCCGACTGTTCCCGCTGCACGGACACCGCTTGCGGCGAGAAGATGTCCACGTCCAGTCCGACCGCCGTCAGGTTGAGTTGGTTCACCAGCCCGCAAGTCGTCGGCAGCACAAACCCGCTTTCCGGTCCGCGTTTCACCACCTGCACTTGATACTCCAGCGCGACGTCAAAAGTTCCGCTGCGTTGGGCGACGAGCTGTTGCAAGCGCTTCCCGTCCGCCGTGACTTGTTTCAGCTTGAACGCGTCATTCGGATTCGTGAAACGCGTGAGCACGGCGGGTTCAATCAGCAATGGCAACACGGCGTTTTTCTCCGCTTGCCAGCGAATCTTCGCGGTCACAAGAGCAAACTCGTCTTCGATGCGCACCTGTTGGACGACGGATTCGGGAACCGTGGAGCGCGTCCCGGTGGTCGTAGGCTTATCGGCAACAGTGCTGCAACTCGTGGAGATCATGGCGATGAGTAGCAACGTGGCCACGGCCGGCGCGATGTCTGTTTCGCTCGCCGGTTTTCGGGGCAATGCCCACAATTGTCGCAAGGCCGGAATCGCGATTTGCACGAGCAGAAACGCGCCGATGACAACAATGAACCACATGGCGCCGTTGGGGCTGCGGAGCGTTGCCCACGCGAGCAGCAGCCAGCCGAGTAATTTCGCCGTGGACCTCGTGGCTGCGTCCGTTCGCATCCAGCCATAAATCCAGATTGCGAGCGCCAACACCGCTGGCCAGGCGCTGGCCAGAAGCCCTCTCACCCAATCTTTTTCCGTAGTGTTCAACACCTCGATCGTCAGCGCGCTGCCGGCCTGTTGCACCGGCGCCAGGAGCGTCACATTGCCCGGCGCGTAGGCGCGATGCTCGTTCGCGATGCCGGCAAGCTGCAGGAACAGCAGAAATGCCCCCGCCATGATGACGAGTCCGAGGGTCGAGCCGACGACATGGCGCACGCAGAATTTGTAGGCACTTTCTCGTGCAGTCCATCGCCATACGGCCAAACCCAAAACCACCAAAGCCAACGCGATTACAAATAGCGTTGCCGCTCGACCGCCCTTGAACATCTTCGCCAGTTGCGCGAACCCGGAAATGTCCAACACGCCACCGACTGGCGTCAATGAGCCGCGCTCGTACACCAATCTTTGGCCGGCATCCGGTTCCAATTTCCATTCCGCGAGCATCACCGGAGCATCCACCACCGGTGTGGCCACACTCACTCGCGATGCGCCCGACGATTTCGCGGCGAGTTTCAAATCCAGCTTTAACACGGAATTCGGGTCGGCCAGTTGCGGCAGCGGAATCAGGTTTGCATTTCCGTCTTTCACCGGCACGACGGACGCGCCATTGACCATGGCCGACCAAAGGTCCACGCCCGCGGGCAGGGTCAGACGAAAGTTGGGATTGCCTCGGTTCTTCACCAGATAACTCGCGTCGGTCAACACCTGGCCCTCTTTCGAAATCCGCGTGACCAGCGACGCGCGATCCACGACTTGATCCAACGACTTGCCCTGTTCAAGTGGACTCAGCGCCAGACTTAGATTGAACGGGCGCGCCGAATAACGATACGCCGCGAGAATGGGCGCATCGAAGAACAGGCGATATTCAGCAGGGACTTCGCCGGTTTCCAGCGCGAGCAGGCCCGGCGAGAGGTCCACCGGTTTGACCTGGAATTGATACGCGCTAATGACGAGCGTGTGGCCGGACTCGGATTGCGCGTCGAGGGGGCGCGCGCCGGTGAACGCTAGCGTTTCGCCCTGCGACTTGAACGAGCGCTCGTAAGTCGCCAACAACGTGTAAGTGCCCGCCACCGGCGAGTGCAACTGCACCACGTAGCCGTTGGTGGTGCGTTGCCAGTTGCGCACATCCTTGCCCGTGAACTCGACGTTGCCGTATTCGTCCGATAACTCCACTCGCAGCGTAGAAATCGGTGCGCCGGAAATGACGTAGTTCAACACACTGCTGCCGTAAGCCACACCTTCACCGATGGAGAACAGGTGAAACGCATCCACCTGCACCGTTTGGGGAAGACGTTCAACGCGCATCGTTGTCTGCCAGCTTGGCTCGCTGATGCGGAACGCGGCCTGGAGATTGGCAGTCTTTCGCGGGAAGAAGGCGGTGGCGATTTCGGTCAACCCCTGCGTGCGTTCGGCGGTGAGACGGAAGCCGGCATCAGCCGAAACGCCGAGATTGCCGCGAACGGACTTTGCTTTTGCCACTTCGATGCGGGGCAAAACCCAGGTCGCTTCGGCCAGCGGCTTGTTGCGTTCGAGCCGGAGTTGCACCACCTGCCTACCGGCGACCGGCTGGCCATAGACGATTCGAAGCTCGCTGGGAGCGCCAGCGTCTCGCTGGCGTGTTTCCTCGGTTTCGGCACTCGCCGGCGAGACGCCGGCGCTCCCAGGTTCGGTTAGAAAATAATCGCTCATGCCGGAGGCGTTGATGCGCGCAATGGCGTAGCCCCTTGGCACGTGCAGCAACAATTCGCGCAAGGGCGCTTCGCGCACATCGAGTTCGAACTCGCACTCGATGGCGAGTTCGTTCTGGCCGTGGTGATACGTGAGCACCTCGGAGACGGTCAGTTCGGGTTGGATTTGATCCGCCTGAACGCGCAGCCCGTAGTCGGCACTCGAAAAGCGATACGCGAATCGCTGGCTGCCTGTTGCGCGCAACGCATTCTTCGTGGCGTCAGTTTCCGGAAATTGATCGGGCGAGATTTGCGAGAGGCCGCTCGCCTGCGTGACTTCAAGGCGCACCGCGCCTTCATTCACGATCCGAAAATAACCGGCAAAACGCGTCGCGCCCTCAGGCTGAAGTCGGATGACCTCGGTCGTTTGCGGAAACGCGCCGAGCGGGGTCTGAAGTTGCACCTGCACGGCGAAGGAATCTTTTTGGGGTTGGTTGAGTTGAATGACCAGGCGTCGTTCTCCGCCGTTGTCATTGGTGCTTATCACACTTTGCAAAGTGTGAAAATTCTCCACGTTCCAGGCCAGCACCTGGTCACCCGCTACGCGAGTGACTTCGCCGTCGCCCCGCAGCGTCAAGGTCACTCGGCTCAGTTCACCCTGCATCACCTTGAAATCGAGCAGCGCCACTTGCCGCATCAAGCCGGGACTCACGCTCACCTGCGAAAGCATTTCGGCGGAATAAAACAGTTTGCCTTCCTCCTCCTTGCGCGCTTCTTTCCACGACAACTGCACCGCGCCGCCCGCCGGGAGAAAGCTGACAAAATTGCTGCCAACGCGATCCGTTCGCGCCGCGCCTGCGAACTCAAACAACGTATCCGCGGCCAGTCCTTGCAATGTGATCGGCTGTAACGCGCTTGGCGCCACGCGAAAATCCACTGTGTTCCAGCCACCGTTCTGTTTCACGCCGGCATTGAACTTGAGCTTGATGGGGAATTTTCCCTTACGGTCGAAC
>DASUGI010000277.1:0-10166 GCA_036274115.1 Verrucomicrobiia bacterium
CACACCGCAACGAATCTCCGACATCCTTTCAGCCATCGTCACGCTCGACAGCCAGGAGCCCAAAACTGGCCCGGTCAGACACCTCGATAGCATCCTCGATTTCGCCTGCGGCTCCGGCTCGCTCTTGCTCAACATTCGTCACCGATTGAAAGACCAGGGCGGCACGATTGGCAAAATCTTTGGCCAGGAAAAGAACATCACCACCTACAACCTGGCGCGCATGAACATGCTGCTGCATGGGGTGAAGGACACGGAGTTCGAAATCTATCACGGCGACACGCTGCTTAATGACTGGGATTTTCTGCGCGAGACCAATCCCGCAAAGATGCCGAAGTTCGATGCTATCGTCGCCAATCCGCCCTTCAGCTATCGCTGGGAGCCCAAGGATGACATGGGCGATGATGTCCGTTTCAAAAACCATGGCCTGGCGCCCAAATCCGCCGCCGATTTCGCCTTCCTTCTGCACGGCTTTCACTACCTCAAAGATCAGGGCGTCATGGCCATCATTTTGCCGCATGGCGTGCTCTTTCGTGGCGGCGCTGAGGAACGCATCCGCACCAAGCTCCTGAAAGACGGCCACATTGATACCGTGATCGGTCTGCCGCCCAACCTGTTTTACTCCACCGGCATTCCGGTTTGTATCCTTGTGTTGAAGAAGTGCAAGAAGCCGGACGACGTTCTCTTCATCAACGCCGCCGAGCATTTCGAGAAAGGCAAGCGCCAGAACTTCCTGAACGACGAGCACATTGAGAAAATCGTCGAGACCTACAAATTCCGGAAAGAGGAGGAGCGCTACTCCAAGCGCATCTCAATGGAGCGGATCGCGGAAGAAGGCTACAACCTCAACATTTCCCGCTACATCAGCACCGCGCAGGCGGAGGAGGAAGTCGTCCTTACCGACACGCATGCCAGGCTGGTTGACATTGAGAAAACGATTTCCAGCGCGAGGGACAAGCATAATCAGTTTCTCAAAGAGCTAGGCTTGCCTGAGTTGCCGTCGCACGATTCCAACTCGTCGAGAGATTAGGACCGTTGCAAATTACCGCTGGTTCGCTCGCGTTATAGACTCGGCCTTTCCGCTCTACAACCTGGCTTTCATCCTGCTGAAAGTTCGTCAAGATGACCGCCATCGCCAATAGATTGGTCGAACACGGAAGCACGCTATTCAGGGCCGAAAGGAAACCGGTCCAGTTTGCAAACGATCCGGCTGCCGATGACTTGATAAACGATCTGGATGCACATCCGCATGCGTTTGTTTTGGCCTGCATCATGGATCGCCAGGTAAAGGCGGAAATCGCCTGGCGAATTCCATATCGAATTTCACAAAAGCTCGGCGGTTTCTCGATGGAAACCTTGTTGCAGCTTTCCCGTGTTGATGTGACCCGTCTGATGTCCGAACCCGAGCCGCTTCACCGTTTCGTTGAAATCATGAGTGGCTGTTTTCCTTCGGCCGTCCAGCGGATCAAGAGCGCTTACGGTGGTGATGCCAGCCGCATCTGGGCGGGCAACCCCTCCAGTGCCGAGGTGGTATACCGGTTTCTGAAATTCGATGGCGTCGGCCCCAAGATTGCCACGATGGCGACAAACATTCTGGCGCGGGAGTTCAAAGTTCCACTTTCGGATTACACTTCGATTGATATTTCGGCGGACGTACATATTCGTCGGGTTTTCGGGCGATTACAGCTTTGTCCGACGGACGCATCTGTTGAGCAGATCATCTACAAGGCAAAGGCGCTTCATCCGGAGTTCCCCGGCTTAATGGACCTGCCGATCTGGGAACTTGGTCGAAACTGGTGTAAACCCAGGAAACCCAACTGCGAAGAATGCTACATGGGGGATCTTTGCCCCTCTGCGAACAATCATCTTCTTCCAACGTGAATTGCACGACATTGCCGCGTGAGTGTTGAAGCTTTGGGCATGTTCTGCTTTGCCCCCGTCGCAGGCAGCCAATAATCAGGTTCAATAACCGCTCGTTACCGCCCGGTTATTCCTTCGCTGATACGGAAGTAATCAAAGTCCGCATAGCCACCAGTCTCCCGGGTGGCGTAGTTGAACAGGCCGAAGCGATAGCCCGTGAAGTGCGGGAGCGAGTAGTTCATCTTCAATTCATGGCCGATCGGCGTCCAGGACTTGTCGGATCAGGTGCTGGATTCAGCAGACGCTTAACAAAAACTTCCAAAAGCGCATATACGACAATCGTCGCATGCTGGGAATGATTTTGCGGCTTCAGGGACGAAAAATGGCTTGTGTCAGTGAAGAACAGGGATTCGTTGAGGTTGACTATGCGCACCCGAGGCAAGCGGCTTTCAGCGTTGTTTCAGGCGATTTAGCGGCGGATCACCGGACGCTTTTTCTCTCGCGGTGAACACAGGCCGTCGGGACGAGGTAAGATCTCCCTTCGTAGAGCACGTAAGTTTTGTTTAAATACGTGGCAATGACTCTGGCGGGCTTGCCGGCTTCCAATCCGTCAGGGAGCGTGCATTTGCCTTCGGGGCACTTGCAATGCACCGCCTCACCGGGTCGGAACGGCATTCCCTTTATCGTGGTCGTATGAATGCAAAAAGCCTAGAAAACCCAATCAACTGGTTCAATCCGCATTGCTACGTGGCAGGCGTCCGCATTGATCTCACCCCCATTTGGGGGAGTTGCCAACAAACGTGCGATGGAAGCAGCTCCGGTAAATCGGCCCTTTTCAATAAAATTGAAGCTAAATTCAAAATCGTTGAAAGAATCGGACCTTTGGGCTCGTATTACCCGATGCGGACGTGCGCCTGAATGAATAAGATCGACGATCCCATCCCGACGCGGCAATCGCTGCTGGGCCGGCTATCGAACTGGAGTGATCAAGAGAGCTGGCGGGTCTTTTTTGACACTTATTGGAAATTGATTTACGGGGCGGCCACCAGAGCCGGCCTGACCGATGCGGAGTCGCAGGATGTGGTGCAGGAAACCGTCATCTCCGTGATGAAAGGGATGCCGAATTTCAAGTACGACGCGACCAAAGGATCGTTCAAGGGCTGGTTGCTGCGGCTTACGAGTTGGCGGATTACCGATCAACTGCGCAAACGGCAGCGTCGCATTGAAGATCGCGATCGGTTGCGCGACCCATCAACCGAGACGAAGAGCATTGAACAGGTGGCCGACCCGGTGGGCGTGAGGTTGGAGGCGACCTGGGATGAAGAATGGGAGAAGAACCTTCTGGACGCCGCCATGGAGCGCGTCAAGAAGAAGGTGGACCCGCAGCACTATCAGGTCTTTGACCTTTATGCGATCAAGCAATGGCCGGTGGCCAAAGTGGCAAAAACGATGAAGATAAATTCCGGCAAGGTGTATTTGATCAAACACCGCGTCAGCCGGCTGATCAAAAAGGAAATCACCTATTTGCGGGAAGAAACGATTTAAGCAGTAAACAACCATGAGCATGTATTCCATCGTCGGGAAGCGCCGGTTTTCGTTCAAAGGCTGCCAGCGGCAAATCTCAAAGCAGCTGGCCGATTGTGTTTTCGCATCCCAACGGGCCATGCGGGAGACGGAGCGACGGATTCTGAAGAAGCTGGCGGCCCGCATGCGAGCGAGCAGTACGCAAAGTGTGTTGTGAAGCAACCGGTTGGTCGCGGCAGGGGACCACCGCAGGAGATTCGAGCTTGCCGAGCGGACACGGTAACCACTACAAAAGCCAAAAACAGAAACGAACCACATGCCTGCTACGCTACCTCCTCGGAGCACCGAAAAGATAGAACCCGGATACAGTCCCAAACCAGCGCCACGCTTCAAGCAGACCTTCATTGCCGAGGACCCGACAGGGAGTCCCGGTCCCAGCCCCAGTCCCGGTGCCAGTCCTGTTCCCGATCCGGAAACGGACACGGAAAGCCCGGACGCCCGGGCCGAGCGTCGCCGAAGGCGTTAATTCGCGAACCAGCCGCCCGTTTGGGGGATTTCAGTTCGCTGGCCGCGGCATGCGCAAATTGATTCTTAAGTGCAATCTTTCGCCGGGCGATCTCGTGATGCTGACCGCCGCCGTGCGCGATTTGTGCCGTTGTTATCCGGGACGCTTTCAGATCAATGTGCGAACGTCGTGTCGCGATTTGTGGGAAAACAACCCTTATGTCACGCCCATCGCCAACGATGATCCCGAAGCCGAGTTGATTGAGTGTTCCTACCCCTTGATCAATCGATGCGATGCCACCCCGTATCATTGCCTCCATGGTTTCATCGAGTTCCTGAATGAGCGGTTGAATCTGGCCATCAAGCCGACGGAGTATCGGGGCGACATTCATCTTTCGGCTCAGGAAAAGGCGTGGTTTTCGCAGGTGCATGAAGTCACTCGGAAGGACATCCCGTTCTGGATTGTTGCCGCCGGTGGCAAATACGACATCACGATCAAATGGTGGGACGTGGAACGTTACCAAGAGGTCGTTGATCACTTTCGCGGAAAGATACAGTTCGTCCAGGTAGGTGAGCTCGGACATCACCACCCCAAACTGAATGGAGTTATCGATCTGCGGGGGCAAACCAGCCTGCGGGAGTTGATTCGACTGGTTTATCATGCGCAAGGAGTGCTTTGTTCGGTGACGTCCCTGATGCACCTGGCCGCAGCGGTCGAAACGAAGCCCGGACAACCGGCGCGCCGCCCCTGTGTCGTCATTGCCGGCGGACGTGAGCCGGCTCACTGGGAGGCCTACCCGGGACATCAGTTCATTCATACCAACGGTGCGCTTTTATGTTGTACGAAAGGAGGCTGCTGGAAGGATCGGACAGTTCCTTTGAGGGATGGCGACAAACGGGATCAGCGCGGTAACCTGTGCAGCGATGTGGTCAATAATCTCCCGCGTTGCATGCACCTGATCACTGCCGCCGAGGTCATCCGGCGCATCGAAATCTTTTTTGCTGGTGGCATGATCAAATACCTGTCCGCGCCGGAGCGCCGAGCCGCGCAGCGGGGGATTGCGAAAACCGGAGGCAACCTTTACGACCAACAAGCGCTCAATCTTCACAATGCGGGTATGGCTTGCGACCGTGCTGTTCAATCGATTCCACCCGGTCCCAGCGGGCATAGTGGTCGGGGCATTGTGATCTGCGGGGGCGGCGTCAGGTACTTCACCAATGCCTGGGTGTGCCTCAACATGTTGAGGCGACTCGGGTGCAAGCTGCCGGTTCAGTTGTGGTTCCTCGGTGAAAAGGAAATGGATCAGCGGATGAAGGAACTGGTGACGCCCCTGGGCGTCGAATGCGTGGACGCTCTGGAAGTCAAAAAAGCGTTTCCGGTGCGACGCTTGTCCGGGTGGATTCTCAAGGCGTATGCGGTTCTCCATTCGAAATTCCGGGAAGTATTGTTCCTGGACGCCGACAACGTTCCGGTGGTGGACCCGGAATTCCTGTTTGAAACGCCGCAGTATCGCGCCCATGGGGCGATCTTCTGGCCGGACAGCACGGGGCCCAAGAGCAAGAAGGCCGCTCCCATTTGGCGGAGTTGTGGTTTGCGGCAGCCGGATGAACCTGAGTTTGAGTCCGGCCAGATTGTTTTGGATAAAGCGCGTTGCTGGTCGGCGCTCTACCTGACGATGTGGTTCAATGAGAATGCGGATTTCTATTACCAGTACCTTCACGGTGACAAAGAAACCTTTCACCTGGCGTTTCGGAAGTTGCGGAAAAGTTACTCGCTCGTTCCGGTTGCGGTTCACCGGCTGGACGGAACGATGTGCCAACATGATTTTGACGGGCGCCGCATTTTTCAGCACCGGAATGGAGACAAGTGGGATCTGTTCCCGCTCAATCGCAGGGTCGCCGGGTTCCATTTTGAAGAACTGTGCCGGCAATTTCTGTCGGATCTGGGAAGGCGTTGGAAGGGGCGGATTCCTTCGGCACTGTCTCGCAAGCCCGAGCGGCGGCGCCCCACCAGGCGCAGAACTCGGATGCCCGGGATTGAAGCCGTGATGCTCTCGTCGGCTTCGCGGGTTGAATCCCGTCAGCAGACCCTGGAGAGCCTTTCAAGGACCGATTGGGGTGACACACCCCTGCACGTTGTCATCAATGATGATGCGGGGAGCGTGTCGAAAGAGCGCTGCGCCTATCACGCATTGAAGGCAAGCCTGCAACGGGGTGCTGACTACGTTCTATTCTTTGAAGACGGCTTGGAATTCAACCGCCATCTGCTTGGCAATTTACATAACTGGGGACCGGTGCGCCGTGGCAGCGTTACGCTGGCGAGTCTGCATAATCCTCAAGTCCAGGAACTGGCGGTGGATCTGCGACATAACGCACGACTGGTGGATTCGCGGGCGCTGGGTTACAGCCGGGCATTTTTTATTTCGAGAGAAACCGTGCAACGCTTCGTCCGCTCATGGCATTCCGTGGAGGGAAATCATCGTTTCCGGATTTCCCGTTTGGGTTCCCGATTGCGGAGCCCGGTTTACGTTCATGCCCCTTCACTGGTGCAGCACCGGCGCTCGGCAGACGCTGACGACGCGGACATTCGCCCGGCCACGGACTTTTGGCCCGATTGGAAGGCGTAGTCGGCCGCCGCGAACAACTCGCTTAAGCCTTGTTGCAAAAAGGATTGCAGCGCGCCGGTAACAAGTCTTAGTGTGACTCATGTAACACTGTTCCCTGGCGTGGCCGACGACTCCTACAAACCATCTGGTAGCCCAAACCGGGATGACCTGTCGCTCAGTGACGGGCCGGTGACCATCCCCGACCATCAACTACTGAGGCGCATTGGACGAGGCAGCTACGGTGAAGTTTGGCTGGCTCGGAACATGATGGGTGCGTATCGGGCGGTCAAAATCGTTTACCGGAAATGGTTCGACGACGTTCGGCCATTTGAACGAGAACTTTCCGGCATCCGGAAATTCGAACCGATTTCCCGATCCTACGAGGGGTTCATTGATGTGTTGCACGTGGGCATCAGTGAAGAGCGCGGTTACTTCTACTATGTGATGGAGTTGGGAGACGATCAGGTCGCAGGTCAGGCGTTCGATCCGGCGCTGTACTTCCCCCAAACGCTCGCGAAGGTTTTGTCCCAACGCGGGAGACTTCCCATGCAAGAGTGCCTGCAGCTGGGCCTGGCCTTGAGCCAGGCACTCGCGGAATTGCACAAGCACGGATTGGTTCATCGCGACGTCAAGCCATCCAATATCATTTTTGTCAACGGCGTCCCCAAGCTCGCGGATATTGGTTTGGTCGCTCCCGCGGACGAAGCCCGCTCTTATGTGGGGACTGAAGGATTCATTCCACCGGAAGGACCCGGGTCGCCGCAGGCAGATATCTACGGTCTGGGCAAGGTGCTGTATGAGTGTGGTACGGGAAAGGACCGCCAGGACTTCCCCGAACTGCCAACGATCCTCGACCAGTTTTCCGACGCGGAAGGGTTGCTGGAGTTGAACGAAGTGATTCTTCATGCCTGCAAGAATGAAACCGCGCAACGATACCGTTCCGCCTGGGATATGCATGCGGATCTGGTGGTGCTCGCGAACGGGAAGTCGGTGAAGCGCCTGAAGGATCTGGAACGACGATTGTCGGCCCTGAAACGCATCGTGAGTGTCTCCGGGATGGTCGTGCTCGTGGGAGCATTCGTCGGTTACCACATTTATCGGGAATGGAGGGTGAAGCTGGAAGAGGTGCAACGGCAGGTTGGCGCCAACGTGGCCTACGGTCGCAACGCCACGGAAAACGGCAACCTGCTGGAAGCCTTGCCTTACTTTGCGGAAGCGCTCCGGCTTAATCGAGGGACACCAGACACAGAGGATAGTCACCGCCATCGGTACGCCGCCACCCTCGCGCAATGTCCCAAACTCAATCAGTTCTGGACGACGGGAATCCGTCTGGACGACGCTGAGTTCAGCCCGGATGGACGGCGGCTGGTGGTTGCTGAAGACCACCGAAAATGCCGAGTGTACGACCTGGAGAGCGGACAACTTTGTGGGCAACCTTTTGGCGGAGCTGTAGGGCGGACAAGGGTTACCTACAGTCCCGATGGATCGCTTCTGGCCACGGCGAATGACGATGTCACTGCGCGTATTGTAAATGCGGTCTCTTTTGAGGAAATCTCGGTTTTGCGTCATACCAACAGGGTCAACAACGTGCGCTTCCATCCGGATGGCCGTCATCTGCTTACGGCGTGCGCGGACGGTTATGCCCGGCTGTGGGACCTGGAAGCGGGCGAAGTCGTGTTGACCCTTGACCATACCGCGCCGATTCTGTTTGCCGGCTGCAGCCCGGATGGACGACGTATCGTCACGGCGGGCTATGATTATCTCGCCAGAATATGGTCTACGAATGGTCTCCAGCTTGGAAAGCCGCTGCAACATCGTGGGTGGGTTTCGTCAGCTGCCTTCAGTCACGATGGTCAAAGGCTGGTAACCGGTTGCCATGATCACAAGGTTCGGGTGTGGAACGTGGAGACGGGCGAGCAGATTCGGCCGGACTTGAATCATGCCGGCGTCGTTAACAGTGTTGAATTCAGCCCGGACGACCGCTTGATCCTTAGCGCCAGTACTGACAGCACCGCCAGACTTTGGGATAGTGGTGAACTGCGTCCGCTGGGTTCCAATCCCGTGTTGCGACATGCCGAGCCGGTGTTTCGCGCGAGTTTCTCCCCGGATGGCCATCGTTTTGTGACGGTTTGCCTGGACGGATCCATTCGTGTTTGGGATTTGGCAGGCAGCACCTGGCAACCGATGTCGATCAGTTCCTTGTACAGCCAGGATGGGAATCGCTTTGTCACTTTAACGTCCAACAGTTTTCAAGTGTTCAACTCGGCTTCGGGCGAGGTGATTTCTCCCGTTGTCAGACCAGAAGGGCCCGTTGAAAAAATCCAACTGAATCACAAGGCATCGTTTGTCACGACCACGAGCTTTCAGCCTGGGGAGGAGGGCAGGTCAAATCGGATCGTTCAGGTGTGGGACGCAATGACGGGCCACGAGGTAGGGAGCGGGTTTACCTTGTTGAATTCAAACGTTCAATGTCAGGTGAGTGATGATGGTAAACAAATGGTGCTCCTGACGGACCAGGATTTGACCTGTCGTCATATTGTGAACCAGACGGTGCGATCGCTGGAGCTTCCCACGAACAATGTTGGTGGGATTTATCTCAGTCCGTCCGGCGATCGGATTGCTGCGAGAATTGAGAAAAAAGTTCATGTCTGGAACATGGTCGATGGTAAGCCCGCCTATCCACCCCTGGAGCATATCGCTACGGTTGGACACATCGATTTCAGTGGTGACGGGCGTCGCATTCTCACTTGCTGCTGGGAAGGTCGCTATCAAAAGTGTTATGCGCAACTTTGGGAAGCTTCGACCGGTCAGCCGATAGGTCCGCAAATGCGACATGGGGATGGCGTGCTGTTCGCTGCGTTCAGCCCTGACGGGCGAAGAATCGTCACGGCTGGAGAAGATGCGCGAGCCAGTGTCTGGGATTCGCAAACCGGACGCCAGGTCACTCCACCATTGCTGCATTACAAACGGGTGCGCAGCGCCAGCTTCAGCTTTGACGGAAAGTGGATTGTCACCGCCGCTTCCGACCGGACTGCGCGCGTGTGGAACGCAGAAACCGGGGATCCGCTCACCCCACCCTTGTACCAACTGATCCCGCTGGTGAGTGCCAGATTTCTGGCGGGGAAAAAGAGCGTGTTAACCGTCGAAGAAGGTGGCAAAACGAGGGTCTGGAAACTGCCCGAAGACAATCGGCCGGTGGAGGATCTCATATCCATTGCGGCTCTGCTTTCCGCTAACGCGGTCGCGCTCAACGCCGGACTGGACTCGGCACAAATTGAACCGCTGGAGTCCATCTGGCAGAGACTCCGTTTCCGATATCCCTCCCAGTTCGAAACCACCGTTGAGGAGGTCGCGACGTGGCACCAGTTTCAGGCCGAGGAGAGCGAGATGCAGGCTGACTGGCGGGGGGCTGCGTTTCATTTGAAGAGGCTGTTGCTGCTCAAGCCGGAGGATCGATCCATCTCCAACCGGTTGGCGCGTGCTGAAATCAATGCGAAGAACGTGCTGTCGGCCAACCCGGCGCTGCCGGCAGCGGATTTGTCTAAACTAAAAAAGTGAGATGAAAAGAGGGGATTCCTCTGCGAGCATGCGTTTATCATGCACCGCTTTGGAGTGGGCTATGACAGCATGCTTTGCCTCGAAGTAACTGCTGGCCTTTATGCAGGTTTGCTGAGT
>DASUGI010000278.1:0-7314 GCA_036274115.1 Verrucomicrobiia bacterium
CGGGTCGATGACTTTCAGTTGAGCGACCAGGCTGGTCACACTTCCGTAACTATTGCTTACGATCACGGAATAATTACCAATGTCGGCACCCAGGAGGTTACTCAGAGTGAGAGTGGCCGACTTTGTTCCGGACACACCGCCGAAATCCGCAAGCGTCGCTCCATTCTTTAGCCATTGGTAGTTTAATGGTGGCCCTTCAGCGGTGACACTAAACGTGGCCGTTGTGGTGGCATCGTTGGTCCGGCCTGTTGGTTGAACCGTAATAACCGGTCGGCCGATGATGGTCTCGACAAACCACGTCGTGCCGTTGTTCTGGCCGCCACTCAGATGGCCGCGCGCGCGAATCGTGGCCGAACCTGGCAGGCCCATACGGCCGGTCTGCCACCCGTTGGCCAACCGAATACCACCGCCAAGTGGCTCCCAAGTGCGATTGTTCGTTGAACTGTCAAACGTGGTCCGCAGCACCTCCGGTCCCGTGCCCTGCCTGACCCAATCAATGGTGGAGGCCGCCATGGTGAGATTCTGTGTGGCAGGAGCGGTATTATTAAGCCGACAGATTCTCGAGCGCAGGCTGCCTCCTACGTTGGTAAAAGCGCCCCCGATCAACACCTTCCCGTCAGGCTGCACTATTACCGCGTTGACCGTATTGGATGCACCGGGGTTGAATGTAGAATCAAACGTGCCGTCAGCGTTGAGACGGCCAATGCGATCGCAAGGCACGCCCGAGAGCGTTGTGAAAGCTCCAGCGACCAGGATCTTACCGTCCGTTTGGAGCGCAATGGAATGAACTGCATTACTCGCGCTCGCCAGGAAACTATCGTCCAAGGTCCCGTCAGAATTCAAACGCCCGATTCGGAAACAGGGCGAGCCTGCCAAAGTGGAAAAGTTGCCCCCAACCACAATCTTGCCGTCCGGCTGCACCACCAGTGTGTTGACCGTCGAACTGGCCCCAGGGTTGAAGCTGAAATCAAAATTGCCCTCCGAATCGAACCGCCCGATCCGAAGACAGGACTGGCCAGCAAGCGTAGTGAAAGATCCGCCTACGAGAATGGCGCCATTCGTTTGGAGTGCGATGGTCTGGACGGCGCCACCGGCTCCGCCCGAGAACGTGTTGTCGAGCTGACCTTGCGCAGTGAGCCGGCCGATCCGGTTGCAAATCTGCCCAGCGAGGCCGGTAAACGAGCCACCCACGAGAATCTTCCCGTCGGGTTGCAGAGCAAGTGCGTTGACGGTATTGCTGGCGCCGGGATTGAAGGTCGGATCCAACGAGCCGGAAGAGTTGAGTCGGGCGATGCGAGTGCGGTAGCTTTCTGACACCACACTGAACGTTCCGGCGATGAGAATCTTCCCGTCTTGTTGAACCGCAAGACAGTTCACCCCGTCAAAAACACTCAGCGGCCAAGAAGCGTCGTATGAACCGTCTGAATTCAGTCGTGCCAGGCCAGAATGGATGACACCCGCAATGGAAAAGAAATTCCCACCGACCAGGACTTTGCCGTCTCCTTGAACCGCCATGGTGCGGACCACGTCATTGGCACCCGGATTGAAGGAGTCGGGAGTCTGGCTAAGAGCCGAAGAACACAGGCTTGCAAGCCAAAGCAGGCATCTAGCAAAAACAAGGAGGTGATCCAATGATCTCGGACGTAGTAGTCGCAAGTCGCCCATAAAGTATTGCCCAACGTCAAGCTGCCTTTTCTGATGGTCGATTCAATCATAGCCTCTTTGATGGTGACAAGCGTTTTCCACCGATGGCTTGATGTAATCCTCTCTACCTTGCTCCCCTGCCCTTTTTTCTCCACACTGCCCGCCCGATGAAGAAGAAATTGTCAGCGAACAAAGAGATCAACCTGCGTCCGTTCTCCGGACCGCTCCTGGACGGACCACACCGCGCCGCCGCGCGCTCCATGCTTTATCCCGTTGGCTTCACGGAGGAAGATTTCAAGAAGCCTCTCATCGGCATTGCTTCGACCTGGAGCAACGTCACGCCGTGCAACATGCACATCGATAAACTCGCGCTCGAAGCTGAGCAAGGCGCAAACGCCGGCGGCGGCAAAGCGATCGTCTTTAACACGATCACTGTCTCCGACGGGATCTCCAATGGCAACGAAGGCATGAAATACTCGCTCGTCTCGCGTGAAGTCATCGCCGACTCGATCGAAACCGTCGTCGGCTGCGGCGGCATGGACGGCTACGTCGCCATTGGCGGTTGCGATAAGAACATGCCCGGCGCAATGATCGCCATGGCCCGCATGAATCGCCCCGCCGTCTTCGTCTATGGCGGAACGATTCTCCCCGGCTGCTTAACAATTGAGCGGCGCGCAGAGGACTGCGACGCCCTACCCTCCGACGCTGGTAGGGCGGGCACTCCGTTGCCCGCCGCCACCAAGGAACTCGACATCGTCTCCGTGTTCGAAGCCATCGGGCAGCACGCTGCCGGCAAAGTCAGCGACGAAGAGTTGCACGCCGTGGAATCCTGTGCGATTCCCGGACCAGGCTCATGCGGCGGCATGTATACCGCCAACACCATGGCCAGCGCGATCGAAGCGCTTGGCATGAGCTTGCCCAACAGCTCCGCACAGAACGCCATTTCACCCGCGAAGCTTGACGATTGCCGTCGCGCCGGCGCCGCCGTCGTCGAGATGCTGCGCCTCGGTCTCAAACCCCGCGACATCCTCACGAAGAAAGCCTTTGAGAACGCCATCACCGTCGTCATTGCGCTCGGCGGTTCGACCAATGCCGTGTTGCACCTGCTCGCCATCGCGAGCGCCGCGAACGTGAAGCTCACCATTGACGACTTCACGCGCATCGGCAAACGCGTGCCCGTGGTCGCCGACCTCAAGCCCAGCGGCAAATACAGCATGAGCGCGCTCGTCGCCATCGGCGGCATCCGCCCGCTCATGAAGACGCTGCTCGACGCCGGCTTGCTCCACGGCGACACCCTGACGGTGACTGGTCAAACGATGGCTCAAACCCTCGAAGGCGTCGCACCGTATCCGAACGGCCAGCAGATCATCCGCCCGCTCGACAACCCCATCAAGAAGGACAGCCACCTCGTCATCTTTTACGGCAACCTCGCCCCCGAAGGCGCGGTCGGAAAAATCACCGGCAAGGAAGGCTCGCGCTTTGAAGGCAAGGCCATCGTGTTCGAAGGCGAAGAGAAGGCGCTCAAAGCCATTCTCGACGGCACGGTCAAAGCCGGGCACGTCATCGTCATCCGCAGCGAAGGACCGAAAGGCGGACCGGGCATGCGCGAAATGCTCGCGCCCACCAGCGCCATCATGGGCAAAGGCCTCGGCAAGGACGTCGCCCTGCTCACCGACGGACGTTTCAGCGGCGGCAGCCACGGCTTCGTCGTCGGCCACGTCACGCCGGAATCCTACGTCGGCGGCCCGATCGCCCTCGTGAAGAACGGCGACAAAATCATCTTCGACTCCGTTAAGCGCACCCTCACTCTCGATGTGCCCGCGAAGGAACTGGCCCGGCGCAAGAAAGCGTGGAAGAAGCCCGCCCCGCGTTACCCGCGCGGCGTGCTCGCCAAATTTGCCGCCCACGTCACCAGCGCCAGCGAAGGCGCGGTGACGGATCGAGATTTGAAACTTTAAGATCTCAATGCCCGCGCCGAAACCAGTTCTGTATCTGATTGCGGGCTGCAATGGCGCGGGCAAAACCACGTTCGCGAAACAATTTCTTCCGCACGAAGTGAAGTGCTTGAACTTTTTGAATGCGGATTTGATTGCGCAGGGACTTTCGCCATTAAACACGGGCGCTGCGGCCATCAAGGCCGGACGGCTGCTGCTCGAAGAATTTCGTCGTTTTGTTTCGCAGCGAGAAACATTCGCGCTCGAAAGCACCTTGAGCGGCATGGCTTATCTCAATCAATTCAGACACGCGAAACGGCGAGGCTTTCAGATCTACCTCCATTACCTTTGGTTGCCGAATCCAACCGTTGCCATCGCACGCGTGCATGAGCGCGTCAAGAAAGGCGGGCACGATGTGCCGGTGGCGGATATCCGCAGGCGATTTACCCGGAGCTTGGATCATTTCGTTTCCGACTACGCGCCGCTGGCTGACCGGTGGGCGGTCTGGGATAGCCGCTCTATTCCGCCCAAGTTAATGGCAGAATCTGAAACTTGTCCGCCAGATGAACTCAAAGCTATATTGAGAGCGCCATGAAGAACGGCAACGGACATCGCAAGAAGGACGATTTTATCGCTCCAGCCAAACGCGCGTTTCGTCGTGTCGCACGTCAACTCCGTGCCGAGAATGCCCGTCTGGGTTTGCCGCTCATCTTAGGGGAAAAGAATCATGTGCGCCTCGTCCGCGCCCGTTAATGCCTCGGGCGTGGTCGCCAAATTCGCCGCCTACGTCACAGCGCCAGCGACGGCGCGGTGACGGATCGGGATTTGAAGTTGTAAGCAGGACTTGAAGCGGCCCCGTGATTAGGTATTGTTGGCCCATGAGCGACAAACAACTCGTCGTTGAATTGCTGAACCGGCTTCCTGAAGACGCAAAATTGCAGGACATCAGCAAGGAGATCGAGTTTCTGGCCGCCATCCGCGAAGGCGAGGAGCAAGCGAACCGCGGTGAAGTTGTCCGGCACAATCAGGTCAAAGGGGAGTTTGCGTCGTGGATTACCAAATAGTCTGGACGCTCCGCTCGCGCCAGGATTTACGCAACATCGCCAGCTTCATTGCCAAAGACAACCCGTCGGCCGCACTCAAATTGGGCGACCTGATTTTTGCCCGGGTGGACATGCTGGAGAAATTTCCTGAAATCGGACGCATTGTTCTCGAACGCAATCAACCGCACATCCGCGAGATCGTGGTCAGACCTTACCGGATCGTTTACCGATTGCGTAAGCCGGAAAATCTGGTTGAAATCTTGCGGGTCTGGCACGGCGCCCGAGGCGAGCCGGAACTTTGATATGCCAGCAACCCAGAAAACCAGTTACCCTCTGCAAAAAGACGTGGACAAACCTCCGCGCTCAATCTTTGGATTGCTTCAAAGCAAAGCTTAATTCCCTTAACAGCCGCGAATCCCAACAGGATTCCATCCTTCAGACTAGGGTTGGTCCGAGCCGTCGCTTGACCGCAAGGGCGGTTGCGGCACACTCCCGTCATGCCGACGAATGTTTTAGGCGGAGAATTGGAATGCTGCTGCCAGTCGCCCATGACCGGGTTTTACCGGGATGGTTATTGCCGCACCGGACCGGAAGATCGCGGATTGCACACCATCTGTTGTCAGGTCACCCAGCCCTTTCTCGACTATCTGGCACTGCAAGGCAACGACCTCATTACGCCGCGCCCCGAATACGATTTCCCCGGCCTGACACCCGGCGACCGCTGGTGCGTTTGTGTGCGGAGCTGGGCGCAGGCGTTTGAAGCCGGCCAGGCCTGTCCAGTGGTGCTGGAGGCGAGCCATATCTCGGTGCTGGAGTTCGTGGAGTTGGATTCACTCAAAACTCACGCGGTCAAAGATTGAATGTTCCGAGCCGGCCCTGTGCGGAGCTAACCTGGGTCAACGCCCCAAACATTTCATCAACCCTGAAGGGGTTGAATCCGTACCAACTCCACCGCTGCAACCGTTGGGGTTGTGATTTCTTTTTCACGCCCACCCAGCGTAGTCGTGTCCTCGCCTGCCCGGCTCGGACCTCCAACACTGGGCGGAATGACACAATCCCTTCTGGGGGAGAAGGCCGGGATGAGGGCGAGCGTTCAACAACTTCATAAGGCGGGAAGCGCTCACATCACTCGATAATTTCCGACTTTGTTGCAGGACAAAGCGCACAATCATCGCTATCAGTGACGGTTGAACATTCAATGCAAACAAGACTATGACCAAGAATCTGAAAATCGTGGTGAGCGGCGGCAGTGGACTCATCGGCAAACAGGTAGTGGCGCTGCTCAACCAACAAGGACACGAAACGGTAGCAGCTTCGCCATCGAGGGGCGTTAATGCCATCACCGGCGAAGGCCTGGCTGCAGCTCTGACCGACGCGCAGGTGATCGTGGACGTCTCGAACTCGCCTTCGTTCGAAAACAAGGCGGTGCTGGAATTCTTTGAGAGGTCCACGCGCAATCTCGTCGCGGGAGGAAAAACGGCCGGCCTCAAGCATTTTGTCGCACTGTCGGTCGTCGGCGCGGACCGCCTGCCGGACAGCGGGTATTTTCAGGCGAAGCTGGTCCAGGAAAATCTCATCAAGTCCTCGGGACTCCCCTACACCATCGTTCGCGCGACGCAGTTTTTTGAGTTCATCAAGGCAATTGCCGATTCCTTGACGCAAGGTCAATCCGCCAACGTCCCTCCGGCCCGAATGCAGCCTATCGCCGCTGCAGATGTTGCGGCGGCTGTTGCGGAGGTGGCCGTCAACGCACCAGTCAATGGCATCATCGAGATCGCCGGACCGGAAGCCAAAGGACAAGACACGCTCGTCCGGCAATTGTTCCAAGCCACTGGCGACGCGCGCACCGTCGTCACCGATCCAAAGGCCACCTACTTTGGCGCAGCAATCAATGATCAAAGTCTGACGCCCACACCGGGAGCCAAGGTGCGCCTTGGCAAACTGCGTTTCGAAGATTGGCTCAAGACAGCGAAGACGTAAGCGTCGGCACTCATAACGCGGATGAGCCGGCGAGATTGTTTCGACACGATTCTACCCTGGCTCGGTCCAACCAGCGTGGATTCAAGGCGCGCTTTCTCGTTGATCGAACTTTTGGTGGTCATTGCCGTCATCGGAATTCTGGCGGCGTTGCTGTTGCCGGCCTTGAGCAAAGCGAAAGACAAAGCCAAACGCACGGTTTGATCAAACAACCTGCGTCAGATCAATGCCGGGATTCGCATGTATTCCGACGACGCGAGCGATACGTCGCCTTCCTCTGCCACCAATCACGTGTGGGCTCACTACCGAAACCTCATGCAAAGCTACGTCGGCCCGGGCGGCGCGCCGACGAATCAAAACAGATTGTTCGCCTGCCCGGCAGATACTTTCTTTTACAACTTTGGCGATGATGATCAGGTTCAGTTGGTCCGTCAGGGCAATCACGAACCGCCGACTTCAAACTTTTCCAGCTACCTCTTCAACGGGGCGAACGAGTCCACCAACAAGTCTGCTACGAATCAGATTCTGGGAATTGCCGGGCGCAAGCTTTCCTCGATAAAGCATCCTGCCAGAACAATCCTCGTGACCGAGTGGCCGGCGATCGTTCCCTATTCCTGGCATCAGCCAAAACAACCCATTGCGGACGTCGCGAACTGTGCGTTTAACAACGCCATGAACATGGTGGGCTTTGTGGATGGTCACGTGAGCTACATCAA
>DASUGI010000279.1:0-3117 GCA_036274115.1 Verrucomicrobiia bacterium
CGACACTCAGCCCGAGCGCCTGCGCCGTCGCCTGCTCGGTGAGATCTCCATGGAAGCGAAGCATCAGCACGGCTCGCTGCCGCCCAAATGTCGGGTCCTGTGCCGTCACCGCGTATAAACGGGATGACAGGATTTTCCGGCACATTCAGCTTGCCGGCTTTGATGGTGATCTTGCCCCCAGCAGGAGGCGTAACATCTTTGTAGGCCATATTTCAGTTAGCGAGTTCGAGTTGCAATTAACATTTCAAAATTGACGGGCTGAAGGGTTAGAGTTTGCGCGCCTGATTTCAAGGAGAGAAATGTCTCCTTTTTTGCCGGACTCTCCCGCAAGGTTGGCAATGACGCTCCGCTACGCTTGTGCAGGCGTTGCAGAACTCTTGAGACAAACCCGCCTGTTCCAGAAGATCACCGACCAGGCCTAAGGAGACGACACCACGCGGAAGAAGCGCATGGATTCATTGGCGATCACGGAATAGGGACTGGATGCGTTGCCAACAGTCAGCCACGGACCAACCACATTTGTCGCAGTTTGCAGAATCCGGCCCGCATCCCAGGAGACGATTATATTGCCGCCTTCCATCTTTGTGGTCACATGCGGACGACCCGCCAGGCCAGAGGTGCGTTTATAGAATTCACCGGCAATCATCAGTCCATCGACCTGGGGCAGTTCGAGATCTGTGGCGGGGCGTCGTTTCAAGATGATGGCAATGTTTCCAGGATAAGGATAGCCAGGACCGGGCGGCAAAACACCATTGGTCAGGTCCGGTGCCGCTCTAACGTAAGACGGTTCGTGTAACCCAGGAGTCCGCCGCGAACGTTGGAATCATCCACGATTTGCCATGCATTTGGCAGCGCCCCCATGGCGGCGACCAATTCCACTGGCGGCGGATTCATCTACAAGAACTGGGAACCAGTGGAGTTTACACCCAACTTAACTCGAACTTGAAGGTTGGTATCAGCGAAGCCCTTTTGAAAACAACTGGTGCAAGCGAAAGATAACCCGGTACCAAAAGCAAGAGAGGTATGGGGCCTGGGAGTTTCATGCAGACGTTTCTGCTCACCATTTCATCGGGTTCACCGCTTTCTAATTCGTGCGCGTGGCGGCCCGCCTACATTGATTTCCCGCAGCGGCAATGGACCATTTTGTGGGGAACTCGCCAGCTTCACCAGTCCGGATCACAGTGAGAAATCAGCCCGACTACATCACAATTCAAAACCAGATTCAACGATTCATTTCCGCTTCTGACTTCGTGGATCTTTTCGAAAGTCTCCTCCAATCCTGGCATGATCGGCATCGCCTCGACGAAGCGCCGTTCTAGTAGAGACGAACGCGATAAAAAGAGCTGGGATGGAGCAGTTGCCTGGTATCGAGAAAATAGAAGGAGTTTGAATGCACCCAGTCCATCGCCAACGGCGTCCATACTTGTAGATTAGTGGAGACTTCTGTTACGACAACTTGGCCAGGAAATGCTGAAACTTTGAATCCAAACCGATTGGATTGCACCCCGAAGCTTGAATCGTGGACAAGGATGGTTGGACGAGTCCTGGGCGCGATGATCAGCATGCTTTCAACAAACCAACTCGAACCGCTGTAGAAGCCTCCGCCACCGATCACATCTCCCCGGGCACGCACGGTCAGGTTTGTAAGGCCGAAAACGTTCGCCAGTTGCCAGCCCCCCGGAATTCGTGTGCCTTCACCCAAGCCGATCCATTGAAGCCCATTGGTAGATGTCTCGAAGGTTGTGCGCCAGACTTCCGGACTGCTTCCGCCCCGGAGCCAAGTGATGGTGTTACTGTTGTAATTCAGGCTTTGCGTCGCCGGCACCGTGTTAGTCAGCCGCGCGAGAGATGATCGCGATTGACCACCCACTGCGTTAAACATTCCGCCCACCAGCACGTTACCATCCGGCTGCAAGGCGACGGCACACACGGTGCCGGCGGCCTGGGGAATAAACATGTCATCCAGCGAACCGTCAGGATTGAGTCGGGCAAGGTTACTGCGAATCTGGCCGTTTACAGACGTGAATGTACCGCCGAGCACAATCTTACCGTCTGCCTGCAGCGCCAACGAGAAAACCTCAGGATACGAACCGCCGGCAACGCTGACGGTAAATGTGGTATCGGCCGTGCCATTGGTGTTAAGCCGGCCGATGAAGGAGGTGTTGTGGCCGGCCAAACTGTTAAACACACCGCCAACCAGGATTTTGCGGTCGGGCTGGAGCACCAAACTGCTGGCCGCTCCTCCGCGCCCAGGCGGAGGAACCAGTTGGGGATTGAAGGCCTGGTCCAGAGTGCCGTCGTTGTTGATCCGCCCGATACCGATCCGAGACTGCCCTCCGAGCTGGATGAAATAACCGCCGACGATAATCTTGCCATCCGGCTGCAGTGCCATGGCCCAAACCGGCCCCCCGAAAGGCTGCGGGTCAAAGGGCGTGTCCAGCGTACCGTTTGAATAAACGCGAGACAATCCTGCGCGATATTGTCCGGCAATCGTTACGTAACTGCCACCCACGAGAATCCTACCGTCAGGCTGTGGAACGAGGCTATACACATCGCCGCTTCCGATGCTGCCGGGATTGAAATTGGTATCAATGCTTCCGGTTTGCGTAAGGCGAGCCAGACGTTCGCGCACTTGCCCGTCGACCAGGGTGAACCCTCCACCAATCAGAATCTTGCCGTCAGGCTGCAGGCACAACGAACGAACATAATAGTCGGCGTTCGGGTCGAATCCGTTGTCTGCAACTCCTTGACCGTTCACGCGGACCAGAAAATTGGGAGGAGTGCTGCCAGTGCTGGGCAGATGACCGCCCACTAACAGCCCACCATCGGCTTGTGGCGCCATAGCAAATACCTGCGCCGAACCCGACGCCGGGTTGAATGCGTCCGCGGGCGCGGCATTGACGGTGAGGACGGCGACCTGGCTCGTGACCGCTCCGTAACCATTGGTTACCACGACATCGTAATTGCCGTGGTCAGGCCATTGCACGTTGGTGCGCAATAGTGACATTGCAGTGCCGTCCGAGAGCAACGCGCCATCTTTGCGCCAACGATATGCTGGCGGTGTGCCGATTACTCCGACACTAAACGAGGCATTTTGTCCGGCGTGGACAAAGACAT